>NZ_KB290946.1:0-604 GCF_000318175.2 Selenomonas sp. oral taxon 138 str. F0429 | reverse complement strand
TTGCAGCAGTCAAGCAGTATCTGCGCATTGACGGGGATGAGGAGGACGATCTCCTCACGCACTTTACGGAAACGGCAGAGCAGATTTGTACGGCACTTCTGCGCGTGAAGAAGCTGTCCAAGGTTGAAGATCAGGCAATTGTGCGCGTTGCAATCCTCTACGCCGTCTCCTATCTCTATGAACATCGGGAGGAAGCCGACCATCGGGGACTTGCGCTGACACTGCGCTCGCTTCTCTTCGGTGTGCGGAAGGAGGTCTTTTAGATGAAGGTGTCTATGAGCGAACTGCGTCATCGAATCACTATTCTGCGTCCCGTCACAGATACGGACGATGAGGGGAATATCCTCGCGCAAACAACGCAGGAGATTGCAAAGGCATGGGCACTCGTTCTGCCCTTTGCGGCAAAAATCTCGGACGGATATGCGGAGAAGGTGCAGGAGGTGGATTACCGCATCGTCATTCGTTACCGTGCGGATGTGCGCGTGACCGACCTAGTGCAGTGGAATGGGAAGCGGCTCACACCCATTGCGCCGCCCTATCTGCTTGGCGGGAAGAAGAGATGGCTCGTGATGGAATGCAGGGAGTTGGTGGAAGATGGCTAGAT
>NZ_KB290945.1:226-559 GCF_000318175.2 Selenomonas sp. oral taxon 138 str. F0429 | reverse complement strand
CGTTACTCTTGCCGGGTTGCCCCATTCGGAAATCTGCGGGTCATAGCTTACTTGCAGCTCGCCGCAGCTTATCGCAGCTTATCGCGTCCTTCTTCGTTTCAAAACGCCTAGGCATCCGCCGTATGCCCTTATTCACTTGACTTAACCTTCCGCTTCGTTCATCAGCGGCACTGCATATCCCGTCATCTGCTTTGTCAGCCTCATCGACATAGCGTACTATGTCTCTGTCGGCTTCCGCACATCTAACGGAATCTTCAGTACCGATCCAACATGGAATCGGAACCTCATCTTGTGATGTAAGGTATTTTCGCTTTATCCTAATTTGCTTGGGAA
>NZ_KB290945.1:0-206 GCF_000318175.2 Selenomonas sp. oral taxon 138 str. F0429 | reverse complement strand
CTACCTTGCGGTAGAAGACCTCAGTGAGGAAAACGTCGTGTACATGAGTTCACTCCGTCTCCCTTTCTTAGATTTTCTTGTTTCTTCTGTGCAGTTTTCAGTGAACAATAAGGTCACAACTACGCAATCTCTTGCGTCCGATGCGCCCTCAAAACTAGACAATGCAAAACGTAGCCAAATGACCGACCTAAGATTGTGAACCGTAA
>NZ_KB290944.1:0-7648 GCF_000318175.2 Selenomonas sp. oral taxon 138 str. F0429 | reverse complement strand
ATCCAACGTGCCGCACTCACGGCATATCGCTCCAGGAGAGCAGGAGATACCAGTTCCGCACATCCACGCCGCTTGAGCCACGCCCACGCTTCTTCGTAGAGTTCACGTGCCGAAAGCGTGGAGCCGTCACGCTGCGTAGCCGATAAAAACTCCTTGGGAGGCGGCATATCCACGCCCTCCGGCTCTGTGGCGATTTGCTCAAAGTCCAAGACCTTCAGCTTGCGCTTGCCAGGATTGCCCTCGGTCACTTTCTCCGCCAAGGATTTTCTTGGTCTTCCTCCCGTGCCGGGCTGCGGTCCTCTAAGCCCCATACGTTTCCCCCCTTAAAACTTTTCAAAACTTTTTTGAGCATAAGTTTCAGCATTTACGCTGTTTTATCGAGCGGTTCAAATACTGTCGACCCCCGCTGTGCGTGGCTTCCCGCCGAGAATCGTGTCAGTAAAACTTATCTCTCTAACTGGCCTAAAAGTTATGCGAATTTTTCTGTACGCCCCCTCCCCGGTCCAGTAACGGCGCGGTTTTAGAGATTTGACTGCCCCCTGGGGGTCTAGCGGTCGCCACTGCCACGTTGGTGAATCCGCTCATGGCACGATACGCAGAGCGACATCAAATTGCTCTCATCATGTGTGCCTCCCTCAGAAATCGGTCGGATATGATGCACGAGTGTCGCAAGGACGTATCTCCCCTGTTCTTTGCATTGCTCGCAGAGCGGATGCCCTGCCAAGTGACGGTCACGAATCCTGCGCCATACGCTGCCATACCTCTCGTGCTGATCGTACCCACGCGTGAAGCGGTCATAATGCCGCTGCATCGTTTTCTCGTGCATCTCGCAGTAACAGCTTTTTCTGTCTGTGAGATTCGGGCAGCCCGTCATGCGGCAAGGTCGCTTCGGTTTTTTCGGCATCGCACACCTCCATTGCGGCATGAAAAAACCTCCGCCGGGATTGCTCCCATTGGAGGTCGAGCCTTTAAGCATACTTTTCATGACACCATTTTACCATGTCAACACCGGAACTCAAGAGAATTATAGTGAAGTCTTTTTACGTGATTTCATTTCCCTGCAAGAATCTTATCCACAGCAGTGAGTGCTTTGGAATGGAGAATATGCACCCAGCGGGAAGTATAGTGCATCTCGCCCGCAATTTCGTCCCACGACATAAAGCTGAGATACCGAAGCTCCAACAGCATGAGGGCATTCGCGTCCTGTACTTTGCTGATGGTCGCCATAACCTCACGTTTCAAGTCTACCAAACGGTCGATGTCATTGTTGATCTCATTCTCCAAGTCGACAATCTTGTCGATGGTATCCGCCAAGCGATGGACATTTCTCGTGCCGCTGACAGGCTCCGTTCCCATTGTGGATGTGGCTCTAGTGGCAAGATCACGCAAGGAGTCCACTTGACGGAGTTTGCTGTTGACCCGTTGGTCAATTCGGTACGCCTGACTGAGATATTCTTTCGCTGTCACACAAATTCCCCCTCTAGCTTTTCAAGCAGCCATTCTCCATCTATACTCGTCAACTGACCAAACCATGCGGAATGAAAGAACCGCTCCGTGTCGCTGCGCATCGCTGCCGCCTCGACATTCTCTGCCGCTTTGCGAAGAACCGTCCGCGCCCAGCGATAATCCTTTGTCGCCTGTTCGATGATTGCATTGGCAAGAACCTCACAGTTCATCATGGGAAGCCACCTCCAGATTCGCTTTGACGGCATCAATCAGAGCCGTCTGAGTCTTGTCCTTTCGTTCAAGTGCCTGCATAACATTCTCATCAATCGTCCCTGCCGTGATGATATGGTGGATAACCACAGTCCCCGTCTGTCCCTGCCGATAGAGACGCGCATTGGTCTGTTGGTAGAGTTCCAAACTCCACGTCAGACCAAACCAGATGAGCGTCGAACCGCCGAACTGAAGGTTGAGTCCATGTCCCGCACTCGCTGGATGAATCACGGCGATTGGGATTTTGCCCGTATTCCAGTCCGCAATATCTGCACTCGACCGAATCTCTCGAACAGGAATCCACGCCTTGATCCTCTCAAGATCATGCCGATACCAGTACGCAACGAGTACGGGCTTTCCATTCGCACTCTCGACAAGATCTTCGAGTGCATCCAGTTTGCGGTCATGCAGGTGGACGGATTTCCCGTCCTCCGTATAGACGGCTCCGTTTGCCATCTGGAGGAGTTTCCCGGAAAGTGCCGCCGCACTGACGGCATCAACCTCCGTACCACCAAGGGCAACCACCATGTCCCGCTTCATCCGGTCATAGAGTTCCCGCTCACGCTCATCCATAGCAACACATACGCTATTTGAGATGAGCTGCGGCATTTTGAGATAATCCTTGGAACGCATGGAGATGGTAATGTCCTCAATCCGGCGGTAGATTTCATCCTCCGCACCCTCGCGCGGCTTGTAGCTGAACACCATCTGTTGATTCCGTTTGTCGGGAAGGAAGAAGTCATTGCGGTAATGGGAGATGAATTTGCCGAGCCGTTTGCCCATATCCAGAAGGCGAAACTCAGCCCAGAGATCCATTAGCCCATTTGCCGACGGTGTTCCCGTCAGCCCCACAATTCGCTTGACCGAGGGACGCAGCTTCAGGAGAGAGCGGAATCTTTTTGCCTGATGAGATTTGAACGATGAGAGTTCATCTATGACGATCATATCAAAATCCAACACCGCGCCGCTCTCTTCGATCAGCCACTTTACATTTTCCCGATTGATAATATATACATCCGCACGCCGCATGAGTGCTGCCGTCCGTTCCCTCGGTGTTCCCATAACCATAGAGGCGCGGATGTTTCTCGTATGCTCCCACTTTATGATCTCCGACGGCCATGTATCCCGTGCTACGCGCAGCGGAGCGATAACGAGTACCTTGCCGATCTCAAAGAAGTCATGCAGCAGTTCCTCGATTGCCGTAAGAGTAACGACGGTCTTGCCAAGCCCACAATCCAAGAAAACTGCGGCTTCCTTGTGATGAAGGATAAAGTCCTTGGCGTATGTCTGGTAGAAATGCGGTTTATAGCGCATTGATAATTCCTCCGATTTCTTCTTTTCCATCGACCACATAGACTTTGAATCCGAGCGCACGCAGCTGCTCGATACGCCGCACCTGCAAGGGGTGCGGCTTCCTGCCCGGTGCCTTAAGTTCCATAAAGCACATCTTGCCGCCCGGCATGAGCACAAGTCGATCCGGTACACCTGCACATCCCGGAGATATGAACTTCAATGCAAGCCCGCCGTGCGATTTTATGTATAACCTAGTGAATTTCTCCAAATCTGATTCACGCATTGAGATTCCTCGCTTTTCCAATTTCGTGTGATAGTGGTGTGTGTCACCGCCTATACTATATATATAATATATATTTATATATCCTATCCTCTTCACTCTTTTCTCTTTCCCTCTATATAAAGGGTATAAGAAGTATCACTTCTGTCACCAAAGGCCTATGTCCCCAGAAATAACAGGGGCGGAGTACGGTGACACCCTTGTGGGGTTTTACTCACCGAACTGCCACAACCTGCACCTTAATCTTTCAAGAAATCATCTTCGGGTGAACTCCAGAAGCCTGTATATTCCTGAAGTGCTTCCGGGGTCAGCAGGAGATCCCGATAGACATTTCCATAACTTCGCCGTATGGTCATTGAGCTGAAATCGGTCTTGTAATACCGAGCCAGTGTGGTTCTGAACTCCCGTGCGGTCTTTGCAAAGCCGTTGTTGTTGTCCCTGCACCATGCCTGATAGATGCGGTAGACCTTGCCCGTTGTGACCTCGCCGCACTTTGCTCCCTCGGGGCGTTTCATCATGCACTCTGCATGGAAGGCAAGTACGGAGTTGTTCTCGACCATATATTCCTCTCTTGCCGACAGAACCGACTGCGGCTCCGTGAATCGGTAGCCGTTTTGGATGACCGCACGCAGCGCGTGGATGGCTTTGCGGACGATCCCGTCACGCTCGGCATAGAGTTTTTCTCCGAGAAGCCTGTCTTGCTTTTCAAGCGGAATGGCATTCTTGCAGTGTACCTGCATGATACGGTCATGCACCCACTGCCCGTCATCGCCCCCAAACCTCGGCAACTGATTCATGCAGAACCAGAACAGCCCGTTGAAGGTGAACTCAAATCCGTTCTGTCCCTTGAATTCCGCGAAGATGCTGTCCCCGCCCGTGCATTTCTTGAAGGTCTTGAGTTCATCCACGGTGATGAAACTCATGTCTGAGCTGCCCGCAAGCCGCATTCCGTAGATCAGCCCTGTGCCGAATCGCGCCTCAATCTCACGAAGATCAATGCCGACATAGTTCCCCCTGCCAAGCAGCTGCTCCACCAGACATTTGAGACGGGATTTTCCCGTGTCCCCCGCACCGTACATAAAGAGAGCTTTTTTCATACGCCATCCTTTGACGTTGGACAGACACGCACCGATGAACTCAAGCAACAGTCGCTCAATCTCGGTGTCGCCATCTGTGAGTGTCTGCATGAATGCATCGAACACAGGTGTCGCAATCTCTTCACACGCCCACTCGCACGGAATCTGTATGGTGGATAACAGGTCGGAAGCATGTTCGGTCAGTTCCATCGTGGAGAGATGGAGAATCCCGTTCTGGAAGTTGATGATGTCCTCATCTGCATTGAGGTCGGAGTCCTTGATGTAGTTCAGATCCGTTGTGAGGATGCGAAATGTCTCATCCACCTTTCGCATCTCAATCATCTCCGAATCGTAGGATGCAATGCAGTTCTTGATGAGACCTTTCAGCATATCGTCCGCATAGAGACGGTACACTCCGCCCTCGTAAACATACCGCAGGACACCATGCCGCGCACTGTCGCGGACAAAGATGTAGTGCAGGTTCTGCCGAATGTAATCTGCAAGTGCCGGACAGCTGATGACAGGATTTCCCTTTGCATTGAAGTGAATGAAATCCGGATGCTCCATCGCCGCTGCATGGAACACCCCATGACACGCTTCTACGCCCGTGCGAATGGTCGCTGCCTTGTAATCCGCACGCTCCCATTTCTTGCGGTAGAGTGCGGACTTACGAAAGACGGCATCAATCATCTCCGCATCGTCCCCCGTTCGAAAGGCAATCAGGGCGCAAAGCGCGGCATCCGCTTCCGATGCGCTGCCGTACTCAGAAATGTCGCCGCGATCAAAGAGACGCTGAAACTTCCCGCCGTTCTTTGCCTTCCGCAGGGCACATACAATGTCGAACACAGCGCGGTCGCCATCTTCCTTCGGACGATAGTTCACGGGCTGTTTGCGCAGCATATCCTTCTGCAATGTGGTCAACACGGCTTCTGTCCCGTCGGCAAACGGTACGTCGTGCAACACATCTCCCGTGAAGACGGCAAATCGATTGGTCAGTCCGCCGACGTAGAGTTCCATTTTGTTGTGCGGATTTTTGACATAAAATTTCGGGTCGAGCTTCTCCTTGCCGTCTGCGTCCTTCTTTTTCGGAATACGATCATAGTCGCAGCAACCGTAAAGATGAATGCCATTGCCGCTGACAGATTTCTCGGCATAAGTGTCATGTCTGCGAATCTGCAGCTGCGCCAGTGCATCGGCTTCGTCTCTGTGGTCGATGTCCAAGAAATACATTCCCTTCGGAATGATGAAGCCGACACCGCCGAACGACTTCTCCTCTGCTGCCTTCTGCGCTTCCTCAAACGTCACCCAACTCGCACGAAACGCATGATTCACGCCGGTAATACCGCCGTCTGCACCACAGGGCTTCTTCGTGGACTTTCCATCCTTTTGGACATACTTCCAACAGACCCAGATTTTCTCTTCCTTGAGTTCGTCGACGGTCATCCCCATACGACCTCCTCGCATTTCGTGTTGAAATACCGTATCGGGATGCAAAGAGAACGCGCCTTGGCGATCTCTGCCTCCATCCCTTCGGTGATTTCCGTGCCGAATGCCCAGAGTTCCATGCACTTGCGCAGAAGAATAAAATTCATGCGAATCGCAAGAGCACGATCCTGCTCCTCGGACATGAACTGCGGGAACAGCAGATGAGGTGCCAGAGGAATGCACCTACGCCGAACGGCGAAGCGGCAATACTCTCGCGCCCGCATGATATTGACGCGCGGATTGTTGCGATATGCCGAACAGATGTAGATGATCGGAAAAGATGCATTCATCTCCCTCTCGAGAGTCCTCATCGCTGCTCCTGCCGTTGGGTCCGGGTAGTGTGATTCATTGAAATGCTTCATGATACTACGCTCCCTGCCTACTTAGACGTTTGCTCAAAACTGAGCGAACGTCCGTACAAACTGCTCAATGCGTCCACGAAACATTACCTCCTGAAAACCTCCTGCAGCACATCCACATGATAGGTATTCACCATGCCGTACTTGGCATCGTACTCCTTGCCGATGTGATAGCCCTGCTTTCTGGACATTGCCGACGCTCTGCGCCCAAGCCCGGCGGCAACATCACGACTCACGCCACGGATTCCCATAAGGTTTGCATAGCCGATGATGGTGTAGTGGTGCTGGTCGATGGTCATCTGCTTGGATTCCACATCGAGAAGCCGCTTGTCAACCTTGTCAATGCGGGCATTGGCGGCTTTAATCGCCTTTGCCTGCTCCACCAGACGCTGCGCGCTGTACAGAAGAAATTCCTCGGGCGTCATGTTCCTCATGGGGTTGAAATAGCTCTCTTCCAGCTCCTCAAAGACATCCCATGCACGATTCGTTCCGAGCATCTTGCAATGGCGCGCCGCACCTCGTTTCGTCCAGAGATAAATTGTGGATGCAAACTTGCTCACAGGCAGGTCGAAATTTTCGACTTGCCTCTTGAATCCCTTGAGATCAGCACCTTCGAGCCGGAAGTAATGTTTTCCCTCCGCAAACCGATCTTTGTTGTTGTTGAAATTCTGTTTGATGTGTTGGACATCACAGCCATACGCCTCGGCAAGCTGTTCCGTGGTCATGACTCGGATGCCGCTGTGTTCCAAAATCTGCAAATCTTTCATGGCAAATTCCTCCAATACGCTGTAAATACTCCGATGACGGGGAAAAGTCGTCCCCTTCTCAAAAGACAGCGGACAGAAAGAGGCATATTGGTCACCCGTTGCAGGAAAATTTATTTGTTCAATCGAATATTTCTAAAGCAAAGGAGGATAAGGCAGATAGTACGATCTATCGTCAAGGATGCAATGTTTCTCGGGCAGCCATCCGAGGAGGCCGTGAAATCCGACCTCCCGATTGCCAACGACCTGCTCGATACGCTCAAAGCACATGTCGGACACTGCGTCGGACTTGCCGCCAACATGATTGGCGAAAAGAAGCGCATCATTGCCGTATGCGTGGGTAAATCTCATCTCGTCATGCTGAATCCGGAGATTGTAAAAGCATCCTCCGAGCAATACGAGGCAGAGGAAGGATGTCTCTCCCTACCCGGACAGAGAAAAACAATGCGGCATGAATGGGTCGAAGTCACATACCGCGACATAAAATTTCGCAAACAGCAAAACAAGTTCTCCGGCTTTACGGCACAGATTATTCAACATGAGATAGATCACTGCAACGGGGTCTTGATATGAAAACCTCGGACTGCGTTCATGTGCATCCCGAGGTTTTTAAGGGTCATTCATATTTTATTGACTTTCTTGCTTGTTTATTTATATAATACAAGCAAGAAAGTT
>NZ_KB290942.1:0-603 GCF_000318175.2 Selenomonas sp. oral taxon 138 str. F0429 | reverse complement strand
CTACGGTCAATCTGAATTCAGCTGCACTACACTGCCAAGAAAAGCTTCTAACGAGAAGACGTCCGCCCGTACCAAAACCGACACAGGTAGGCGGGGAGAGAATCCTAAGGTGCGCGGGAAAACCCTCGTTAAGGAACTCGGCAAAATGCATCCGTAACTTCGGGAAAAGGATGGCCGCTGATGGTGACGACACTTGCTGTCTGAGCTGTTGGCGGCGGCAGAAAAGAGGCCCAAGCGACTGTTTACCACAAACACAGGTGCCTGCGAAAGCGCAAGCTGAAGTATAGGTGCTGACGCCTGCCCGGTGCAGGAAGGTTAAGGAGAGTTGTTAGTCCTAGAGATGAAGCAGCGAACTGAAGCCCCTGTAAACGGCGGCCGTAACTATAACGGTCCTAAGGTAGCGAAATTCCTTGTCGGGTAAGTTCCGACCCGCACGAAAGGCGTAACGATTTGGGCACTGTCTCAACGAGGGACCCGGTGAAATTGAAATACCTGTGAAGATGCAGGTTACCCGCGACTGGACAGAAAGACCCCATGGAGCTTTACTGCAGCTTGGCATTGGTCTTTGGCATATAACGTACAGGATAGCCGGGAGACTGGGAA
>NZ_KB290941.1:2346-5956 GCF_000318175.2 Selenomonas sp. oral taxon 138 str. F0429 | reverse complement strand
GTTCAAGGAGGGGATGAGATGAGCGGGAAGATTAAAAAGGTCTATTTGCCCGGTCAGCAGTTTGGCTGGCTGACTGTATTGAGCGAAGGAAACAAATCATCCTCCGGGGGGCGGCGCATTCGTGTCCAATGTCGATGTGGCAGAATATACGACACATCTCCGGAGACCTTTAAGCGCAAGGAATGCAAATGTCACTGGTGCGCCAATAAAATCAAGGCTCAATTACGCACATTGGATTTAGTCGGGAAAACTTACGGAAACTATGAAGTTCTCGAAAAGAGCGAACAGGATGACAAGGGGCATTTTCAATATCGGTGCAGATGTAAGCGATGCGGCAGCATCTCCCTCCGCACACAATACGAGATCACGCATTATTCAAATTCCGGTAAATGCAGTCAATGCAAGCCGGAGTTTCATTTTGCAGTCAAAGACGGCACGGCTGTTGGAACATTGCCGAGCGGGGATAAGTTTCTCATTGATGCCGAAGATGTGGATATTGTATCGAGATATTGGTGGTATAAAAAAGCGGACAGTAATTATGTTATTGCGGATATTAAGGCACATGGAAAACTGATCAGGCGGCTTCGACTGCATCGTCTGCTCTTAGGAGTTGAGGATGATATTTTCGTTGTAGACCACATAAACCGCAATCCACTGGATTGCCGCAAGAGCAATCTGCGCGTAGCGACGCAGCACCAGAATTGTATCAACAAGGGAATCCGCTCGTCTAATACGATTGGTTACATCGGTGTGAAAAAGCGCAAACAAGGCATGTACGAAGCCAGTATTACCCTTAACGGGCAGCAAATAATTCTCGGAAAATCACATAACGCAATTACCTGCGCTCAAATGTACAATGTCGGGGCGCAGTGCTTATTCAGGCAGTTTGCCGGACAGCTGAATTGCGTTCCTGAACCTTCTTTATGGACAGAATTTCAAGTCTGGAAAAGATGTCGCCCTTATACCAATTTAGCAAATCAGATAACGAAGTCTGTGATTTGTTCATAGGTGATGGCGCAGCTCAAAAGATACAGTTGGCGATGTAGGTCGCTTTTTTTATTGCAGGAGGTGTATATCTTGGGAAAAATGACATCCGAGATGCAGCTTGTCCCCATCGGAAAGCTCATCCCTTATGTGAATAACGCCCGCACCCACTCGAAGGAGCAGATCACCAAGCTGCGTTCGTCTTTGCGGGAGTTTGGTTTTGTCAATCCCGTCATCATCGACCGGGAATTCAACGTCATAGCGGGACATGGAAGAATCCTCGCCGCGAAAGAGGAGAACATTGAGCAAGTTCCGTGCGTATTCGTCGATCATCTGACCGAGGCGCAGAAGAAAGCCTACATTCTCGCAGACAACCGTTTCGCACTTGACGCAGGATGGGATGAAGAGATGCTGCGCGTCGAGATGGAAGCCTTGCAGGGCATGGACTTTGATATCTCGCTCACGGGCTTCGATGAGTCCGAGATTGCTGACCTGCTCTCCTTGGATGGTGGTGAGGCGCAGGAAGATGACTTCGACGTGGATGCGGAACTTGCAAAGCCCTGCGTTGCCAAAATAGGAGATGTGTGGCATCTCGGCAAGCACCGTGTCATCTGCGGAGATTCCACTCTCCCGGAGACATACGAGCGTCTGCTTGGCGGCGAGAAGGTCAACCTCGTCTGCACGGACCCGCCGTATTTTGTGGCTCTGGAAAGTTCCTCTGGGAAAATAAAGAACGACGATCTGAATGACAAGGACGCCTACGAGTTCCTCAAATCCGCTTTTACCGCCTTTCACTCGGTGATGGCGACCGACGCTTCCATCTACGTTTTCTACGCAACAGCAAAAGCCCGCATCTTTCATGACGCTTATGAGGATGCGGGCTTTAAAGTTGGCGCAGGTCTGGTGTGGAAGAAAGACCGCCTTGTACTCACACGGACGGATTGGAAGTACATTCACGAACCGATCATCTGGGGCTGGCGGAAGGACGGGCGGCACAGATGGTACGGCGATCAGAAGCAGACCACCGTCTTTGCTTTCGACCGCATCAAGGATTCAAAGAAGGACGGCTGCGGCCATCCGTCCTCGAAGCCTGTGCCGCTCATCGCCTACCTTGTCAAGCAGTGTACACAGACGAATGGTATCGTTCTCGACGGCTTCCTCGGTTCTGCATCAACGCTCATCGCCTGTGAGCAGTTGGGGCGTATTTGCTATGGCGTAGAGCTTGAGCCGAAATTCGTGGACGTGGCGGTGGAAAGATACATCCAGAGCAGAGACGGCAATGCCGAAGATGTCTTTTTGGAACGTGACGGTGAACGTATTCCGTATGCGGATGTGCCGAAAGCGAAGGAGGAATCTTGATGCGTGTGTTTTTGAATCCCGGTCATGCTCCGGACGGAAATCCCGACCCCGGCGCGTGTGGCTTTGGACTGCGGGAATGTGATGTCGCAAAAAATGTCGCTGACCTTGCGGCGGGCTATCTGAGTGCCGCAGGTGTTGAGGTGGTTGACAACTTTCAGTCTGATAGTCTGCATGAAGTTGTCTCAGCTTCCAACCGCAGCGGTGCGGACGTATTCATCTCGATTCACTGCAACGCCTATAACGGCAGTGCAAACGGAACGGAGACGTGGCACTTCTACGGAAGCGAAGAGGGGGAGAAGCTGGCACAGTGCATCCAGAATCAGATCGTGGATGCGCTCGGAACTGTGGATCGCGGCGTGAAGGGTGCAAAGCCCGGTGTTAACGGTCTGTACGTTCTGAGCAACACCGATGCGGTCGCTGTGCTCGTGGAACTTGCGTTTATCGACCATGCGGGTGACGCAGAGCTTCTGCGTTCGCAGCAGGATGAATTTGCCCGCGCCATTGCGCGTGGGGTAACGGACTATGAAGGAGAGTGTTGAAGATGAAACTGGAACACATTCAAAACGAACTGAAAAATCATGTGGGGGATTTTGTACGGACGGAGGCAAAGGAAGCGACGGTTCTCTGGCTTCACGAGAAGGGGCTTCCTGCCGCGCGTGAGGTGTCGGCGGCATACACGGCGGCACTTCGCGAGAGTGCGGAGAAGGAGACGGGATGGTGCAGATTCCGTGACCGCATCTTCCTGCCACTCGTCATCGACGGTGCGATCTGGATGACGGGCAAGATGCTTGAGCGTATGACCGCTCCCCATATTGTGAAATGATGACGCTCGGCAGTCTCTTTGACGGGAGCGGAGGATTCACACTCGGTGCTGTTTTTGCGGGCATAGAACCAAAGTGGGCATCGGAGGTCGAGCCGTTCCCAATTCGTGTCACAACGAAGCGGCTGCCCTCCGTCAAGCATCTGGGGGACATTCACCAGATTCGCGGGGATGAGATCGAGCTTGTGGACATTATCACATTCGGTTCTCCCTGCACGAATCTCAGCATTGCGGGACGGCGGGAAGGGCTGCATGGGCAGGAGTCCATACTTTTTTTTGAAGCTGTCCGTATCGTGCGAGAAATGAGGTGTGCAACGAATGGAAGATATCCGAGATTCATCGTCTGGGAGAATGTCGCGGGAGCGTTTTCAAGTTCGGGTGGACGGGACTTCCAATCCGTCCTTACGGAAATCGTCCGCATCAAAGAGCCGGAAGCACCCGAGGTGC
>NZ_KB290941.1:1995-2326 GCF_000318175.2 Selenomonas sp. oral taxon 138 str. F0429 | reverse complement strand
GGCTGGGGAGTTCCACAGCGTCGGCGCAGAATCTACCTTGTCGCAGATTTTGGAGGTTCATGTGCCGGAGAAATACTATTTGACACCGAAAGCGTGCGCGGGGATCTTGCGTCGTGCTTCGCTTCGTGGCAAGGCACTGCCAGAGAGTTTGCAGATGGCACTGGAACGTCAGGCGAGAGGGTAAGCGCAGGTTTCTGTACCGAGCATTCCGCACAGAGCCGCAGCATCGGTTATGCAGAGGAGAAATCTCCAACGCTTCGTGCGGGCAAAGTCCCTGCCGTATTTGAGTCACACGGATCGGATGCGCGGTACAACGGTCCTCTGGCAATAT
>NZ_KB290941.1:1539-1975 GCF_000318175.2 Selenomonas sp. oral taxon 138 str. F0429 | reverse complement strand
GGAATAATCAGCCGCTTGTATTGAAGGACGTACAGGCATACGGGATTTCATCCTTCCAATCCAATGCCATGAAATCAGACAATCCGCACGTCGGCATCTACGAAACGGAGAAGGCGCGGACAGTAGATAAGAACGGTGGAAATCCCTCGTGTTGTCAGGGTGGTGTTGCTGTTGTCTCCATCCAAGGTTCGATGATCGGACGGCAGGAGAAGAACGGGCCGCAGGGAAGCGGTATCTCCGAGGATGTGAGCTTTACGCTCAATACCGCTGACCGTCATGCGGTCTATGCCATGACGACGGGCTGCCACTCTCATTTTGCAAAGGAGAAATGTCCAACACTGATGGCGCGGGATTATAAAGATCCGACGGTCGTCAATCAGCCCGTCTATGCAGTCCGTCGACTGACACCGACCGAGTGCGGACGCTTACAGGGCTT
>NZ_KB290941.1:568-1519 GCF_000318175.2 Selenomonas sp. oral taxon 138 str. F0429 | reverse complement strand
CGGGGCTTGAAACGGATAATCCCACGGAGGAAGAGATGGCGTTCTGGCGCACGGTCTTTGAGACGCACCGAAAAATCACGGGTGGCAAGAAGCCCAAGACCGATACGCAGATTCGCAGATGGCTGAAGAATCCGCACTCGGATGCGGCAGAGTATAAGATGTGGGGCAACGGTGTCGCACTTCCCTGTGTGTTCTATGTGCTGACAGGAATCGCACATTTCGGGCATTCGGTGTATACAACAGAATCCGCTTGCTAATTCTTCCCACGTGAGTGATGAATGTAATGACCAAAGTTCATAAAGGAGGAAACCACCATGAAGGTCAATTACAACATCCAAAAGGAAGAGCGCAAGGCGATGGTCGCGGTAGTCAGCAAGGTGCTCGACACGAAGCCTGCCTACTGCGGCGCACCGACATTTTCCTACAAGATCGGCGCATTCGAGATCACGAAGGACGGCAGCCTTTGCTTCGACGATGCCCTTGACGAAGCGACCGTGGCGTGTGTGCGCACGGCACTGCACGAGGCGGGCTTTACGTCCGAGGATGGGGAAAACGAGCCCTCCTGCGCAGATACAGGGGCGAAGGAGCCGAGCACAACGGAATCCGCGATGAGCGAGACTCCCTGCGCGGACACAGGGGCAGACGCGCCGAGCCGGACGGAAGCGGCAGATGATGAGCCGACACCGACAGAAACGGTGGTAGAAGAACCTGCTCCAATGGAGGCGGTGATGGAAGAACCCGACGAGGACAGCCTTTCCATCAGTCTCCCACGCAGCCTTTTCACCGATACGGCACTGCAGAATCTGGACACACTCCTTCGGAGCAAGGGACGGCTCATCCGGCACGCATTTGACATCCGCGAGGCGACTTACACACTGACCGATGACCGCATCACCTTTGCATGGCTGCATGGGACGATCACCGACGAGACGGCAAAGGCATACGCCGAGT
>NZ_KB290941.1:0-548 GCF_000318175.2 Selenomonas sp. oral taxon 138 str. F0429 | reverse complement strand
ACAAAGAGTCGCGCAAGATTCTCCTGCAGAACCTCACGGGCAGCAGCGCGTTTAAGAGCGGACATCGGAAAGGAGATGAGCGTCATGCATTTTCCGAGTAGGGAGCAGATCGCTGCACTTCAGCGGCAGTACCCACGCGGGACAAAGGTGGAACTCCTCGGCATGGACGATCCGCAAGCCCCACCGACAGGAACGATGGGCGAGATTCTGGGCGTTGACGATGCGGGACAGCTTCTCGTCCGATGGGAGACAGGATCGTCACTCAGCCTTATCCCCGGCGTAGACTTCTTCCGCATCATGCAGAAAGGTGGTCAGTCATGAACGAGACGATTTTCTCGCAGATCATGGATATCCGCGATTCGGGGCGGGTGAATATGTTCGACATTCCCGCTGTTCAGAGGATGGCGTTTAAGATGGAATTCTACGAACTCATCTGTTTCATCGAGAGAGATCGCGCCGCATATATTCGCTTTATCCTCACGGGTAAAAAATAACCGACGATTTCAGGGATTTCGCACAGCCTTTCGGGGCTGTGTTTCTCTCGAAAA
>NZ_KB290940.1:0-1589 GCF_000318175.2 Selenomonas sp. oral taxon 138 str. F0429 | reverse complement strand
GCTTGTTTATTTATATAATACAAGCAAGAAAGTTTATAGGAGATGATTCCCATGACGCAACAAGCTGCTATTATGAACCTCATCCATAAAAATAACGGTATGCTGACAACAGCCAAAGCGGTATCATCCGGTATTTCCCGCAGTATGTTGGCACATCTCGTCAAACGCGGACATTTGCTCCGTCCTGCCCGCGGCGTATACACGCTGCCCGAAATATGGGAAGATGAATTCCTCAATCTGCAAACACGATTCAAACGCGGCATTTTCTCACACGAAACAGCTCTCTTTCTCTGGAATCTGACGGATCGAACGCCGATTGCCTACCATATGACTTTCCCCACAAACTACAATCTGGCAAATCCGCAAAAGGAAGGAATCCACTGTGCTCAGGTAAAACCTGAGCGATATGAACTTGGCATTACAGAGATAAAATCTCCTGCAGGGAATTCGATACGCTGTTATTCTATGGAGCGTACGCTCTGTGATATCCTGCGACCGCAGCACGCTGCAGATATTCAAGTTGTCTCAGAAGCTTTCAAACACTATACGGACAGCAATCAGAAAAACATTCCCCTGCTCTCAGCGTATGCAGCTCGGCTCGGCGTCGAAAAAAGGATACGGACATATCTGGAGGTACTGCTTTGAATAATGCAATGCAGTTAAAGGCCGCCATCAATAAAATGGCAAAAGAAAAACACATCCCTGCCCAACTCGTGATGCAAAACTATATGTTGGAGCGGCTGCTAAAGCGCATCGCCCATTCAAGATATCAAGGAAACTTCATCCTAAAGGGCGGACTGTTGATTGCCTCGATGGTTGGTCTCCATTCCCGTGCCACAATGGATATGGACGCCACCATCCGAAATCATCCCGTAAACGAGAACAGCATAAAGACAATGTTCGAGGAGATTGTCTCTATTCCCATTGATGACAATATAACCTTCCGTTTTCAGGAGGTTGGAGAAATTCGAAAGAACGACGCATACGGCGGCTATCGCATATCGCTGACGGCAAACTTCCTCCCTATGAAGGTTCCTCTGAAGCTGGATATTACAACAGGCGACAAGATTACCCCGAAGGCAGTCGAATACAAATATCCCATGATGTTCAATGACGGCACATTGGAAATCTTTGCTTACAACCTTGAGACGATCCTTGCCGAGAAGTTGGAAACTGTAATTTCCCGTGGAGATCAAAATACGCGGCCAAGAGACTTTTACGATATCTTTATCCTGAGCAAGCTGAAGGGCGATCAGATCAGTCGAACCGTTTTGCGTCAGGCGGTATCCGAAACTGCACAAAAGCGCAATTCCGGTATGCTAATGCTGCAGTATCAGAGCATTTTGGAGCAGATTTTAAGTAGCCCAGCGATGCAGCATCACTGGGCAATATATCAGCGGGATTACGAATATGCCAGAGAAGTGGAATTCGCTTCCGCCTGTGAAACAATCCTCCAGCTCATGGATTCAATACAATAAATCACAGTTCAAGCGGCATCTGTCAGTAAGGCAGATGCCGCTATTTCAGTCCTTCCGATAAAACTCGCACTCATACCCATCCGCCTTGAGCGGCAGCCCCTTCGCCCACGG
>NZ_KB290939.1:353230-397840 GCF_000318175.2 Selenomonas sp. oral taxon 138 str. F0429 | reverse complement strand
GCATCAAGAGATCATTGTCATATGGATAGGTAAAATTTTTATTGAGATCTGATTCCATAAACTTTTTCTCCATATTAATTATTCAACTCATCTGGATGGGTTTGTCCCCCCTTCCAGTCTAATTCATAGCTAGAAAAAATATAACACCACTTACCTCTATTATAACGAAGATCATTTTCATATACTGAATAAGATTGAGCCATATCAACAAGACGCACTGGAATATCCAGCCATTTGGTTTCAGTCATGATCCCTGTTTCTAGTAATTTATCATCGGGAGTGTGCTGTATAGAGTCAATCGCAAGATCACGCACAAACATTGTATAAGATCGTTCGCTCTCAATGCCATCTTTATCAATATAGTTTATCCTAAAATTCTTCATATAACGATATGGCACTCGGATCTGTTCCTCAACATAGTGCATAAATGTATAACATTGCTTTAGATGGACATCAATCAATAACATTTTAGCATGATTCCTATGAAAATATCCAAAAGGAGAATCTTCTCCCCATGCACTCTCATTATGCAAAGAAACAAGTTGATCTGTGTCTTTCCCCCAAACAAAAAAGGAATACATTGGATGTGCAGTACGCACGAACTCAGGGCGATGGCGCAAAACCCAATTATTTAATGCTCCGACCTCAGATTTACTGCTGCGCACGTTAAATGTATCGCCACGACACGGAGCCCATGTAAACATGGGAAAAAGCAGTGTTCCGCTTTCTGTTACAGTATCCTCAAAAATATTGATGCATTCGTCCAAAAATGCATCAATGTTATCAACACCATATTCTCTTTGTATTATATACATAAGCAATGTTATATCAGAGGCGACATATACAATATCCCCTCGCTGAATTCCAAGCGCACCGAGTGTCTTCCTCAGTTCTGCAATCGCTTCTTTCATCTCATCTCACCATCCGAATCAACGCTGCATCACGCAGCTTCTGAACAATCGGCAGAAGATCTTTGACAGGTACTCCGATTCGCTCGCTAATCGCTATCAGATCATTTTTCCCGTCGGCATAGGCGACGAGATCAACCATCGCAGTAACCTCATCGTAGCACCCCTTTTGACTAATTGTCGGGTATAGTCCACGCTTGCCGAGCTGAGGCTCCCCCAAAACCTCAACTTGGTAATTTGCATTATGTTCCAGTGCCTGAATAACCTGGGTCATAACATCATAACTGCCCTGAAATCCCTCCGGTGAGACCAGCGTCATATCGTCCGCAGAGGTATGATATTCAGGATATTCTCCAAACTTAGAGCGACAGTAGCATACAACAGGCAGGTCAATACCAGGAGCATTGTACTGACGTTCATCAGACCCGCGTTCCAAAAAAGAATATGTTGAGTACTGCGCTGCGTGATAGCTCAACACATTCTTGAGTGCCCGATCAGCCAATGTATCACCATACTTCGACTCCACAATAGAGTAGTCACGATCATCTCCCATACAAGACAGATTGAACCCCGCACACATTGTTTTCTTCATCTGTGCCAGATGATCTCCTGTGCTCATATAGCTGATTGAGCCGATCGTCTCTGGAATGAATATGAATCTGTATGTGTACTTCCTACGTTCCATCGACGAAACAAAACGAATCAGTTCTGCTGCAAGCGCAGGTCCCGAGCACTCGTTATTCGCCATAGATGGATGACAGAAGTACGTCGAAAAGAAAATTTCCTGTTCCCGCTCTCCCGGAATCACCGCCTCGGCATAGTTCAGCACACCATCAAAAAGCTCACTATCAATATACATATGGTACCGACCGGGAGGCAGGGCATTTTTCTGCCGCTCACTCATGCAGAACCCATAGCGTTCCTTGTAGTAGGAGGTAACATAGGGAATCACATCAGGCTGATCCTGCTCCGTATAGATATACTGTTTCAATTCATCCAAATCAACCCACCGATCGACCGGAGTGGAGTACCCCATGACATGAAGATTATGCTGCTTCATATCAATCACGCGATTGCCTATCTCATCTTCGATATAGGCATCTCGAATACCCCATTCCTTTGGAACAGTCCAATCGAAAACAGGCGTACCTGACGGTATTTCATGAACGCTGAGTACAGTATTGCTATCTTTTTCGATATACGCTTTCAAATCCGCGATTGTACGGCGTACCCCTTCCCCGGTAATGCTCCTACAATACGGAAAATCTTCTGTGCAAGATTATAAATATCCTGTCCTTTATCTTGAGTTGAGCACATTGTCCTTCCTCCTCTTGCAAGCAAAACGAAGTTGTTACTCCACCAATGCCCAAGACATTGGCGTTCCGCGCTTTACATCACACCTTACTTTTTGCCCGAGCAGTGCATCATAATGCTTTGGCGACAGCCCATGTCCGGGGCGGATACGGCGCAGATTTTTCTCCGTCAGAACATCTCCCGCTCTCATATCCTCTGCAATGTATAGGCTGCGCCGGAATTGCAGAGATTTCTTTTCCTGCTCTGCCATCTCATAGCGCACCTCACCCATAGCGAGTGCGGCGGCTCGGCATTCACACACGAGCTGCGCCATCTCATCCGGCTCGAGCGAAAAAGCAGCATCGACACCGCCATCGGCACGCGACAGGGTAAAGTGCTTCTCGATCATCGACGCACCGAGCGCGACACTCGCGACGGCAACTCCAATGCCTAGCGTATGGTCGGACAGCCCCACATCGCATCCGAACATCTCTCGCATATGTGGAATCGTGCGGAGATTCGTCCCCTCCGGAGAGGATGGATAGCTGCTCGTACATTTGAGTAGGGTCAGATCTGCACAGCCATTGTCCCGCGCCGTACGAACAAGATCGGCAAGCTCCGATACGGTTGTCATCCCCGTCGATGCAATGATGGGCTTGCCCGTGCGCGCAGCCTTCCGAATGAGTGGAAGATCCACATTCTCAAAGGAGGCAATCTTATAGCAGGGCACATCGAGTTCCTCAAGAAAATTGACCGATGTATCATCGAACGGCGTGCTGAAGCCCATAATCCCATGTTCTTTACATCGGTCAAAGATCGGTTTATGCCACTCCCACGGGGTATGAGCCTTCTCGTAAAGCCGATAGAGCGTCTCGCCTTTCCATAGGCTGTTTTGATCCGCAATAAAAAACTCGCCTGTATCAATATCGAGCGTCATTGTATCGGCGGTATAGGTCTGAATCTTAATCGCATCGACACCTGCAGCAGCCGCCGCATCGACAATGGCAAGTGCACGCTCAAGCGACTGGTTATGATTGCCCGACATCTCTGCGATGATAAAAGGTTTCTGTCCCTCCACGACATTTCCTCCCTATATATTGTCTGCTTCCCCAATCACTTTTTCGTATCGAAGAAGATCGTTTTCACGGCTTTCTCGATACTGTAACGACGTAAATGCTCTCTGAGAAGCGACGTTCTCCTCTTTGACGTAACCAACGAGTGTCAGATGCACGCTTTGCTCTCTCAACTTGTCTTCTGTCATCTGCAATATCATATGCCCATACCCACGCGCACGACGAGCTGCATCTATGCTGTAGCTGATCAGAGCCATTTCATTTTCAACACTTAGGCGAATTTGACCAACCGGCACAAGATCTGCCATCAGAATAAAGAAATATTGTGCCTTCGTCGTTCCGAGTACACTCTCCAACCATCGGACATGATCCTCATAGACGAGTTCCTCACTATGAAGAGAATTTGCACGCGTCGCTTTCTCGTTACGCCACTGAAAAAGCAGCCTTGCATCAGACAGTTCAACAGGACGCAGGTATAGCCGTCTTTCATCTGTCACAATCATTCACATCCAATCTGCAGCTTCGCTGCATCTCCCGAAGAGTTTGCGGCATGATACACTTCTGCACAGCCGCCGCAATATCCCCCACTGTTACCTCATCCCATCTGCCAAGATAGCGGATATAGCCCGCCTCGGCGCAGTCCTCGCAGACCTGAATCTGGTTTTCGGCAACAGCAGTCACGATAGCAGGAAGTCCCAGGAAACAGCGCTCCCATGTGGTTGTACCGCCTGCACCGAGACAAAGATCAGCATGTGCCATTAGTTCTGCCATATTGGAAACTTGACAGTGATAGTAAAGGAAGTCATGCGCAGCGCAAAGCTCCTCGATCTGCGTGCGACGTGGATTGCTCCCTCCAACGACGACATCCACAGCAACGGCGGGAAGTTGAAGGTGCACGAGCGCACGGATTGCCTTTTCGGTCTCCCGCGTCACATCACTGCCTCCATAGAATACAAGAATGCGGCGCAGGACACCATCCCGCACGCCGATCTTTTCCCGCGCTGCATAAAATTCCTCGCGCAGGAGGGCATGACTCGGCCCGAGCAATAGCTTACAGGCAGGAGGTACAAGTCCGTCATACCGATGCCGCATTTCCCGATAGAAATTCTGGTCGAGAAGCACATCGCAGTCGTGCGGTCGGTTCGCCAAATCGTCAATGACGAAGATCTCACGGACAAGAGGGCGCAGTTTTTGCTCCCACGCCGCATCCAGTGCATAGCTGTCCACGACGAGACGCTCCACAGGAAAAAGCTGCCGCAAAATCGCCGCCGTTTCCTCTGCGTCCATCTCCTGCGGCACGGTCAGCCATGCCGTATATCCCGTAAGCGCAGGATGATCTGCATGGCACGGGAGGATATACAAAGAAAAGCCCTGCTCACGCACCAGATGATTCAGACTCCCTGCAAGATCACGCGAGATAAAATGAACGTCAGCACCATCCTTTCGCAGCCGCTCCGCCAGTGTCAGGCAGCGCATCAGGTGCCCGCTTCCGATCTGCTCGGATGAGTCCACGCGAATCGCCACAACGTCATTCATGACATCCACCCGATCTGTTTCAACACAAGGAATCACCCCAGAACGATCTTGAGCGGCTGCCCCTCCATATAGGTTTCGGGATGCCCGCTCTTCAGCGCCTCGCGATAGATCTTCATCGCATCCTCGAATACGTTGAGCGTGAAGTCCAGATCCTCCTGCGTATGCGTATAGCAGGGGAAGATGTGCCAGCCGAGGAGGACACCGCGCTTAACGCTTTCCTGCATGAAGATGGAGTTGTAGAGCCAGTCCTTTTTCCCCTCATAGTCCGTGTATTCGAGATTCAGACGGCAGGGATAGCCGCTGAGATCAATCGGCACGTCAATGTCCTTGGCAAGACGGCGGAAATTATCCTGAAGGTATTTCCCCTTCTCCCAGATTGCCTTTGTGACCTCACCGGATTCGAGTTCCTTCATCACGGCAATACCGGCGGCAAGAGACAGGCAGTCACCGCCGAAGGTGGTGGAGATAAAGATCTTCTTATCCACTTCCTCCATGATGTCCTTGCGTCCCGCGACGATGGAGAGCGGCAACCCGTTTGCGGCCGCCTTGCCAAACGTCGAGAGGTCAGGCGTCACGCCGAAATACGCCTGCGCGCCGCCGATCGAGAAGCGGAAGCCGTTGACAACCTCATCGAAAATGAGCAGTGCCCCATTCCGATGACAGAGTTCCTTTAACTGCTCAAGGAAGCCTTCTTTGGGCGGCTCGACCTCAACCGCCTCCGTAATGACAGCGGCGATTTCCCCCGGATAGGCTTCAAAATACTCTTCGACCTTCGCCAGGTCGTTGTAGTCGAATTTATGGACGAATTGACGCACCTCGGGCAGGATGCCGCCCTGACGGACGTTCTCCGCCGCTGTCGTCCATTCATGCCAGCCATGATACTCTCCGCGCACGATGTGTTTGCGCCCCGTATAGCAGCGCGCAATGCGGACAGCTGCCTCCGTCGCCGAGGACCCCGTCTTGAGGAAGCGCACTTTTCCCGCGCTCGGGATGTGCTTTACACACAGTTCGGCATACTCCACTTCCTCGGGTGCAACGAGGGAGTAGCCCATACCGCGGCGCAGCTGCGCCATGACTGCATCATCCACCGCCTTGTACTGATAGCCGAGCAGGATCGGCCCGAGTCCCATATCGTAGTCGATGTACTCATTGCCGTCCGGATCCCAGACGTGCCCATCCTTGCCATGGTCGATATAGATGGGAGACACGCCCTTGATATGCGTCTCCGGCCCTTTACTGTAGAGCTGGCAGCCCGAGAGAATGGTATCCTGTGCCCGCTGCCACAGTTCATCTGACTTCTTCAGACTTCTTTGATTGATCTTCATAATAGATGCGCCTCCCATATTTATCCCGCTTACTTCGTATCTTCTGCCAGAGATTTCAGCAACCCCTCATTCCGAACAATCCCTTGATTGAGTGTCCGAAGGTCAGGCTGTTCTTTCAACAGGGAAAGAATATCCTGCATGGAAAAATCTTTGTTCTTCGCATAGAGTTTTTCATAGACCGCTTCCACAAAAGGAAAGTCACACGGCTCATCCACTGTCCAACGAAAATCGCGATAATCCTCCGCACAATCCACAGAACCGATACGAAAACGCTCCGGATTATTTCGAAAATAGAGTGTTACGTGTTCCCGCTCAGAGGTCAGTCGTGCCTCCCGATGTGCCTGTTCCAGAGCATCGAACGTCATGATCTCGGTGTCAAGCCCATCCGGAAATCGTTCTGTTGTACGCGTATAGTCATTCTTCTCAGTGAGGTGACGCGCAATCACATCATCACTCACGCGCCAGTCAATGAGCGGACAGTCCCCCGTCACGCGCACGATATGTTCTGCGCCATATTCTTTCGCACAGGCATAGTAACGATCCAAAACATCATCAAGACTGCCGCGATAGATGTTTACGCCTGTCTCTTCTGCAAGAGCACAGAGCGGATCATCACTCACATCCGTGCTCGTCGCGAGAACAATCCGGTCAATGTATCGACTGTGCGTCAGACGTTCCATCTCCCGCAGCACCATCGCTCGCCCAAGCAATGGCTTCAACACCTTGTTCGGCAAACGATGCGAGGAGCACCGCGCCTGCAAAATGGCTAGCACCAAGATATATCAGTCCTTTTCCATAGGAACATCAGCCATAAATTATACACATTCATAATAAAAAATCAGAGACTGACCTTCCATCGCTGCGGCTCGAGTATATTCACATCTATATCACGAAACGCACCGTGCAGTTTTTTATAGGTTGCTAAAAATGTGCGGCATCTGGATAACAACGACGTGTTCTCCCTCAGCTGCGCACTCGTGTCCACACCGAACACGACGTAGGAAATCCCCGCATGACAGAGGGCGTAGAGCATCGCCGCCTCACGCGGGAGGAATCCATCCTCTGCCGCCATGGATTGAAAGCGCTCCACATAGACACCGCTTCCCGCGACCTTTGTCTCTGCATCCGCAGGAGACATAAGCAGAAGGCCCTGCAAAAACGTACTCCGCGCGAATACTTCTTTCTGATTTTCCTTGGCATACTCGAAAAAACCACAGTCGTCAAGCCGCTGATCAAGCACGTTATACGGCACCTGTATGACATCAATGCGAGAATCCTCTGCTGCACGCATGGCATCCTCGGGGCTGTAGATGCTCACACCGATCTTATCCGTCCATTCACGCGCCTTTGCATCCTCCATCACATCCATCACAGAGGCATCATCCAGATCCTCTACACGATGCAGCATATAGCAGTAAAGCCTGGACGCGGCAAGACGTACAAGGGAGCGTCGGATTTCGCCCTGCACATCACGCCGCTCACCTTCCACTGCAGGGTGCAGCTTGGAGATGATCTGCCCGCCGCGTGCCGCCAAACCATAGCGGCCGAGCAACTCCTCCGACGTACCGTATGCGCTGGCAGTATCAAACATACAAATGCCGGCGTCAAGCGCAGCATCCAGGATACCAAAGACCTCTTCCTCGGTCGGCTGACGCCCCAATGTATTGTGAATGCCATAGCGCATGCCGAACTGCACCGTTCCCAGACAGAGTTTCGCCGTCATATGTCCTCCTGTTTCCGACACCGCTGCTCCGATCAGCCTCCGATCAGCACCTCACGCAACGCCCGTGCGACCATCTCCTGCTCGGCATCCGTCATGCATGGATAGAGCGGCAGCGTGAGTGCCTCATGGTAGTACGCCATCGCAGCCGGACAATCCTCTGCATGGAAACCGAGCGCCTCATAATACGGCTGCGTATGCACGGGGATGTAGTGCAGGTTCAGCGCAATGCCACGTGCGCGCATTTTCGCAAAGATTTGCTGCTTCGTCTTGTGTACGCGGTCAAAGTCAATGCGTACGATATACAGATGCCACGACGGCTGCGCCCCATCCAAAACAAACGGCGTTTTAAGAGGAAGATCCCGCAGCAGTGCATCGTAGCGCGCCGCAAGAGCACGTCTGCGCGCAACGAATTCATCCAGACGATCCATCTGACTCGCGCCGAGCGCCGCCTGAATGTCCGTCATGCGATAGTTGAAACCAAGTGCGACCTGCTGGTAGTACCAGTCCCCATCACTTTCTTTGGTCATGTGCTTCGGATCGCGCGTAATGCCGTGACTGCGATAGAGACAAAGCTGCTCGTAGAGAGCGGCATCGTTCGTCAGAACCATACCGCCCTCGCCTGTCGTTATGATCTTGACGGGATGAAAGCTCAGCACTGCCATATCCGAATAGGCACAGCTTCCCACCTTGGTATCGGCATAGTCCGCGCCGACGCAGTGTGAAGCATCCTCAAGCAGTGTAAACCCGTACTCCTCCGACAGTTTCTTGATGGCACGCATATCGCAGGACTGCCCTGCCATATGCACGGGAACGACGATCTTGGGCAGTCTGCCCTGCCGCTTCGCCTCCTGCAGCTTCTGCTCCAGTGCGGAGGCGCTCATGTTGTAGGTGTTTTCATCAATATCGACGAAATCCACATCCGCACCACAGTAGCGTGCGCAGTTCGCCGAGGCGACAAAGGTAATCGGACTCGTCCAGAGGAGATCACCTTTCCCAAGGCCTGCCGCAAGACAGGCGATGTGAAGTGCTGAGGTTGCGTTACAGACAGCCACTGCATATTTCACACCGCAGTACTGTGCAACGCGCTGCTCAAAGCGCTCAATCGCAGGACCCTGCGTCAGAAAGTCCGAGCGCAACACCGCCTCCACGGCCTGTATATCCGCCTCGTTGATATCCTGTCTTCCGTAGTAAATCATGGGTTCATCTCCCGTAGTTCTTCCACCGTCAAGAAATATGGATTGTTTCCGGAGTTATAGTCAAAGCCATCCGGCACGAGGGCTCCTATTTCACCGATCGCGTTGTGCGTGTAGTCCACCGTCTGCTCCTGTGTGGAGGGCATGATGACAAAATGATCCGCAAACTCCAACGTCTCATAGTAGAGATCCGACGGGCACATCACCTCGTGCAGCTTCTCCCCTGGGCGGATGCCGATGATATTGACCGGCAGCCCCGGTGCAATCGCCTCCGCAAGGTCGGTAATCCGCATCGACGGGATCTTTGGGATGAAGATCTCACCGCCCTTCATGCGTTCAAAACTCTTGAGAACGAATGCGATGCCATCCTCCAAGCGGAGCCAGAAGCGTGTCATGCGCGGATCAGTCACGGGAAGCTCCTGCACTCCCTCCGCTACAAGGCGTTTGAAAAACGGTACCACAGAGCCACGGCTTCCGACGACGTTGCCATAGCGTACGACGGCGAATCGTGTCTCCTTTGCGCCGACAAAGTTGTTTGCTGCCGTAAAGAGTTTATCCGAGCAGAGTTTTGTCGCACCATAGAGGTTGATCGGATTTGCCGCCTTGTCCGTGGAGAGTGCAATGACCTTCTTAACGCCTGCATGAAGCGCCGCGTCAATGACATTCTGCGCACCATTCACATTCGTCTTGATGCACTCCATCGGGTTGTATTCCGCTGCCGGCACCTGTTTGAGCGCCGCAGCATGGACGACGTAGTCCACGCCCTCCATCGCATACTTCAGGCGCTCTCCATCCCGTACATCGCCGATGAAGTAACGCATACAGCTGTCGTTATACGTCTGCTGCATCTCAAACTGCTTGAGCTCGTCGCGTGAGTAGACAATGACTTTGTTGGGCCGATACTGCTCAAGCAGGATCTTGATGAACATCTTGCCAAATGAGCCTGTCCCACCTGTGACAAGGATATTTTTATTATTGAACATATTCTACTCCTTTTCTCCTGCGACCTTGCATCGATGCATCTCTATATAGGGGATGATGAACCTGAAAAACTTCTCCAGTTTTTCATCATTCTTCTTGGCGTCAAACGCCGGCATAGCCTCCTGAATCGCCGGTGAATAAACGGCGTCCACCGTCTTTTCTAAATAGCAATGCAGAGCTTGCTCCAAAGCATCATGGTCGATCACATAGGATGTGATGTCCTCTAGGCGCAGCCCCTCATGATACTGGAATACACCGGGAAACGCCTCGTACCATATGCGGCCAAAGATCAGGGCATTCTTTCCTCCGCTGATTGCCTCCCACCCGGCCGTCCCCGTAATAGTCGCGACAAATTTGGCATGTTCCATAAGGGCATAGGTATCGATGGAGCGATCCACATACTTGACGTTCGGAATAAGCTTCAGACGCTTGAAGAAGTAATCCAGCCGCATGCGTTTCGTCTGCTTTGGATTTTCCTTAACGTAGATCATCCAATCCGGCGGCAGCATTGCGCGCAGTTTCTCAATGGCGAGCAGCTGGTCGCAATATATGCCGCCTAATACATCCGTTGTCATTTCAGGCTGAAGATGAAGCGGAAAATATACATAATCGCAATTAAAATCAACATCTTTATCAGCACAATTCATTGCATTTGCCTGATACTTCTTCTTTTCGTCATAGTTCATAGCACACGTCGCAACTTTTTTCAGAAGAAACTCTTGAATGCTGCCGTATTTTTGAAGGGTACTTTCAAAAATATCCTTTTTCCGTTTTATGAATGCCCTTGGCGACGCTAATTTTCTTAAGCGATACTGTAGTGTCTTTCTCTGCTTGGGTGCATGTTTCCCTTTCATATAGTACAGTTCTTTTTTATAGTCCTGCCGAATCTGGCTCTCCTCAGGATGCGGTGTGCGAAACATCGGAACATCCGCGAAGCGCCCATAATCCTCTATCGAAAAACAGTATGCAAAGGTTCCGAAGGGACCGGACGGCACTAACATCAAAGTAGGTATTCCCATGGCTTGTGCCATAGGATACAGAATGCTCCGCCCCCCCTCATGCGGTATATCGGCAAAAATGACCGCATCAATTTGATTTCGTGCAAGCATTGTATAATAATATCTCACCCAAATCTGTATGATATTCATAAACTCATAGACAGGAAGGCGATCATAAAAAAAC
Organism: Selenomonas sp. oral taxon 138 str. F0429; assembly: GCF_000318175.2. NCBI lineage: Bacteria > Bacillati > Bacillota > Negativicutes > Selenomonadales > Selenomonadaceae > Selenomonas > Selenomonas sp. oral taxon 138. Next base: position 386,626 of record NZ_KB290939.1, on the reverse strand, counting down.
TGACGGGCGAAATTCTGTAAGATGACAGGGAAATAGTGTCGTATTTTCTCATCCAGCCAAGTCGGCGGGAAATCTAAATCACCCTGACAGAAATTCAGTTCAAGTTTATCCTCGATGATTTCGACGCCCTCTCTCTCCAGAAAGAACGGCGTCTTGCTTTCACTCTCACCAACAATCCACTTTTTTACACAAAATACACCCTCATCATGGAGACGTGCAATCAAAGGAGCCGCAATCGGTTGATCCAACCCCCAAATCAATGTGTTTAACATCCTGTTTCCCCCTTGTCATGCTCATATGCAGCCCTAACATGGCTTCCGTTTTTCACGGATGTGCCCCATCCAATTTGACGAACAAGAACTCCATCGCTTGGAGCATATTTTTATGGTTTTCCCCTGCATCAAAATCCTTGGCGTCACGCAGGCAATCACTGCGGAAGATCCCTTTCAAAGCCTTTCCTCGATATGCAGAGAATACCTCCTCCACGGCGCGATGCTCGATGAAATAACCAGCCACGGCCTCTAAGTCAAGCTCATCGGAAAACGAGAAAACACCGGGAAAGTTTTTATACCAGCACTGCCCAAAGACGACCGCGGGCTTCCCGCCGGAAATCGCCTCCCAGCCCGCCGTTCCGCTGATGGTTGCAACAAACTGACTGTGCTGCATGAGCTGATATGTATCTACCGAACGTGAAATATACCGCACCTGTGGCAGACATGACAATCGTTTGAAAAAATATTTTTCCCGCATCCAGAACAGCTGCTTCGGATTCTCCTTGACGTAAATCAGCCAGTCTTTCGGAAGAATGCGTGCCAGCTGCTCGATCGCCAAGAGCTGATCACGATAGCAACCGCCAAGCGTATCCGTAGTCATCTCCGGCTGTAGGTGCAGCGGAAAATATACATACTTTTCACTCCAGCTGATATTGCTCGCCTCTGCGCGCCTTGCTGCTCTAAGATACTCTTTGGTGCGAAAATACCGGCTGATGCCGAGGACAATACGGCGCTCAATGAAATCCGCGACAGAATCATATTTATCTCCGTGACGCTTTAATATCGCCCGTCGTTCTGCAAGCCATGCACGCGGATGCGTGAAAAGGCGAAACCTGCGTTTGCCAGACTTGCCCAAATCCTCCCGAATCCGCTCTTCGGTCATATATGCCAGCTCTTTCCGATAGGTTTTCTCGATCTGTACCACGCTTTGCCCTGCGCTCTGTACCCTAGGTTGGATCTCAAAGATACCATAATCCTCTATTGATGTGCAAATATGAAAAAAGTCCGCCTGCTCAGAGGGAACCAATGAATAGGTCTGAATCCCTAAAATGCGCGCTGCCGCATAAATGACACTGACGGTAGGACCATGCGGCAAATCTTGAAAGAGAACTGCTTCCGCATGCACGCGGCGCAGCGCATCGGCAAAATAATTTGCCATCATATGGACAACATGCTTGTATTCGTAGTATGGCAAACGATAAAATTCCGTATCACGCGCAAAGTTCGCTAAGATATAGTCAAGTTCAGTAAAAAGGCGACGCTCGTCCATCTCTGTTAATGTCGGTGTATAAGACAAGCCTCTCCGCCATGATGTGATAAACACCTCTGCCGAAGGGAAATCAGAAAACGCCGCCCGATTTTCTTCTGCAATGTACCATTTTACAATCTCTATCGTTCCATTCTTATGAAATTCCTTTAAAACATCACGAATTAGGTCGCCATCCAGTTCCACAATCACAAAGCGTCTCATGACACACGCCCTCTCTATCTGTGTTTCCTTCATATGCGATCACTTAAAGGGGAGTCATAAAGGCTTTCACGCGCTCTGAAATCTCTGCATCCACCTCATCAAGAAATGCAAACCGCCGCCGATAGACGGCACGCTTGCGCGTCGGCACCTCCTCCATTGTCTTGCGCGGGAGCGTGAGAGGGAGTTCATAGAAGCGTGCATCCTCCGTCTTCCGTCCGCCTGCCTCTTCCCAAAATGCACCAAAGTCCGTCTTGAGCTTGCGATCGCGGCGGATGTGGTTATTCGCGTAGTAGCCTGCATTCGAGACGGCGAGAATGCGCTGCACGCCAAGCGCACGCGCAACTGCCTGCGTCATATAGAGGATGAGATTCTTCGTGCGGAAGCGGTGGGCGCGCTTTGTCATCTCGCGGACAAAATCCTGCGCGTCCTCGGTATTGGGTCCCTGCATGGCACCGATCACAAGCGTCGGCTGCCCGTCACGCTGCTCGATCCAAAAGATGATCTGATAGAGATGCGTCCCGTTCACATCCATCATCACAGAGAGCAACCCCTCCTTGCGCTGTCCCGGCTCGAATTTCAGACAGGCATTCCACTCTATATCCGTCTCCTGTGACCGCCAGATTTCGCGTGGACGCTCGAGTGCGAGATCGACAAAATCTGCAGGCTTCAGATGTGCTTCAAGAAAGGCATAATGATCCTTGATGAGTGCGATCCGCGTGCCCACGGTCGAGCCCGCATAAAAAAAGGCACGCGTCGCCTGCTCGAGCGGAAACGGGTTGCGCTCGTAGACGGCACACCGCACTTCTGTTTCCTGAAAGAATTCGTACAGTTCGCGCAGCTGCTTCCTATGCAGGAGTCCGCGCACCATAAAGACGAGCGCACGGTGGCGCTCGCGCGGGTTTTCCCAGCGATAGGCGCGATGGGCGACGGCGCGAATCTCAGCAAGCATAGGCAAACTCCGTTTCAATTTTTCTCTGCGAGGATCGCCGCAATCTGCGCGGCGACACGCGACGGTGCATAGTAGCGCGCCGCCTCTTCGAGCGCATGGTGCCAATGCGGCGCGCGGCTGTCATATTCGTTGATAAAGGTCTCGAGCGTCCGCCCGAGTGCGGCGGAATCACCGCTGGGAAAGGTCTCCCCAACAGAAAACCGTTCAAATACAGCGGGATTCATATCATCGCTCACGAGCACGGGTTTTTGAAAACCAATCGCCGTAAAGAGCACTGCACTGCACTGGTAGCGGTAACGCTCTGCCGAGTACGGCAGGAGGAGCGCATCCACCCCCGCAATGGCGCGCTGCCACTCCGCACCGATCAAGCCGCGATGCAGGAACGTAATCCCCTTGCCGTCATAGGCTGCGATGATGCGTTCGAACTCCTCCGCATCCTCCGCATGCATCGTCGATCCCTGTACAAGCAGGCGAACGGGGCGTGTATAATGTCCCGCAAGATAGACATTGAGCAGATCCTCGAGCCTTTTTTCCCTGCGAAACTGTCCAAAGAAGCCGATGGTAACAGGTTCATCCTCCTTGACAGGCATGCGCGGAGCAGCTTCAATATCCCGCGGAATATAGGTCGGCGGCACGATGAAGCGCAGATTTTCGGGACGTTTCCCAAAGATAGCGTCTCCAAAAGTAATGACCGTCGGTCGGATATTGGGATATTCCAGCAACCCATGTACGGCATCGAAAAAGGAGTCGGCGTCCTTCGGCGTGATTCCATGATGAAGAAACATGACGGGCACAGGCGAGCGGCGCAGGACGCTGTGGCGAAGCGCACGCAAATAACGATAGGTTGCCGTCGGAACGATGAGCGCATCAAACGCTCCCGCCTCCGCCGCCTGATAGAGTTGGCGATACCAGCTGAACCGACGGCGCGTGCGCCTGAGAGAGATCACAAGTTTCCCGATGCCGCGCGCATGTGTGTAGGAAACGGGTCCGCCGGAGAGATGGCGCACCTCAGTATGATAGTCCATTCCAAAACGAAAGCCTTCGGGCACATAGAACACGATCTCATGTCCGAGCGCTTTCAGTTCCTCCACAAGAATACGATCAAAGTCGACCTCGTGACCACCAGGCGTCATGATGTTTTCAAAGATGGCAATTTTCATATGTTCCCTCTGCTTTTCTCTATGCAGACCGAAATGATGTCAAGGAATCAGAATCCGTTTCCATATAATGCAGCTTGATATATTTCACCATCGTATAAAAACCATGCGTCATAGCGAGAATAAAACCAAGCCGCCCGTCGAGGAAGCCGCGCTGCAGAATATAAAAACGAAAGAACGCAAACGGCGGATCAAGTAAAATCTTTAGAAACGAGGCCCGCTTTCCGTCTGCATACTGCCGCTCTGCCATCAGTGTCGTATACTGATTGAATTTCTGAAAATAGCGATCCCAGTCTGTATAGGTATAGTGCAGGAGACTTCCCTTCAGGCGGCGAACGGGGAGATCGGACACCGTACGCTCGTGCACGAGCCCCTCCCAGCGCACCGCATCGCGTGGGAAGAAGCGGCGCGGATAGTCCGGTCGGTGACCGCCGTAGTACATACGCTGTCCAAAGGCGACATTGATGCGCTTGATCTCATAGACGGCACGCGCATCCTCTGCCATGATGCGGCGCAGCTCAGCCTCTGTCTCCGGCTGAACGCGCTCGTCTGCGTCCACATAGAGGACCCAGTCTGCGTCCGTCTGCGTCAATGCAAAATTGCGCTGCCCCGCGAAGTCTCCCGCCAGAGGATGCGCAATGACGCGTGCCCCTGCCGAGCGCGCAATCTCCGCCGTGCGATCCGTGCTGTCATCGTCGATGACGAGAATCTCATCGGCAAACGAGGCGCTCCGAATGCACGCCTCGATGTGCCGCTCCTCATTGTGCGTGAGAATGATAACGGCAAGTTTCACATGAGCACCTCCTCGACAGGTTATTCCTCTTGTTCTATAGCGCGCCGCACACAGTCCACGAGACTCCCCCCCGTATACCGTACTCCCTTCACCCCCGCGTTTTCGGCGGCGGCAACATCACTCGCCGCATCGCCAAACATCCACGAGACGGCGGAGTCGATATTGTGCTCTCTGATCGCGCGCAGGATCATGCCGGGGGCGGGCTTGCGGCAGTCGCAGCTCTTCGCATAGGTAGGGAGCTTTCCCTCTGTATGATGGGGGCAGTAGTAGAATGCGTCGATATGTGCACCATGCGCGGCAAGCTCCGCATTCATCCAGTCGTGAAGGCGGTGCATGGCAGCCTCATCATAGTAGCCGCGCGCAATGCCGCTCTGGTTCGTGACGACGATGACGAGATAGTCGTGTTCATTCGCCCAGCGAATCGCGTCGATTGATCCCTCGATCCAGACGAATTTCTCAGGCTCGTGGAGGTAGTGCACGTCGACGTTGAGCGTGCCGTCACGGTCGAAGAAGATCGCCTTATTCGCCATAGGAGAAGTACCCGCCCGCCGTCAGAAAGTCGCAGTACTCCTTGACCGCCTCCTCCATCGGCGTGAAGCCGCCGTCATAGCCCGCTGCAAGCAGCGCAGTCGTATCCGCCTGCGTATAGTTCTGGTACTTGCCGCGCAGCACCTCGGGGAAGTCACGATAGACGATTTTTCCCTTACCGAGCGCGGCTATCACGGCACGCGCCGCCTCGTTGTAGCTGTGTGCGACGCCCGTGCCGCAGTTGTAGACGCCGCTCTCGCCGCCGTGCTCGAAGAAATGGAGGTTGACGCGCACAACATCGCCGACATAGACAAAGTCACGCCGCTGCTCACCGTCCGCGAGCCCATCCGTCCCACGGAAAAGGCGTGCCTCGCCCGTCTCCATGATCTGATGGTAGAGCTGGTAGAAGATGGATGCCATCTTTCCCTTGTGATGCTCCTGCGGACCGTAGACGTTGAAGTATTTCAGCCCGACAATGGGACTGCGTGCCTCGGGGATAACCTGCCGCACATAGCGGTCGAACGAGAGCTTTGAGAACGCATAGGGATTGAGCGCATCCTCGCAGCGTCCGCCCTCAGTGAAGCCGTGCTTCCCGCCGCCGTAGGTCGAGGCGGAGGAGGCGTAGAAGAACGGGATGCGCGCCCCCATCGCAAAGTGCAGGAGCGCCTTGGAGTAGGAGTAGTTCACCTTCATCATGTAGTTGACATCGTACTCCATCGTATCCGAGCACGCGCCCTCGTGGAAGATTGCGTCGATGTCCGTGCCGTCGAAGTCACCCTCCTCGATGAGGTGGAGGAAGTCGTCCTTCTGCTGGTAGTCAATGAAATGCAGCCCGCGCAGGTTCTTGTAGTTCTCGCCGTCTGCAAGATCGTCGACGATGAGGATGTCCTTGTGCCCGCGCGCATTCAGCGCGTGGACGAGATTGCTGCCGATAAAGCCGGCACCACCGGTAACGATAATCATGAATTTGCCCCCTCCTGACGGTCGAGCACCTGCAGCAGTTCTTCCCTGCTCACGGCATACGTTCCGAGTTTCGAGACGACAACGCTCGCCGCCAGATTTGCCAGATATGCCGCGTCTGCAGGCTTCAGTCCGCCTGCAAGCCCCAGCCCGAACACGGCGATGACCGTATCGCCCGCACCCGAGACATCAAAGACCTCCTGTGCCCGCGTTGGAACGTGGACAACTTCCTCATTGTGAATGAGGGAAAGCCCCTTCGAGGAGCGCGTAAGGACGACATTGCGAATGCCGAACTTGCGGATGGCATAGCGCGCCGCCTTTTCGACCTCGAAATCATCATTTTTAATCGGCTCGAGCATGATTTCATTGATCTCTTTGACATTCGGCGTGATGTAGTCGACATCGCGGTACTTTGCCCACTGCGCCCCCTTCGGGTCGACGATGACGGGCACGCCGTGATCATGCGCCGCGCGGATGATGTGCTGGCACGCAAACTCCGTGCACGCGCCCTTGCCGTAGTCCGAGATGATGACACAGTCCATGCTCTCGTTCAGCTTTTTGTCGATGTAGTCGAGATACTGCTCCGCATACGCGCCGTCAATCGGGCTGGCGTCCTCGAAGTCGAGGCGGAGCATCTGCTGATGCCCGCCGATGATGCGGATCTTCGTCGTGGTCGGGCGATCCGTATGGACAAGCCCCGCATAGTCAATCCCGCGCGCGGCGAATTTCTCAAGGAGGCTCTTGCAGTGCGCATCATCGCCGACATAGCCCGCAATGCTCACATTCGTCCCGAGCAACGCGAGGTTGTGTGCGACGTTCGCCGCACCGCCGAGTGTCTCGCGCGTCCCCGTCACATGTGTGATCGGCACAGGCGCCTCGGGCGAGATGCGCGTGACCTCGCCCGAGTAATACTTATCGAGCATGACATCGCCGACGACGAGAATGTTGCTGCGTACACTCTTCTCCGCAACGGTTGCGCGGATCTTTGCCATATCCATGAGAACGCTCCTATCTTTTGTGGAAATCGAAATATCAATCAAACCCATGGGCTTTGAGCCCTGCGGGCATCACGGGACGAACGACGCGCCCCGCCGCCCCCTTTGGCGCGAGGACGAATGTACCGTCCACCTGCTCCACTACCCGCGTCTCGAACGCCGTCGGCGGCGCAAGCGCATAGGCGGGCTGCTCCCCGCACTCCGCAAGCATCTGATCGGCATAGCGGATGATGAGATCGGACGGCATTCCCTTCATGCACTTCATATACTCCTCTCCTGTGAGCGGGCACTCGTGAATGCGGCAGGGATGGCACGGCACGGGCGCGCGCACGGAGATGCTGCGCGCATCGTAGGGGTAGAAGCCCGGAATCGGCGACGCGCCAAACATACAGAGGACGGGCACATGCATCGCAACGCCGACGTGCATGGGACCCGAGTCCGTCGTGATGAAGAGGATGCAGCGGCGCAGAAGCCCCGCGAGCACGCCAAGGCTGACCTGCCCCGTGAAGATGTGCAGACGCTCGTTGTCCCGCTCCCGCATCTGTGCGCGGCAGCGCTCGACGATCTCCACATCCATCGGACCGCCCATGACGGCGATGTGATAGCCGCGCGCGAGGTAGGTGTCCGCCACCTCTGCAAAGTATTCGTCCACCCACCGCTTCGTCAGCCAGCTCGCGCCGATGTTGAGTGCGATCACCCTGTCCCCCGAGGCGAAATGCGTCGCCCAGAGGCGCGCCGCTTCCTCCTCTGCCGCAGGGGGCAGCCACATCCGGAGCCCTGCCTCCGCAATCTCGTCAATCACGCCCGCCGCACGCAGTGCCGCGTAGTGCGAGTGAATCTCGTGCATGATCATATGCTGATCGGGACTGACATGATTGAAGAGGAGCGCAAAGCCGGGCTTGGCATAACCAATGATGTACTTGCCGCCGCTGAGTGCCGCGAGTGCGGAGGCGCGCTCGTTGCGGTGGAGATTGACAACGAGATCGTATTTTGCTTTCCGCAGACGCCATGCAAACCGCAGGATACCGAGGAGGCTGCTGTCCTTCCCCTTCTTGTCGATCAGGAGGCATTCGTCGATGTTCCGATTCTCCCGCACAATGTCCGCGAGTTTCGCGTCCGCGAGGAGGGGGATGCGCGCCTCGGGATAGCTTTGCCGCAGCGTGTGCAGCACGGGCGTCACAAGCATCAGATCGCCGAGGTGCATGAGGTTGATGACGAGAATGTTTCGGTACAAACTTACAGCCTCCCACAGGCGAATACGTCCTGACACACTACCGCGAAAGCAGCGGTCTCATCTTCGCGGCGACGGCATCCACGCTGATCGCCGCGAGGCAGTCCAGCCCCTTCGGACAGGCGCGCTTCCAGCACGCGCGGCAGGGACGGTCAGCCTCGATTGCGTTTTCGAGCTGTCCATAGGGGCCATTGCGGTTCGCATCCGTCGGCCCCATGAGCATGACGGTCGGCGTGCCGAGCCCCGCCGCGAGGTGGACGGGGCCCGTGTCGCCGCCGAGGACGAGCGCGGCGCGCGTGAAGATATGCGCGAGCTGCTTCAGATTCGTGCGCCCGACGAGGTTCACGGGCGGAATCTCGCTCGCCGCCATGATGTCCTGTGCGAGCGTCTCATCGAGCCGTCCGCCGCCGACGAGAACGGGAACGTAGTGCGCACGGTAGAGCCTGTCCGCGAGCGCGGCGAAATGCTCCACCGGCCAGCGCTTGTTCGGCCAGTTCGCACCGATGGCAAAGGCGACAAACGCGCGCCCCTCCTGCACACCCTCGCGTGCGAGCAGCATCTCAGCCGCCGAGCAATCGCGTTCGGATACGGCAACGGGAAAGTGCACCTCGTTCACCGTGCAGCCAAGCACACGCGCCACATCGAGATAGCGCTCAACGATGTGCCCCGCTGCGTGCGCACCACGCACAGGACGGCTCACGAGATGCGCGCCCTCGCGCATATTCGCCGTGCCGACGCGCCGCCGTGCGCCCGCATTCCATACAATTGCCGCCGATTTGAACAGCCCCTGCAGATCGAGCGAGGCGTCATAGCGCCGCGCGCGCAGGCGGCGCCGAAAGGGGCCGATCTCGTGCAGGAAGCCGCTGACGCTGCGGAACTTCGCCTTTTCAAAGAGGATGATGTCGTCGATGTAGGGATTGCCCTCGAGGATCGGATAGGCGGGCTTTTCGACAACCCACGTCAGATGCGCCTCGGGGAAGCGCTCCTTGATGGCATACGAAACGGGCAGGGCATGAATCACATCACCGATTGCGCTCAGTTTGACAACCAAGATGTTCTTCATGTCCTGCCCTCCTTTCATCGTCAAAGGTTGGTTCTGGTGCTTGTCCCACGCGAACGCGCCCCCTACTTCCGCCCCGCCCGTTCAATAATGCTCGTCGTAGATTTCCCCGCCACAAGCGGGATAAAGGCGACCTCGCCACCGTAACGCTCGACAATGCGCGCCTCGGGCAGCGTCTCACGCGTGTAGTCGCCGCCCTTCGCATACACCGCAGGGCGCACCTTTGCAATCAGCTCCTCCGCCGTATCCTCGCCAAAGATGACGACCGCGTCCACGGATTTCAGCGCACCCACGACCTCCGCACGATCCGCCTCCGTATTCACGGGGCGCGTCTCTCCCTTCAGACGGCGCACGGATGCGTCGCTGTTCAGCCCGAGGATGAGTACGTCGCCAAGCGCACGTGCCGCCGCGAGATAGCGCACATGCCCCGCGTGGAGGATATCAAAGCAACCGTTCGTAAAGACAACGCGTGCCCCTCCTTCGCGCAGCGCAGCGGCAAACTCCGCAATCCGCTCATTCGGAATCAGCATATCAGCACTCCCCTTCTGCCGCAAGTACAGCAGCGCACAGCTCCTCCTGTGCAACCGTCGCCGTCCCGCGCTTGCGCACGGCAATCCCCGATGCGATGTTACTGAGCCGTGCTGCCGTCAACGGGTCAACCCCCGACGCGAGCCCGAGAATCATAACCGCGACGCAGGTATCGCCTGCGCCCGACACGTCAAAGATCTCACTGTGGTCGCTGACGGGAATATTCGTTGCCGAACCATCGGCGAGGAAGAGTGTCATCCCCTTATCTCCACGCGTGATGAGAACACCGTCTGCAGAGAGCCGCTGCCGCAGTTCATGCCCCGCCGCACAGATCTCTTCCTCGCAGCACAGCTCCCGTCCCAGTGCTGCTGCCAGCTCCGCATCGTTCTGCTTGACGTAGCCGATGCCCTCGTAGGAGAGGATGTCATAGCGCGAGTCCACGATACTTGGAATTCCCAACCTGCGCGTCTCCTCGATGACGAGGCGCCGTACGCGCTCCGTCACAGTTCCCGAGCCGTAGTCCGAGAGCACAACGCCGCGCACCTGCGGCAGGAGCTCACGGATGCGCCCAAGGAGCAGCTTCTCCGTCTCCGCCGTGAGCGGCGTGTGCCACTCGCGGTCAACGCGCACGATCTGTTGGCTGACCGTCGCCCGGCCGCCCGCAATGATACGCGTCTTCGTGATCGTCGGATGCGCCTCTGCGCGGACAAACTCTGTATGCACCCCATTTTCACCGAGCACCGCGAGGAGGGCGTCACCGCTGCGCTCCGTGCCGCAGACCCCCACGGCGTACGCCATACCGCCGAGCGTTGCCGCGTTGTTCGCGACATTTGCCGCGCCGCCCGCAACCACACGCTCCTCGCGCTGCTCCAGCACAAGTACGGGAGCTTCACGCGAGATCCGTGCAATCGTGCCGTCGAGGTAGACATCCGCCACCATATCCCCAATGATGAGGACAGGCGCATCTGCCATCTGCGCGAGTGCATTTACCATGGCGTAAACTCCCATTTGACCTTCCACGAATCCTGCTTCGAGCGATAGCGCAGGATGATCTGCGAGCAGTGCAGATCGTGAAACCAGTAGTAGTCCACATCCGTCCATTCCCGTGGCTCAACGGCGTACTTCGTCCCCACCGCAATGCGGTTGTGTTCATCAATCCGGTAGCTCAGCCCCGTCTGCAAAATCCGCGAGTAGTCTTCCTGATCGAAGGCAAAGAGCGAATTCTCCTTCGAACTCTTGGAGTACAGGCCTCCGATGTACGCCGCAAAACGCTCGTTGAACGGCTTCGTGAGGAACACGCTCGCATTGAACCCCTGTACGCGCGAACTGTCATAGCTCTCACGCGTGATGGAATACCCTCCCGCGAGATCGAGCCGATACCCATGAAAACGGATCGTATCATGCGCGAGCGAGACACCGTATTTCCAGTGGTTGCTGTGAATCCCGTCCGAATACCAACGTCCATACTCCGAGTACAGGTTGTAGGTGACCGGCGTCTTACCGACGCGATGCCCATAGCCGAGGATGAACGAGGGCTGCTTTTTGATCCAGTCGTCATCCCCGTCGTCGAACACACCATAGGTCAGGACGGCACTCGCACCACCGTTTTGCCAGCCGAGATCGTAGTGACTGCGCCAGCCCTTGTTGGTCGTCACATAGAGATTCGCACTCGCCGTGACGCGCGGTGCAATATCATAGTCGAATGTCTGCTCAACCCAAAGGCCATCCTCGCTGTCATAGCCCGCCGTCGGAAAGTTCCGCTGTATGGGGCTTGCCACATCGACCACATACCGCTTCTTCTTGAAAATAACCTTGTTCTTGATCCAGAATTTTACATTCGTGAGCACAAGTTTGTCGCCCGGATACAGTTCTGCCACATCGGCACTCAGATGGTAGTCAGGTTTCTCCGCAGAGCATTTCGTCTGCGTGCCGTCGTAGACCACGATCTTGTCCGGGTAGAACTCGAACCGCTTGCCCGTCATGTAGTAGCCGCCGACCTTGCCCTTTGCCTCCGCCATCGTGCCTTCGCGTGTCTTGTAGTTGTAGTTGATGCGGTAGCCATCGAGCGTCACGCGTGCCGCGCCCTCTGTCAGCTGCAGCATATGCGCGCGATCAGGGACGGAGACCTCGCCCGAGACAGTGTTGCCCTCTACATAGTCGCCCTGAAAGCGCCGTGCCGCAAGCTGCACGATGTCCACATGCCCCTTCGCCGTGAAGTCGCCCGTGCGCTCGTCATAGGTCAAATCATCGCCCTCAAACGCAATCGGCGACGGTGCCGTCGCATCCACGGGATGACGCAGGTACTTCTCCATCTCCCCCACATCGGCGAGCAGCTTCTTCTGCTCCTCCGTGAGACGGTTCTCACGCTCCTCACGCCGCTCGTTCTCGATGAAATCCAGATGCTGAAAGCCCGTATCCGTGTCCCCGCGATAGGCAGCATGTGCAGCCGGTGGGAGCACGGTACAGGCGGTAGTCATAGCAAGTAGGATGCGCGTTTTTGTAGCCTTGGTCATCGGCGCGTTCTCCTGTCTTTTACAAAGAATTCTGTCGTTCTTATACTACATCATAAACAGAGTTTTCGCAACTGAAAAGAGCGCATACTCATCGAGGTAAAATTGCAGTCTCATACAAGATAAATTTGACGCAAAAAATTTTTTACTCTATAATGAATCCGAATCACAGAAAAATTCGGAAGGGGGCTATCCCACAAATGCAGCGTTTTATGAGCGGTGGAATTCTGCTTGCCGCTCTCGTGTTTTTCACAAGTTTCAACGTGTGTAATGCGGCAGAGGACATGCGCTTCGTCGACGCGGAGGACGACACGGGCTACTATGTCGATGCAGCGACCGTCGTGCGCGTCTCGGATACGGAGCGCGACGCCGTTGTTGCCGTCGTGAAGGCGACTGAGAACCGCCGCTATCTGTACCGCACACGCCTCAACCCGCAGGCGGGAACGTACCAATTCGTCTCCGCGCAGGTTGAGATCTACGATACAAAGGAAGTTCTGCGTACAACGCAGGGCATGGACGTGCCGCAGAAATACACGCCGGCGTCGCCCCTCAGAAGCATCGCGGACTTCATTGAAGAGCTGCTGACGACAAAACAGCAGCCGCCACGGTAGGAGGAGATCATTCATGCAGCAGAAAATCTGTGCACTCGTGCTGACCTTCGTGCTCGCACTCACGTCTTTCGGCACGGCGCTCGCGGCCGAGCCGCCCAACGCCGTCCAGTCCAAGCTCGCACTCATCGAGCAGGACACCTACGGACAGGAGCAGACGGGCGCGCTGATCGACCGCATCAACCGCCTTGAGCGCGACTATGACGGCAAGCACCGCTCGGGCAGCCTGATGGCGCGCATCGACGCCATCTACGACGAGGTCTATACGAACAGCACAACGCCGTCCGTCCTCATGAACCTCAACGCGATTGAGTGGAACATCAACCACGAGACGAGTCTGCGCCCCGTGCAGGAACGCGTGAGCGAGATGGAGGTCGCACTGCTCGGCAAGACCGCCGAGGGCACGTTCCAAAAGCGGATCTCCACCCTCTCCGAGGCATCCTTCGGCACGAAGGAGATTCCCGTCACGCCCGTCTCCGTTCCCGCGAACACCCTCGTCAAGGTCGCACTCGTGACCCCCGTCAACGCGAAGAACCTGAAGGTTGGCGACACGATCGAGTATCAGGTTGCGGACGACGTCTTCGTCGGCGATACACTCGTCTTCACAAAGGGCTCGCGCGGCGAGGGCACGGTCACGAAGGTAAAGCAGGCAAAGAACTTCGGGCGCAACGCGCAGGTTGACATCGACTTCAAAAACACGAAGGCGCTCGACGGCACCTACGTCACGACCTTCATCGGCGAAGAGGCGAAGAAGGAAATGCAGCATCTCGCCATGGCTGCTGGTGCATCGCTCGCGGGCATCGCCGTCCTCGGACCTCTCGGTGTTGTCGCGGGTGCATTCGTCCACGGTAAGAACATCGACCTCCCCGCAGGCACCGAGCTCTACATCCAGACGCAGACTGACACCACCGTCTACGGCGTCCAGACCACCTACGACAGCGCTGCGCCGTTCCAGGCTGCGGCAGCAACCTCCTCGCATAGCGAGAACAACGACACGAGCGTCTACAACGACAACGTGTAACGCATACAAAAAGCTCACACCACAAGGCGTGAGCTTTTTGTATGCGGTCAATCAATCAGCGGACGAAGAAGGCCGCCAGCTTCATATTCTCATCGTACGTAAGACGGTAGACAACGGCAGTCGCCTTGTAGCCCACAGCGAGCTCGCAGATGACATACCACTTGTCACCTTCCTTGCCCGCCGTCATAAGAGGCTTGCCAACGCCGGCACGCGCGCCCCACTTCGGCGCGTACTCCGCCTTTGCACCAGAGATCTGCTCCGCCGTCAGATGCGGGCGCAGCTCCGAAGTCGCCTCCGCCTGCAGACCGGTCACATCGTCCTTTTCAAAGCGTGCAATCGTCGCCATCACGTGCTGCTCGACCACCTGCACGTCAAACGGCGTCTGCTCTGCCGCCTGTTCCTGCGTCTGCTCCTGCTCGGCAGCAGGAGTCGCATTTTCCTCGGCGTATGCGGCAGGTGCTGCAAAGAATGCTCCGCCGGCAACGAGCGTAGCGGCAAGCATGCGGGAAAGTGTACGGAATTTCATAAAAACCTCCTATGTCAATCGAAACTTACTTAATGCAGGAGAAGCACGCGAGCGATTCCACGCACTCGACCTCCACCTCGCGGAAAAGAGCACGCAGACGCGCCTCGAGTCCCGCCTTCGTATCATATGGCGGCGTGAAGAAGCCCATGCGCGTGTAGAGATGTTTCACAACGAACTCTGTGCGCGGATTCCCGCCGAGGACGAACACGGAGCCCGTCAGCCGTCCGCCGGGACGCAGGACGCGATGCACCTCGCTCCACGCCGCCGTCTTGTCCGGGAACGCATGAAATCCGTTGATCGAGACCGCCGCATCGAAGAAATCATCCTCGAACGTCAGCTGTCCGACGTCGCCCTCCACGAAGGCGACATTATGGATGCCGATTGCATCCGCACGCGCGCGCGCCGCAGCGAGCATCGCGGGCGAGTAGTCGAGGCAGGTGATGTCTGCGTTCGGCAGCTCCGCATACACGGGCAGCGAGAGACATCCCGTCCCCACCGGCACCTCGAGCAGCCGTCCCTCAAAGCCCTCATGCGCCGCACGCAGCGCAAGACCGACGTAGCGGCTCACACCGTTTCTGTCCAATCCCCACACGAGCCGCGAGACGAACTTCCCCGACCACGTCGAGTACGTCATCATGCCATCGTACAGACTCGCGAGGCGCCCCACCGAGTGATACGCCCCCCTGATCTTCTCATACCGCCGCAGTTCCTCGTCCATCGTGACATCCTTTCTCATCATTATCGCCATTCATTCTAGCATAAAACGCGCACGTGTTCAAATCCTCTCTCTATGGACACACTCCCGTTTCAGTGGTAAAATTTAGGAAATTACGTCAAACGAAAGGGAGATCATCATGCAGCAGCGTACCTATATCACAATCCTGCTTGCGGCAGCTCTCGCTGCGGCGGGCTGCGGCACTGAGCAGGTGCAGGAGACACCTGCGCCCCTCGTGCGGACGATGACGGTAGGCGATGCCGCCCGATCAGAGGCAGGCTATACAGGCGCCGTGCGCGGACGCTATGAGACGCGGCTCGCCTTTCAGGTCGGCGGACAGATTCTCTCACGCAATGTAAATATGGGTGCGCACGTCCGCGCGGGAGATGTGCTCATGGTCATCGACGCACGCGACGTGCAGCAGCAGGCAAACGCGACAAATGCCAGTGTCTCCTCTGCACAAGCACAGCTGCAGCTCGCGCAGACAAATCTCAAACGCTACGAGGAACTGTACGCCGCACAGGCAATCTCAGAGGCGATGCTCGACCAGTACCGCACGAATGCGCGCGCCGCCGAGGCAGCCTATCGTCAGGCAGTCGCACAGGACACGGCGAGTCGCAACGCACTCGGCTACACGAACCTCGTTGCAGGCGCGGACGGTGTGATCTCGAACATCACCGCTGAGGAGGGACAGATCATCGCGGCGGGGCAGACCGTCATGATGCTCACGCAGGATGGCGAGCGCGAGGTGGAGATTGCCGTCCCCGAGAGTCAGCTCTCTGCGGTCAGCATCGGCATGCCCGCCGCCGTCACGCTCTGGGCGAATCACGCCGCACTCACAGGCTACGTCCGCGAGCTCTCGCCCGTCCCCGATGCGGCGACGCGCACTTATGCAGCACGCATCGCACTCACGGACGCACCCGCAGACCTCCCGCTCGGCATGACGGCGCGCGTCTTCCTCGGTGAGAGCGCGGAAAAAGGCGCCGTCATCCCCCTCTCCGCCCTCTATCAGACGGGCGACACGGCAGGGGTCTACATCGTCGAGGACGGCACTGCGCACCTCCTCCCCGTCACCGTCACCGCATTTCACGAGAGCAACGCCGTCGTCACGGGCCTCCCGCGCGGCGCAGTCGTCGTGACGGCGGGCGTCCATCAGCTGCATGACGGAGAGAAGGTGCGGACGAAATGAGGAATCTCACAGAGCTTTCCCTGCGCCACCGCGCTCTTGTCTGGTATTTCATCATCGTCTTTACCGTCGGCGGCGTCTTCGCCTACAACGCGCTCGGCCGCATGGAGGATCCCGCCTTTACCATCCGCCAGATGGTCGTCTCCGCCGCATGGCCGGGCGCAACCGCCGAGGAGATGCAGGAGCAGGTCACGGACAAACTCGAGCGGCGCTTTCAGGACACGCCGGGACTCAAGAACATCGACAGCGAGACGCGTGCGGGGCAGACCATCATCTACATTCAGCTGCGCTCCGACATTGACGACAGCCTCATCCGCCCAACGTGGCGCGACGTGCGGAATTTCGGCGAGGACATCAAAAGCGAACTCCCCGACGGCGTCTATGGCCCCTACTACAATGACCGATTCGACGATGTGTACGGTTCGATCTACGCTATCACAGGCGCGGACTACTCCTACGAGGAGCTGCGTGCCATGGCAGAGGATGCACGCCGCCGCATTCTCACCGTCCCGAGCGTGCAGAAGGTCATCCTCCTCGGCGTACAGCCCGAGCGCATCTACGTCGAGATCTCCCTCGCGCGTCTGGCGCAGCTCGGTATCCCGCCGACCGCGATCACGGACGCGCTCCATACGCAGGACACGATGACGACGAGCGGTACGGTCGAGACGGAGACGGACACCGTGCAGCTGCGCGCCTCGGGCGTATTTGAGAGTCTTGAGGACATCCGCGCGCTTCCGATTGCCGCAAACGGAAACGTCTTCCGCCTCGGCGATATTGCCACCGTCGAGCGGCGTACAGCCGATCCACCCGAGCCGATGATGTTCTACAACGGCGCGCCCGCTATCGGCATCGCCGTCTCCATGGAGGACGGCGGCAACATCCTCGCGCTCGGCAGCAACCTCGCTGCACTCACCGACGAAATACGGCAGGATCTCCCGCTCGGCATGGAGCTGAACGAGGTATCGAACCAGCCCGCCGTCGTGCAGCACTCCATCCACGATTTCGTCGAGACACTCGCACTCGCAATCATCATCGTGCTCGCCGTCAGCTTCCTCTCGCTCGGTTTTCGCACCGGGCTCGTTGTCGCGGGCTGCATCCCGCTCGTCCTCGCGGGCACATTCGTCGCCATGCATATGCTTGGCATCGACCTGCACAAGGTCTCCCTCGGCGCGCTCATCATCGCGCTCGGTCTCCTCGTGGACGATGCCATCATCGCCGTCGAGATGATGAGCGTCCAGCTCGAGCGCGGCATGGAGCGTTTTGACGCTGCGTGCTACGCCTTTACCCAGACGGCGAAACCCATGCTCACGGGCACGCTCATCACCTGCGCGGGCTTCATCCCCGTTGCATTCTCAAAGGGCATGGCGAGCGAGTTCTGCCGCAGTCTCTTCCCTGTCATCGGCATCGCGCTCGTCCTCAGCTGGATCGTCTCCGTCATGGTCGCGCCGCTCTTCGGCTACTACCTGATCCGTGTGAAAAAGGGCGCGGAAGCTGCGCACGATCCCTACAGCAGCCCCTTCTACCAACGCTTTCGGCGCGTGCTCACACTCTTTCTCAGTCACCGCGCCGCCGTCCTCATCGGTACGGTGCTCCTCTTCGCGGCATCCATCGCCGCATTTCCGCACATCAAGCAGACCTTCTTCCCGCCCTCACTGCGCCCCGAAATCCTCGTCGAGCTGACCCTGCCGCAGGGCGCATCCATCGCCGCAACCGAGCGCGAGGCAAAGGTGCTCTCCGCCATCCTCGACGCCCACAGCGACAAGATCGCAAACTATGCCGCATATGTCGGACGCACCTCGCCGCGCTTCGTCCTGCCCGTCAATGTCAAAGCTGACGCGGACAACCGTGCCCAATTCGTTATAACGGCGAACGGTACCGAGGAGCGCGAGGAGCTTGCCGCACTCATTGCAGAGGCGCAGCTGAACGAACTCTCGGGCGTGCGCGTCGCCACACAGTACATCCAGACAGGGCCGCCCGCCGACTTCCCCGTTATGCTGCGCGTCTCTGCCTCCTCGACGGACGAGGTGCGCCGCATCGCAGAGCAGGTCGCAGCGATTGCCGCAGACGATCCCGCCACCGCGAACATCCATCTCGACTGGACGGAGAAATCCAAGGCGGTGCAGATTGACTTTGACAAGGCAAAGCTGAAACTCTACGGCATCAGCGCGCGCGATGTCAAGCAGATGCTCTACACCGAGCTGACGGGCGCACAGGCGGCGGAGTTCTACACGGGCGACCGCACGATCGGCATCGTCCTGCGCCTCGCAGACGCAGACCGCACGAATCTCGAGCGGCTCGGCGAGCTGCCGATTGCAACGCAGGGCGGCTACGTCCCGCTCGCCCAGATCGCACACCTCTCCTATGCGGCGGAGGACGGACTCATCAAGCGGCGCAACCTATTGCCCACCATCATGGTGCAGGGCGATGTCGTGCGCGGCGAGGGCAACGACGCGACGCAGCGCATCTACCGCGCGACGGAGGAGCTGCGCGCCTCCCTGCCCGCAGGGGCGAGCATCACCCCCGCAGGCGCGCTTGAGGACTCGGCGGAGGCGATGGGCTACCTCGTGCAGCCTGTGCCCGCCATGGTCTTTATCATCATGACCCTCCTCATGCTGCAGGTCGGCACAATAGGCAAGATGGCGCTCACCCTCCTCACCGCCCCGCTCGGACTCATCGGCGTTGCGCTCGCAATGCTCCTCACCGACTCCGCGCTCGGCTTCGTCGCTTACCTCGGCGTCCTCGCCCTCTTTGGCATGATCATCCGCAACTCCGTCATCCTCATCGACCAGATCAAAAAACATGAGGATGCGGGCGAGAAGCCCCTCGACGCCATCATCGACTCGGCAGTCCTGCGCTTTCGCCCGATCATGCTCACCGCCGCCGCCGCCATCCTCGGCATGCTCCCCCTCATGCGCAGCGTCTTCTGGGGACCAATGGCGGTCGCCATCGCGGGCGGCCTCATCGTCGCAACGGCACTCACCCTCTTGGTGCTGCCTGTCATGTATGCAGTCGCGTATCGTGTGAAGGGTGAATAGAAGAGCCGCACTATGCAGGCGGCGTAGGCGTCCCGCTGCACATAAAAGCCGCCCGACGAAATGTCGGGCGGCTTTCGTATGCCCCTCACGGACTCTCATACGGGTAAACTGCGAGCGCGTCGTCCTTGTACTCGCCGATGTAGACATCCTTCAGCTCGACGCCCGCCACGCGCAGCTCTCCGTTGAGCCAGATGCGATCCTTGTCGATGAGTTCGAGGGCGTCGTCGTCGATCTGCCCATCGAGGATGAGCGGATAGCGCGCGTTCTGCTCGCCGTACTGGATGACGGTGAGCTGTCCGTTTGGTTCGAGTACGGCGCGCTTTACGTCCTTTATGAAGTAGACCCCCGCCATGCGGAGTTTCAGCGTGATATCGTGCGCGAGGAGTCCGTGTCGCATGCACTCCTCGACCATGAGTTTGCCGCGCTCGATGAGGACGGCGGGACGCCCGTCGACGAAGCCCTTGACCACGGCACTGTTCGACTTCAGATATTTCAGGATCAGCACGAGCATTGTCCACGCGATGAGGACGAGCAGGAAGTCGGGGATCGAGATGCTGTTGTTGTAGATGACACCGCCGATGATGCCGCCGAGCACATAGTTCTGCACCTGATCGGTCGCGGAGTTCGGCGCAAGGTTACCCTTGCCGAGGAGGTTGATCTGCACGATGAGACAGAGGAGACCGAGCGCGAGCTTTGCAAGCATGAGCGAGTAGATGAGCATGTCAGTCCTCCTTGTCCACAATCTTCACGTCACGATACAGGAGATGTGTTCGTTCGTACTGGAACGCGGTGAAGTCCGCATTGAATGTCACGGCGTAGAACGCCCCCTGCACATCGACGAGCATCCCCTGCTTCAGATAGGTGGAGTTCGTGCGGATCTGTGCCACCGGCACGTTCAGATCCTCGCTGAGACTATGGAGGAAGGTCACCATGCGCGAAGTCTGCTCGTGGTCGCTCTGCGCCGCATTGTAGCTGTTCCACTGCACGCCGCCGAGGAATGCGACGGCAAGGAAGAGGATGACGATGAGATCACGGTCACGCGTGACGAGCCGTCTGCGCAGATGTTTGACGCTCATGACGAAGAGTGCTGCGAGCGCGAGGAATGACAGGACGTACCACAGGGTATCGTTAAACTGACTGTGCGCTGTGATGTAGTCATATGTATAGAATGACAAAGAAACACCTCCAAACGCTCAGAGATTACTACGTCGGGAGGTGTTCGTCAACTCTTTTCTGCTCTGCATTTTCGGGCATAAGTTCAGCCCCGTGAGCACAGGTCTCACGGGGCTGAACTCCGCGTTCCTGCACTAGTCAACAAAAACCTAAAAATTAGTCATTAGAATTGAGATACTGTACATATTCATCGAAGATGTGATACCAGCGAGCCGATAGGGGCGCCTGTGACACAAACGACTTTCTCACGATAGAAAGTATTTACTCTTCAAAGCCCCCCTTTCACCATGCTGCGCATAGTCCCCCTCCCCCGTTTCGACTGGGAAGGCTTCGGGTCAAATGCAGCCGCTGAAAATTTTTCTCATAGACCTATTGATTTTCTTTCTCATGTGTGCTATATTCTATACAGGCTTTCGTTAGGGAACGTCCTCGGACGTTTCCAAAGCTCTCCTAAAATATAATACACAGCAAAGATAGTCCACAGTGGAGTGTGGGCTATTTTTGTGCGCTCTTGTCTGTCACGAAGCAACTAATAAAGAATAATTTCTTTTTGGTAGATACTATCCAAGTATTGACAGCTGTGTTATAATAAATCAAAAGGTCAATATAACTGCAAAAAGTTCAGGCAGATGTATATACGCCCGTTCCCTCTATAGCGGGCAGTCAAAGGAGATGAATCCATGCCAAAGGAACGTATTCAAAAGGATGTCGTCATCATCGGCGCAGGCATGGCGGGGCTAACCGCCGCGCTCTACGCGGGTCGCATGAACCTGCGCACACTTGTGCTTGAGAACTCGCTCGTCGGCGGGCAGATCGCGACAGCGGCGGACATTGAGAACTATCCGGGCTTCGAGCGCGTGAGCGGGATGGAGTTGATCGGCACGCTCGAGAAGCAGGCGACGAATTTCGGCGCGGAGATTGACGAGTTCGACCGCATCGAGCGCGTTGACCTCAAGAGCACGCCGAAGATCGTGGAGACCGAAACGTATATTTATGAAACGCCCGTTATCATCATCGCCTCGGGCATGAACCGCAGGAAGCTCCCGCTCCCGCAGGAGCCGCATTATTTCAATCGCGGCGTGCACTACTGTGAGCTCTGCGACGGGCACACGTATCAGGACAAGGTGATCTCGGTGATGGGCGGCGGCAACGCGGCAGTGGATGCGGCGAACTTCCTCACGAAGTACGCTTCGCATCTCTATCTCATTCACCGCTCGCAGCTGCGCGCAGACAAGTCCTCGCAGGATGCGCTCTATGCGAATCCGAAGGTGACGGTGATGCTCGAGACAGAGATCACGCATCTGAACGGCGAGGATCGGCTCACGTCCGTCGATCTCCTGCACAAGGACACGGGCAAAAAGGAGACGCTGCCTGTGGACAGCATCTTCGTCAACATCGGTGTTCTCCCGAATACCGACCTCTTTGTAGGGCAGCTGAAGCTTACGGAAACGGGCTACATCGCGGCGGATGAGAACTGCCGCACGGAGATCCCGGGGGTCTTTGTCGCGGGCGACATTCGCGTCAAGGAGATCCACCAGCTGACAACCGCCGCCGCCGACGGTACGACTGCCGCGCTCCATGCGGAGAAGTATCTCGCAAGTTTGAAGAAGTGATGAGGGGCGCCCCTTCCACCATGCTGCGCATGGTCCCCTCCCCCGCTGTGGCAGGGGAGGCTTTCGAAAACGGCATATTAGCTTCCCCCGTCGCTACGGGGAAGTGGCGAACGCAGTGAGCCGATAGGGGCGTTCAGAAGTAACGAACTATTCGATACAAACAAATAAGGAGGGCATTTCCATGATTCAGGTTTTTTCATTCGACGCGTGCCCGTGGTGCACAAAGGCAAAGAAGTATCTCGACAAGAAGGGCGTCGCGTACACCGTCCGCGACATCGAGAAAGAGCCTGCCGCCTACGATGATCTCATCAAGCTCACGGGCGAGGGCGCATGCCCCGTCATCCTCGCGGATAGCGGCGAGTATGTGCGCGGCTTCGATCAGCCCGCCATCGACCGCCTCATCGGCGCGTGAGGAGGGATGGCTATGGTAAAGGTCTACTCCATCACGGTCTGCCCGTGGTGCGTCAAGGTGAAAAAATACCTCAAATATCGCGGCATTCCCTACGAGGAGTTCAACATCGAGCACGATGAGGCAGCGCGCGAGGAGTGCCGCCGCCTCTCGGGCGACACGATTGTCCCCGTGACGACAGCGGACGGCAAAGACTTCGCCCTCAGCTACGACCGCGAGAAGCTGGACAAGATTCTCGGGATTACGGCATAAAATTATACAAGCGGACGCATTTCCTGCGTCCGTTTTTTCATCTTCCTTCTTGCCAAAATTTTTGAATTGGATTAAAATAGCAGTGCAGGGACGTTTCATTTGAATGGGCACAGCGAATCATTGTGCCCCAATGCAAGGAGGTTTTGATATGACTGGATTACCGCTTATCCTCGCCTTTTGGGTCGCGATTGTCATTATGATTGTCATGATCTCAAAGCTGCGCATTCATCCGTTCATCTCGATCATGTTGGTCTCGCTCGTACTCGGACTCGTCGCGGGCATCCCCCTCGTGGATCATAGGCTCGCGGACGGCACGGTGCAGCACGGTCTTGCAACTGTTGTCGGGCAAGGGTTCTCGGGGACATTTACAAGCATCGGTATCGTTATCATCCTCGGTGCGATGATCGGCACGGTGCTCGAAAAGACGGGCGGCGCGCTGAAACTCGCGGACATGATGATCCGCCTCGTCGGCAAGGACAACCCCGTCATCGCCGTTCAGCTCATGGGCTGGGTGGTGTCGATCCCCGTCTTCTGCGACTCGGGCTTCGTCATTCTCGACCCGATCCGCAAGGCGCTTGTACGCCGCACGGCAGTCTCTGCAGTCTCGATGACCTTTGCCCTGAGCTCCGGTCTCTTCATCTCGCACGTCTTCATCCCGCCGACACCGGGGCCGATCGCGGCGGCGAGCACGCTCGGCATTGGCGACTACCTGCTGCAGGTCATCGGGCTTGGTCTTCTCTGCTCCATTTTCCCGCTGATTGCAGGCTATTTCTTCGCACGCTGGATCGGCACGCGCGTGCAGTCCAAGGACGAGGTCGAGCCCGAGGAGGTCGCAAAGGTCTACAACGATCTCATTGACTCCTATGGCAAGTTGCCCTCGGCGTTCAGCACACTCGCTCCGATCATGGTTCCAATCTCGCTGATGGCGCTGTCCTCCGTGGTCGCAATGCTGGGACTGACGGGATTTGTCCCCGAGCTCATCCGCTTCCTCGGCACGCCGATCATCGCACTCGCTGTCGGCATGGCACTCGCAACGCTGCAGCTCTTCTCCGTCGGGCGCTCCGAGGAGTTCTATGCGATCTGCAACAACAGCCTCATGACGGTCGGCCCGATCCTCTTTATCACGGCGGCAGGCGGCGTGCTCGGCAAGGTGATTGCGGTCTCGGATATGGTCAAATACATCTCGGCGCACGCGGACGTGTTCGGTGGCATGGGCATCTTCTTCCCGTTCCTGCTCGCAGCGGTGCTCAAGACCGCACAGGGCTCATCCACGGTCGCAATGATTACCACGGCGGGCATCATTGCACCGCTGCTCACCGTGCTCGGCTTTGATACGCCGATTCAGGCAACGCTCGTCTGTATGGCGATCGGTGCGGGCGCAATGACCGTCTCGCACGCAAACGACTCCTACTTCTGGGTCGTCTCCGAGTTCAGCGGGCTGACGCCCGATCAGGGTTACCGCGTCCAGACGATGGGTACGCTCGTCCTCGGACTCGCTGCCATGCTCGAGATCACGCTGCTGAGTTTCGTGCTGCGCTGATATTTACAAAAGCATTTACAAAAGCAAAAGGAGCATTGCCTCATGCAATGCTCCTTTACTATGCAGATTTTATATGGATCTCCTGCTGTCCGCAACGTATTCCAATCTATCTTTTTCTTGCCAGTGACAGCAAAAGACCGTAAAATAAAATATAGGAAGCACTGATGAATTCTGTCGCGCCAATCTGACGCCTTCATTTTATCAGGGTTTTTTATCGTTCATTTCTATTACCATACGGCAAGGAGGTCACCATGAAATTCCCAACACGGCTTATCATCCTCACACTCACACTGCTCCTCGCATTTTCAGTCACGGCACTCGCCAAAAGTGCAAATCAGCAGCGCACCGAAATCCAAGGGCTCCACACGCAAGCACTCACAAACCTCTATGAGCTCTCTCCCGATGCGCGTGATGTCATCAACAATGCCTATGGATACGCAACAATCAGTGCTACAGGCTCGCAGGTGGGGCTGCTCGGCGGCGCACACGGACGAGGTCTTGCCAAGAACAACCGCACCGGTGAACAGCTCTACATGAAGATGGAGGCGTATCAGGTCGGCATCGGGCTTGGCGTGAAGGAATACGATCTCATCTTTGTCTTTGGCACAAAACACGCATGGGATTCCTTTATCTCAGGCAAGTTCAAAGTCGGCGGCGCAGCGGAAGCCTCCGCAACGGACGGCTATTCGGGCGGTGCGATTGAGGGCGCGGACATCGTCGCAAAGGACACATGGGTCTATCAGGTCACGACGAAGGGTCTCGCCGTTGGAGCGATGCTCAAGGGGCTCAGCATCTATCCAAACCGAAAACTCAATTCATAATGCCCACGAAAAAAAGGATTGCAGCGGCGCAATCCTCTTTTTCTATTGCATCAGCGATCCATCGTATTTCAATGTCGCAAAGTAATCATCAATCGTCTGTGCGCGGCGGATCAGTTCGATGCTGCCGTCCGTGCGGCGCAGGAGTTCGGCGCACCAGAGTTTGCCGTTGTAGTTGAAGCCCATCGCGCTCCCATGCGCGCCTGTGTCGTGGATGATGACGATGTCGCCGATGTCGATCTTCGGCAGGGCGCGGTCAATGGCAAACTTATCGTTGTTCTCGCAGAGCGAGCCTGTGATGTCATAGATGTGGTCGGCGGGCGCGTGCTCCTTGCCGAGGACGGTGATGTGATGATACGCGCCATAAAGTGCGGGACGCATGAGGTTCGCCATGCAGGAGTCGAGGCCGATGTAGTGCTTGTAGGTATTCTTCTCGTGGAGGACGGTGGAGACAAGCCAGCCCGCGTCACCCGTGATGGCGCGCCCGCTCTCCGTGCGGATGCCGACATCATCCAGTCCTGCGGGACGCATGATCTCGTTATAGAGGCGCTCCACGCCCGCGCCGACAGCGGCGTAGTCAACGGGGCTCTCCTCGGGGCGGTACGGGATGCCGAATCCACCGCCGAGGTTGATGAACTCGACATGAATGCCGATGTTCGCCTTGAGTTCTGCCGCCAGCTCGAACATGATGCGCGCGGTGAGGAGGAATGCCTCCGTACGCAGCTCCGCCGAAATCACCATCGTATGCAGGCCGAAGCGCTGCACGCCCATCTCGCTTGCACGCTGATAGCCCTCGAAGAGCTGCGGACGTGTCAGCCCATATTTTGCCTCCATCGGCTTCCCGATGATATCGTTGCCCTCGATAAGGTCGCCGGGGTTGTAGCGGAACGAGAGCACCTCGGGCAGCCCCGCGTGCTCCGCCATATAGTCGAGATGGGTGATGTCGTCGAGGTTGATGACGGCACCGAGCTCGATTGCCTTTTGAAACTCGTCGTAGGGTGTGTCGTTCGAGGTGAGCATGATCTCCTCTCCCGTAACACCCGCCGCCTCGGAGATGATGAGCTCGGCGATGCTGCTGCAGTCCGTGCCCGCCCCCTCCTCGTGGAGAAGCTGTACAATGCGCGGATTCGGCAGCGCCTTCACGGCGAAGTGTTCGCGGAAGCTCGGCGCCCATGCGAATGCATCGCGCAGGCGGCGGAAGTTCGCACGGATCGTCGCCTCGTCGTAGATGTGGAACGGTGTCGGGTATCGCTCGATCAGCCGCAGGGTCTCCTCCTGCGTGAGCGGAAATGTCTTTTCGTTCATATTGTCCTCCCTCTGGTAAGTTTTCCCATTATAGCAATGAAAAAACACGTCTGTCAATCAGACTTCATATTGTATACCTTGACGAAATGCGCGCGCTCCCCTATAATGAGTGCTATCTTTTTCTATATGGGGAACTGATTAAGGGGGTATATTCATGATATTTGGCAGAAAGGCTCTGCGTCTTGCGGCCGCACTCGTTGGCACGGCGCTCCTCGGCTCCGCGCTCACAGGCTGCGGCGGCGATGCGGCGAAGTCGGACGAGATCCGCATCGGCGCAAACTTCGAGATGACGGGCAACACGGCGAACTACGGTACGTCGACGCTGGAGGGTCTGAAGCTCGC
The DNA here is from genome assembly GCF_000318175.2 of Selenomonas sp. oral taxon 138 str. F0429. NCBI lineage: Bacteria > Bacillati > Bacillota > Negativicutes > Selenomonadales > Selenomonadaceae > Selenomonas > Selenomonas sp. oral taxon 138. Next base: position 359,629 of record NZ_KB290939.1, on the reverse strand, counting down.
GATCAAGGAAGCAAATGATGCGGGCGGCATCAATGGCAAGAAGATCGTCCTCGTCGAGGCAGACAACAAGTCTGAGGCGGCGGAGTCGATCAATGCGGCGACGAAGCTCATCTCCGACGACCACGTCCGCGCGATTGTCGGTCCCGCAACGACAGGCAACGTCATCGCAGAGTCGCAGGTGGCGACGGACAACAAGATCCCCGTCATTGCACCGGATGCGACGGCAGTCGATGTCACCGTGGAGAACGGCAAGGTAAAGCCGTGGATCTTCCGCAGCTGCTTCATCGACCCGCAGCAGGGCGATGTCATGGCGAAGTTCGCACTGGATACGCTCAAGGCAAAGACGGCGGTCATCTACATCGACAACTCGACGGACTACTCCAAGAGCCTCGCTGCCGTTTTCGAGAAGGTCTTTACGGCGGGCGGCGGTCAGGTACTCATGACCGAGGGATTCCTCGCGAAGGATCAGGACTTCAAGGCGACACTCACGCGTCTGCGCGCGGCAAATGCGGATGTCATCTTCGTTCCCGCTTACTATGAAGAGGTCGGCAAGATCGTCAAGCAGGCACGCGAGATCGGCATCACCGCGCCCATCATCGGCACGGACGGCTGGGACGATCCGAAGGTCACCGAGCTGGCGGGCGCAGCGGCTCTCAACAACACGTACTTCAGCACGCACTACTCCGATAAAGACGAATCGGTTCGCCCCTTTATCGAGGCGTTCCAGAAGGAATACAACCATGCGCCGAACGTCTTCGCGGCACTCGGCTATGATGCGGGCAAGCTGCTCGTGGATGCGCTCAAGCGCGCGGGTTCGGATGATCCCGAGGCACTCCGCAAAGCGATCGAGGAGACGAAGAATCTCGTCGTCGGCACGGGTACGATCACGATGGATGCGCAGCACAACCCGATCAAGCAGGCGGTCATTCTCGAGAACAAGGACGGCGACCGCGTTGTCGTCGCAAAGATTATGCCGAGTATGTAATCCATTCGGCTAAGAGTGCACAAAGAGCCGCAAACTGCGGCTCTTTTTTATCACATGGAGGTGGTTATTCTATGGAGTTTATGCACCAGATACTCCAACAGCTGATCAACGGCATCTCACTCGGCAGCATCTACGCGCTGATCGCGCTCGGCTATACGATGATCTACGGCATCATCAAGCTCATCAACTTTGCGCACGGCGACATTTACATGGTCGGCGCATACCTCGGCTTCTATGCCATCACGCTCGGCATCCCCGTTGTGCCTGCGATCCTCATCTCGATGGCGGTCACGTCACTGCTCGGCGTTCTCGTCGAGCGGTTCGCCTACCGTCCACTGCGCCACGCGCCACGCATCTCCGTGCTCATCACGGCAATCGGCGTGTCGTTCCTGCTCGAATACGTCATGATGGCGGTCGTCTCCCCCACACCGCGCACCTTCCCCGCAACGATCAGCGACGTATCCTTTGACGTGGCGGGGCTCATCATCAGTGGGCAGCAGCTCCTCATCATGGGTGTGACCTTTGTGCTTATGCTCATCCTCACCTACATCGTGCGCTCGACCAAAATCGGCAAGGCGATGCGTGCCGCGTCGTACGACACAGAGGCGGCACAGCTCATGGGCATCAATGCGAACCGCATCATCTCGGTCACGTTCGCCATCGGCTCGGCCCTCGCGGCGGTCGCAGGCGTGCTCATCGGCATCTACTACAACTCCATCGATCCCCTCATGGGACTGATGCCCGGCATCAAGGCATTCGTTGCAGCGGTGTTCGGCGGCATCGGCATCCTGCCGGGCGCGGTGGTCGGCGGACTTGTCCTCGGCATCGTCGAGGCGTTTATCTCAGGGTTCGGCTTCTCGATGTTCCGCGATGCAGCGGCGTTCGCCATCCTGATTCTCGTCCTGCTCTTCAAACCCGCAGGCATCTTCGGGAAAAATGTCAAGGAAAAGGTCTAAGGAGGTGCGCAGATGAATTCATTGCAAAAAAACGATCTCAAAATGCTCGTCTTCGCCCTCGTGATCTACGGCATTATCATGGGGCTGACGAGTGCGGGGATGCTGAGTGCGTTCTGGCAGCTCAACCTCATCTTTGCGGGGATCAACATCATCCTTGCGGCGAGCCTCAACCTGATCAACGGATATACGGGACAGTTCTCGCTCGGACACGCTGGATTTATGGCGGTCGGCGCGTACGTCGGTGTCGTGCTCACGACGAATTTTCAGATGGCTTTCCCAGTCGCCATTCTCGCGGGCGGTGTCACGGCAGGACTCCTCGGTGCACTCATCGGTCTGCCGACGCTGCGTCTGCGCGGCGACTACCTCGCCATCGCAACGCTCGGCCTCGGTGAGATTGTCCGCATCGTCATCATCAACGTCCCCTATGTCGGTGGCGCGGCGGGCTTCAAGGGCATCCCCCACCACACGGACTTTACCTGGGTCTTCTGCCTGATGCTCGTCACCCTCTTTATCATCAAGAATTTCGTAAACTCGCGCCACGGCCGCGCGTGCCTCGCGATTCGTGAGAACGAGATTGCGGCGGAATCGATGGGCGTGAACACAACGCGCTACAAAGTGCTCGCATTTAGCATTGGCGCATTCTTCGCGGGTGTTGCGGGCGTGCTCTTCGGACATAATATGTATATCCTCAGCCCCGCATCGTTCACGTTCATGCAGTCGTTCAACATCCTCATCATGGTCGTCATGGGTGGCCTCGGCTCGATGACCGGCTCGATCGCGGGCGCACTTGTCGTCACCTTCCTCTCGGCGGCACTCGCGAGCTTCCCGAACGCACGCATGATTATCTACGCGCTCGCGCTCATCCTGCTCATGTTCTACCGCCCGCAGGGGCTCTTCGGCTATGTCGAGGTCACGGCGATGCAGCCGCTCCGCCGCTTCTTTAAGAAGGGAGGCGAGGCATAATGGCAAAGGAACTCTTAACAGCGACCGATGTCTCGATGGTCTTTGGCGGACTGAAGGCGATTGTCGACTTCAACGTCCACATCAAGACGGGCGAACTGCTCGGACTCATCGGGCCGAACGGCGCGGGCAAAACGACGGCGTTCAACCTCTTTACGGGGGTCTATCAGCCGACCACGGGCGAAATCCTGTTCAAGGGCAAGAGCATCGTCGGGCTGAAGCCGAACCAGATCACAGAGCGCGGCATTGCACGTACGTTCCAGAACATCCGCCTCTTCGGCGAGCTCTCCGTGCTCGACAACGTCAAGATCGCGTACCACTGCCATATGAACTACGGTCTTCTCGAGTCGGTGCTGCGCCTCGGACGATACTGGGAAGAGGAGCGGAAGCTGGAGGAGGAGGCATACCGTCTGCTCGAGATCTTCCATCTCGCGGATGTCGCAGGGGAAAAGGCGAAGAATCTCCCCTACGGCGCGCAGCGGCGGCTTGAGATTGCGCGTGCGCTCGCGGCACAGCCAAGCCTTTTGCTCCTCGACGAACCGGCGGCGGGCATGAACCCGCAGGAGACGCTCGAACTCATGGAGATGATCCGCTGGGTTAAGAAGGACTTCGGCATCACAATTCTCCTCATCGAGCACGACATGGCACTCGTCATGGGCATCTGCGAGCGTATCTACGTCCTTGAGTACGGCGCAATCATCGCGAACGGCACCCCCGAGGAGATTCGCTCGAACCCCGAGGTCATCCGTGCATATCTGGGAGCGGAGGAGTAAGATGGCAAACGAAACGAATATGAAAAACACCCCCATGCTCCGCGTCTCGGATCTGGAGGTCTACTACGGCGCAATTCACGCGCTGAAGGGACTGAGTCTCGAGGTAAATGAGGGCGAGATCGTCACCCTCATCGGGGCGAACGGTGCGGGCAAGTCCACGACGCTCCGCACCATCTCGGGGCTGATCGCCCCACGCGGCGGCAGCATCGAATTTGAAGGAAAAAACATCGCAGGAACGGGCGCACATGAGATTGTTCGTGCGGGGATTTCCCAAGTGCCCGAGGGACGGCGCATCTTCGCCGAGATGACCGTGCTCGAGAACCTTGAGCTCGGCGCGTTCACGCGCAGCGACAAGGACGGCATCGCCGCCGACATGGAGATGGTCTTTACGCGCTTCCCGCGCCTGAAGGAGCGCATCGCCCAGCAGGCGGGCACGCTCTCGGGCGGCGAGCAGCAGATGCTTGCGATGGGGCGCGCGCTCATGAGCCGTCCGCGTCTCCTGCTCCTCGACGAGCCGTCGATGGGGCTCGCACCGCTCCTCATCAAAGAGATCTTCTCGATCATCGTCGACATCAACAAGACAGGCACGACCATTCTGCTCGTCGAGCAGAATGCGAACATGGCACTCTCGATTGCCAACCGCGCCTACGTCCTCGAAACGGGACGCATCACGCTCTCGGGCGCAGCGAAGGAACTGGCGGCGAGTGAGGATGTTAGGAAGGCATACCTCGGAGGATGATACAAGCCTCCCCCGTATACAATACATACTTTCCCCATAAAAGCAGGAAAAATCAACGCAAAACGCGAATATCATAGAATATATCGCGCGTTACCATTGGCAAGGAGGAAGCATTTATGTTTGTTGCCAACTGTATGACCAAGAACCCTGTCACCATCGGTCCCGATGCAGGCATAGATGAAGCATCGAAGCTCATGGACAAGGGGCATTTTCGCCGTCTGCCCGTCGTGGAGCACGGCAAGCTCGTCGGCTTTTTCACGAATCGCGATCTCCTGCGTGCCTCGCCCTCGTCGGCGACCACGCTTGACCGCTTCGAAGTGCGCACCCTGCTATCGAAGATCAAGGTTGCCGATGTCATGCAGAAAAACGTCATCACCGTCACGGACACGATGACGATTGAGGAGGCCGCGCTCATCATGGCGCGCGAGAAAATCGGCGGCGTCCCCGTCCTCTCCGAGGTCGGCAAGCTCGTCGGCATCATCTCCTCGACGGACATCTTCCGCGCCTTTATCGCCGTCATGGGACTGGACAGCGGCAAGACGCGCCTCACGATAGATGTCGCCGACCGTACAGGCGTCCTACGCGACATCTCGACCGTTCTTGCCGACCTCGACATCAGCATCGACAGCATGGTCACGCTCCCGCAGCCAAGCGGTACCTATCAGATCATCATCCGCGCCGACATCGACGACGTGGATACGGTCAAGGATCGCCTCTGGTCAAAGGGATTCAAAGTCAGCCACGTCATCCAGATCGGCTGAACACACCTTTCCTTCATCCATACAAAAACTCTGCCGCAGCCAGAGCGGCAGAGTTTTTGTATGCGTTTTTCACTCCCCAATGAGTCTCCCATCCGTCCCGATGAGAATGACGAGAGCAGACGGAACGTCCGCAAGCAGCTTCCGCCCCTCCTCTGCACCGAGCACAAAGACCGCCGTCGACAACATATCCGAGAGCAGCCCCATATGCCCCTGCCATGCGGGCAAATCCTCTGCGCTCAGCGGCAGTGTCACCACCACCGAGGCGAGCCCTGTGTCCGCAGGATAGCCTGTGCGCGGGTCAATGAGGTGATGATACCGCCGCCCCTCATAGAGAAAGAAACGCTCATCATCCCCCGATGCCGAGAGGACTTCATCGGAAAGCGGAAGAACGGCGAGCGCATCCCCCGCTCTCTCGCCGCGCGGATTGCGGATCCCGATCTGCCACGGCTCTCCCGCCTCATTCACCCCCATGCCGAGAATCGAACTCGTGCCGAGATCGGCGAGTGCGTTTTTGATGTCTGCGTTTTGCCATGTGCTGCGGATGCCGTCGAGTGCCAGCCCCTTGATGAGTGCGCCACGGTCAATCTTCATCCCTGCGCGAAGGAGACGCGCTTGGTATCTTTTTTGTCCGGTTTCTTCCACCGTATTCAGTTCCAGGAACTCATACCCGACACGCGCACGCGCCTCGGCAACCTCCTCGGGAGACGGCGGCAGCTTCTCCGCACGTGCACGCTCCCAAAGAGTCGTGAGCGCCCCCGCCGTCACATCAAACGCGCCGTCCGAGCGGCGCGCGATCTCCTGCGCAAGCCGCAGTGTCTCATAGAGCGCGGGCGAAATCTCCCGCCACTCTCCCGTCCCCGCCGCAGCCTCAACATCTGCAAGAGCCGCCCCGTCCGCGTCGCGCTCCACCTGTGCGAGTACGGCAAGCCCGTCACGCAGAGCCGCCTGCGACGTAATCTCGTCCGCGCGCACCGTGAGCCGCGCCACCGTTCCCATAACAAGCTTCGTCTCCTCCGCCGTCACCGCGCCATTTCCCCCGCATCCGCTGAGGAGGAGGGTTGCGCAGAAAAGAACCGCAGCAGGAATTTTATACAACGTGAAGAATCTTGATATCATACACTTACCTTTCAATGAAACCTGAGTGGGGCTATGCCCTAAAGCAAACCCTAGAGGAGCAAGCGGAAGAGAGGGCACGTTCTGCCCCCTGCGGATTTTATTCGTTCAA
>NZ_KB290939.1:341638-353210 GCF_000318175.2 Selenomonas sp. oral taxon 138 str. F0429 | reverse complement strand
TTTAGGCAGATAAGTGTCCGACCGCTTGCGTAACAAGGGTTCTGCGTAGGGCTTGCACCACTCGAAAATCTGTACTCCATCAAAAGAGGTGCTCTATGCCGCGTTCCAGACTCTACGAAATCGCCCGCTTCGTCCTCGTCGGCGGCGCGTGCTTCCTCCTCGACTACGGACTGCTCTACATCCTCACCGAGTACGGCGGACTCCACTACCTCCTCTCGGCAGGAATCTCCTTCACCGTCTCCGTCCTCGTCAACTACTGGCTTTGCCTCGTCTGTGTCTTTCGTGGGGCAAACGCGCAGACACGGCGCGCGAAGATGCTCTTTTTCGGCTCAAGCATCGCGGGACTCGGGCTCAACCAGCTGCTCATGTGGGTACTCGTCGACATCATTGGCATCTACTACATGATTGCCAAGCTCATCGCCGCCGGCATCGTCATGGTGTGGAACTACATCCTCAAACGCCGCGCCGTCCTCGGCAGATGAATCCATTCTAACAACTTCACACATGGACTTCAAGTCTCCCATCGCGAATGGGAGGTTTTTTCAAGTGCAGTTTTCTCCCCGTACAATGCAGGATTTTCCGCCCATAACAGAGAAATAACACCGTGATAGATTTTATCAATCGTTGAGATAAATTCTACGTATCATCGAAGGGGAGACGAAAGCTATGGCAATGGAAATCTCACGCCGCACCTTTATCAAGGGTACAGCGGCAGCGGGCGTTGTGCTCATGTCCGGCGCCTACCTCGGCTGTGGGAACCAAAACATTCCCGCGCAGGTCAGGCGCGGCGACGTGACCTACGATGTGCTCATCATCGGCAGCGGGGGAGCCGGTATGCGCGCGGCGCTCGCGGCGGCAAAGGACAAGAATCTGAAGGTCGCCGTCATGTCGAAGCTCATGCCCACACGTTCGGCATCGACAATGGCACAGGGCGGCATGAACGGTGTCACAGGAGTCACGGACGACAAGGACAGCGTCGAGTCGCACACGTTTGACACGATCAAAGGCGGGGACTACCTCTGCGATCAGGATGCCGTCGAATACTTTGCGGAGAACGCAGGCAAGACCATCTATGAGATGGACTACATGGGCTATCCCTACAACCGCCAAAAGGACGGACATTTCCATCAGCGCAAGATGGGCGGCTCCTCCCACGCACGCGCGTCCTACTTCGAGGATCGTGCAGGGCACGCGATGGTGCACGCGCTCTTCGAGCAGTGCCTTGCGCATGACGTAGACTTCATCTCCGAGTGCCAGATGCTCGAGATCACAATGACCGATGCGGGCAAGCTTGCGGGCGTCGTTGCAATGGATATGCGTTCGGGCGACCTCATCGGCATCCCCGCAAAGACCGTACTCATCGCAACGGGCGGCTACGGACGCGCGTATTGGGTACGCACATCCAATCCATACAGTTCGACGGGCGACGGCATCGTCGCAGGCATGAACGCAGGCATCCCGTTCAAGGATCCCGAGATGGTGCAGTTCCACCCGACGGGACTCTCCGTCAACGGCGTGCTCCTCTCCGAGTCCAGCCGCTCCGAGGGGGCGCTCCTCGTCAACAAGAACGGCGAGCGCTTTATGGCGCGCTATGCCCCCGAGAAAATGGAACTTGCAACACGCGACATTGTGGCGCGTGCAATCGCAACCGAGATTGAGGAGGGGCGCGGTATCGGCGAGGGGCTGACCGCAGGTGTCTACCTCGACTTCACAAAGATTCCCGCCGAGCGCATCCACGAACGTCTCGGACAGGTCGCCGATCTCTCTCTCCGCTTCGCAGGCGTCGATATCACAAAGGCACCTGTCCTCATCAGCCCAACCTGCCACTACTCGATGGGCGGGCTTGAGATGGCGGACTTCCATACGGGCGCGACGCGTGTGCCCGGCATCTTCACGGCGGGTGAGGCGAGCTGCGTCTCTGTGCACGGCGCGAATCGCCTCGGCGCAAACAGTCTCTCCGAGGTGCTCGTCTTCGGCAAGACCGCCGGAGAGGGGGCTGCCGCCTATGCAAAGGAGCACCGCTACGAAGGCAGTCAGGATGCTCTTACGGCGAGCTGCACGAAGTGGAAGGATACGTTCGACAAGGTGACATCGCGCCCACATATGGGCAACCGCACCGTTCCTGAGATCCGCGACGCGATGGTCGATACCATGTGGTTCAAGGCGGGCGTTTTCCGCAACGGCACACAACTGGAGGAGGCTGCAAAGGAGCTGCGTGCCCTTGAGGCGGACTACAAGAACTGCTTCGTCGGCGACAGCTCCCATGTCTACAACACAGCGTTCGCACAGTATGTCGAGCTCGGCAATATGCTGCAGATCTCCCATGCCATCGTGCAGGGCGCAATCGCACGCAAGGAGAGCCGCGGCGGTCACTCACGCCGTGACTTCCCGAAGCGCGACGATGTGAATTTCCTAAAGCACACGCTGATCTTCAAGAAGCCGGACGGCAGCTATGCGGCAGAGTATCAGGATGTTGTCATCACGAAATACCCGCCGAAGGAAAGGAAGTATTGACATGGACGTGCAGCTCAAAATCCATCGCTTTGTCGAGGGGAAAAAGTGGGTGGACACCTACAATGTCCCCGTCACCACGGGACTGACCGTCCTCAATGCGCTGACCTATATCAAGGAGAAGCTCGATCCGACACTCTCCTTTACGAGCGCCTGCCGCTCGAGTATCTGCGGTGCGTGTGCCGTCCGCGTGAACGGCAACGCCGAACTCTCCTGTGAGGTGCTCGTTGAGGATCTCCTCGCACGATACCAGGCCGAGGAACTGACGATCGAGCCGCTCGGCAACTTTACCGTCATCCGCGATCTCGTCGTCGACTGGGATCCGAAGTACGCGCGCATCAAGAAGGTGAAGCCCACCCTGCAGCCGAAGGACGAGTTTACCCCCGAAACCGGCTGCAGTCAGTCGCCCGCTGATTTCGACAAGTACAAGAAATACGCAGGCTGCATTCTCTGCGGCTCCTGTGTCTCCGAGTGCAACAAAAACACGCTGAATGCAGATGACTTCCTCGATCCGTTCGCCTTTGTCAAGGCAGAAAAACTCGTCGCCGACTCGCGCTCGAAGAGTCCTGCCGAGCATTTGAAGGCGGTCATCGATGCAGGACTCTGGCGCTGTTTCAACTGTCAGGAGTGCACGGCAAAGTGTCCGAAGGGACTCGATCCTGCGGGTGCGATTGAAAAGCTCAAGGAAGAGACGTTCAAGCATCATCTCGACGACAACGTCGGCGCACGTCATGCGAAGGCGATCTATGACGACATCTCCGAGTCCGGCACACTTGATGAGTCGAAGCTCAACATCAAATCCGAAGGCTATATCATGTCCGCAATGCGTCTGCCGATGGCACTGCGCCTCATGAATACGGGCAAGATGGACCCGCTCGCAAGCCATCCGGTCAACCCCGAGATCAAGACCATCGCGGCGATTGTAAAGGCTGCAGAAAAAGCTGACAAGGAGGAGGCATAAGGCATGAAGTACGCATTATTTCCCGGCTGTGTCCTCGATGGAGCAGCAGCCGAAGCATATACCTCGCTCAAGAAAGTCTGTGAAAGGCTTGGCATTGAAATCGAGGAGATTCCGAACTGGACGTGCTGCGGCGCCTCGCACGCACAGGGCGTGAACGATCTCGCCGCGCTCGCCGTCAACGCGCGCAACATCTCCATCGCCGAGCACATGGGGCTGCCCATCCTCACCGTCTGCAACACCTGCACACTTCAGCTGCGCACAGCGAAGCACCGCCTCGATCAAGATGCGGCGCTCAAGGAGAAGGTCAACGCCATTCTCAAGGAGGCGGGGCATCCATACGAGTATCAGGGAACGAGTGAGATCACGCATTTCCTCTGGGTGCTCGACGAACATCCGGAAGTCTTGGACGGCAAGATCACGAATGCGCTGAAGGGCACGCAGGTCGCCTGCTACTATGGCTGCCACATTCTGCGTCCCGCACCCGTCATGAATCACGAGAGCGGCGATTATCCCGAGTCGTTTGAACGCCTTGTACGCCGCCTCGGCGCGGATCCTGTCTGGTTCGATGCGGGGCGCAAGTGCTGCGGCTTCCACGCGCAGTTCACGGCGGAGCGCGACGTGCTGACCGTTACGGGGCAGATCGCCGCGAGCGCGGATCGCGCGGGGGCAAATTTGATTGCAACACCGTGTCCGCTCTGTCAGATGCAGCTCGATATGTACGGTCCGGAGGGACGTGAGGCGGTGCACTCGCAGACCGAGATGCCTGTCCTCCACCTGCAGCAGCTCGTGGGTCTTGCACTTGGCATGTCGAAGGACGATGTTGGATTTAACCGTCACGTTTCCGCGCGTGAAAAATTGAAAATCGGCGGCTGAGCCGCTTTTTAGGGAACTGCCCGCAGAAAATCCCAACGTATATGGGTCGGGTACTGCCACAAATGGCATATGATCCGACGCATAATACGGGAGAATGCTGGCAGTTTCTCATTTTATTTACCTATAATTACAATTTAACGAGTTTGAATAGAGGATATTGTCTATTATAATAGAATATAGGTAATGAATTCACTCTTATAAATTTGCTTCAATAGATAAAATAGTCTTGCTATTTTTGCGATTTTGCGTTACACTGAAAAAAAAGAATGGACGGCTCATTGACAGCAGATATGTGAGCGCTGCCAAATTCATCTGCGTAAAGGGAGTGAATATCATGTTTCTGGAGGAGCGCCAAGAGCTCATCGTCCGCATGGTGGAGCGTGACGGTAAGGTAAAGGTCAAAGAGCTCAGCGCCAAATTCAAGGTCACCGAGGATTGCATCCGCAAGGATCTGGGATCACTCGAGCGGCAGGGGCGGCTGAAACGCACTTATGGCGGCGCCGTGAAACTGACGCAGAGTGTTCACATGATCGAGGTCAGCCGTCATCGTCACATGGATGTAGAAGCGAAGCGCCGCATCGCACAGGCAGCCGTATCCCTCATTCAGGAGAAGGATATGGTCTTCCTCGATGTCTCGACGAGCAATCTCGCGATTGCCGAACTCCTGATGAAGAGCGACCGCGATCTGACGGTTGTGACGAACATGGTCGACGTGCTCGGCGTGCTCGCACGCAACCCGCGCATCGAGCTGATCTTTGCGGGCGGGCAGATCAATCGCGGGCGCGATGGATTCTGGGGCGGCATGACGCAGGACTTCATCGGCAGGCTCAAGCCCGACATCGCCTTTGTGGGCGCGGTCGGCGTGGATGTCAAGGGCAACAGTGTCTCCACCTACGACATCGACGACGGGCTGAACAAGGCGCGTATCATCGCGCGCAGTAAGCGTTCCTATGTCCTCGCGGAGGCGCGCAAGCTCTCGACGGACGGCAACTATGACTATGCGCCGCTCAATGCGCTTGCAGGGCTCGTGACGGATACGGAGCCGCCCTCGGACATTCGCGCGGCGGCGGCAGAGCTCGGTGTGGATATCGTGCTGCCGTAAAGTTTATAGTATCGTAACAAAAACCGGGACGGTCTTGCCGTTCCGGTTTTTTTGTGGGAAAATATGGAAAAAAGGGGGAGTTTGATGGACGATCTGCTCGAGCACTGTACGCTCTGCCCGCGCCGCTGCGGGGTGAATCGGAATGCGGGCGCGCGCGGCTTCTGCGGCGCGGGGGCAGCTGTACGCGTTGCGCGTACGATGCTGCACACATGGGAAGAACCCTGCCTCGTCGGCACGCATGGCGCGGGCGCGGTATTCTTCGCCCACTGCACGCTGCGCTGTGTCTACTGCCAAAATCATGAAATCAGCCATGATGGCAAAGGCACGGCGATGGACGAGGAAGAGCTTGCCGCGTGCTTTCTCGCACTCGAGCGTAAGGGGGCGGCAACGCTCGATCTCGTGACGCCGACGCACTACACGCCGCAGATTCTCTCTGCACTCACACTTGCACGCGCATGTGGGCTGACGCTCCCCGTGGTCTGGAATACGAGCGGCTATGAGACGGTGGAGAATATTGCGCGCCTTATGGGCGCGGTGGACATCTACCTCCCCGATCTGAAGTACGATACGGAGGAGAGCGGACGGCTCTACTCCGCTGCACCGAACTATACCGCGGCGGCGTGGGATGCCCTTGCGGCAATGGTCGCACAGGTCGGCAGTGTGCGCTTTGGCCGCGACGGCCAGCTGCTGCGCGGCGTGCTTGTGCGTCACCTCGTGCTGCCCGGGCACCGCCGCGAGAGCATCGCGCTCGTCAAGCGACTGTGGGCCGAGTTCGGCGATGCGATTCAGCTGAGCCTCATGCGGCAGTATACGCCGCTCTATCGCGCGGCTGAGTTCCCGCCGCTCCACCGCCGCCTCACGACGTTCGAGTATGAGTCCGTAGTGGATGCGGCGCGCGAGATTGGCATGACGAGGGTCTATGTGCAGGGGGCGGAGGCAGTGGGAGAAGAGTATGTGCCGGAGTTTACATAAAAGATTTGCATTGATTGATACAGCGGAGCAAGTCCCACGCAAACGCTTAGTTACGCAAGCGGTCGGACACTTATCCACCTAAATACCTGCGGACTTCTTAAACGCGCTTCGCTTGAACGAAAGAAATCCGCAGGGGGCAGAACGTGTCCTTTGCTCCGCTTGCTCCACTAGGGTTTGCTTAGGGACACCGCTCCGCTTCCTTCTCACGCCTTTTCTCCGCTTGCGTCTCCTTCCCATACCCTCATGATCCCCCTCCACGCCGCTTTCCTCATCAGATCGACAGGAATCATGGTGGCGGCGAGGAGTGTGACAAGCGCCCAGCCGCCCGCATGGATGGGCGTCGTGCTGAACATGCCGCCGATCCATGCGCCAACGGCGTGCGGGATGTAGGGCGCGTTGATGATTGCCGCCATGATGAGCACAATACCCGCCCAGACCTTGAGGAACCCAACGTTTTCCGACAGATCCCGAAAGATCCCGAAGCCCGTGGAGCGCACGTTGAAGCCGTTCATGAGCGCGGCGATAACGAAGAAGAGGAAGTATGCCGTATAGTGCTCCGCCTTTCCGTCGAAGACGGCAGCGATGTCTGCATCCGTGAGGAAGAAGAAGCTCAGGACGACGAGCCACGCGCCCATGCAGACGATCTGCACGGTCATTGCGGGCGTGATGAGGTTCGCGTCGCGTCGGCGCGGCTTCTCGCGCATATAACTCTCGTGTGCGGGCTCGTTGCCGAGCATGATGGCTCCGAGGCTGTCCATGACGAGGTTAATGAAGAGAAGGTGCGTCACGCGCAGCGGCTCAATGATGCCAAAGAAGGGCGCAACGGCGCTGACGACAACCGCCGCAATGTTAATGACGAGCTGGAAGCGGCAGAATTTCAGGATGTTGTTGTAGATTGTACGCCCGTAGAGGATCGCGTCCTTGATCGAGCGGAAATTGTCGTCGAGGATGACGATGTCCCCCGCGTCGCGCGCCGCCTCCGTGCCGCTGCCCATCGCAAAGCCGACATCCGCGCGCCTGAGCGCGGGCGAGTCATTGACCCCGTCCCCCGTCATGCCGACAACGAGGTTCATCTGCTGCGAGAGGCGCACAATGCGCGACTTGTCCGTCGGCAGTGCGCGCGCAATGACACGCAGCTGCAGCAGGACGCGCTGAACCTCCTCGTCACTCATCAGGGCGAGATCGCTGCTCGTCAGGACGAGATCGCCATCCGCGCGCAGGAGCCCCGCGTCGCGTGCAATCGCGACGGCGGTCTCGCGGCGGTCGCCTGTCACCATGACAACCTGCACGCCCGCCGCCTGTACCTCCGTGATTGCCTCGCGCGCCTCGGGGCGCACATCGTCTCGAATTGCAGCAAGCCCGATGAGCACGACATCGTTGTTGATTTCGTTTTTGCGGAAGGGCTGCGTCGAGTATCCGAACGCCAGCACACGCATCGCACGCGCGGCATAGGCGTTTATTTTTTCGTTCAGCTGCGCCGCATCAAACGGAACGACTGCCCCGTCCGCCGTGAGCGCGTATTTCGCCCGCGCGAGGAGCGCCTCGGGCGCGCCCTTGTAGACGACTGTGCCGCGCGCGGGCAGCTCTGCATGACTGAATTTGTTCGTCGAGTTGAACGTCTGCCTCTGACCGACGCGATAGCCGTCATTTGCCTGCATCGCACGGTAGGTCTCTGCCCCGAGGAAGCGCATGACTGCCTGATCGGTCGGATTGCCGCCGACAACCGAGCCACTCTCGTCATACATGGCGGCAGAGTTCATGCCGATCGCAAGTTTCAGCTTTTCATGGAGCGCTGCATGCGCCTCGATATCCGTGAGCACACATCCACCGGCAGTGAAAAACTCCACCACCTCGAGCTGTCCGCCCGTGATCGTGCCCGTCTTGTCGCTGAAGAGAATATTCACCGAACCTGCCGTCTCAATGCCAACCGCCCGACGCACGAGGACACCGCGCGCGAGCATCCGGCTCGTGTTCTGCATGAGCACGAGCGAGATCATGAGCGGCAGCCCCTCGGGCACGGCACAGACGATGATGAGGATCGCGAGCGAGACGGCCTGAATCAGATCCACGAGGATCTGACTCCAGCCAAGCATGACATACGCCTCCAGCCCGCCCGCACGCAGGGCAAAGAACATCATGTAGAGCGAGATGATGACAAGCCCCGAGACGTAGCCGAACGCCGAGATCTGGTCGGCGAGCTTCGAGAGTTTCACCTGCAGGGGCGAGTCCGGCTCACGCGCCTGCATCTCCGCCGCCATCTGCCCCATCATCGTGCCCGTGCCGACGCGGCAGACCTCCATCACGCCCTCGCCGTCAAAGACGACGCTGCCGCGAAAGAGGGTCGATGTATCGACGAAGCTGTCGCCTGTAATCTCCTCGGGAAAACGATAGTCCGTGTCTGCGGGCAGTTTCGGACACTCCTCCGTCTCCCCGTTCAGCGCGGTATTGTTGACGCGGAGTTCCCCCGCAATCAGCATGCCGTCCGCAGGAATCTTGTTGCCGCCCTGCAATATCACGTGGTCGCCGACAACAATGTCGTCCACGGGCATGACGACAAGCCCGTCGTCGCGGCAGACCTTTGCCGTATCCTTTGCCGTTCGCGCGCGCAGGGCGCGGTACTCTGTATCGCTCGCGACATTCGTCCGCGCGCTCACCGTCGCCACAATGATGACGGTCACAATCGTGCCGACCGGTTCGTAGATCTCCGCGTGCCCCGCGAAATACATCGCAATCATGAGCGCGACCATGACGAGCAGGATGCGGATCATCGGATCGCGGAACGTCTCCATGAACGCCTGTCCGAACGTCATCCACTGCGGCTCGGGGATGACATTCGCCCCGTGCGCGCGGCGCGACGCCTCCGCCTCAGCCGACGTAAGTCCCGTGAATTTCAAGACCGCTCCCCTTCCCTATACCACAGCATCATCTGCGCATGGCGTGTACAAAGTAGTAGACGAGATAGGCGCTGAGTGCGAGCGCCAGCCCCTCCCCGACACCGCCGTACATCGGCACAATCATGACGATCAGCGTCAGCACAGCAACGCGCGCGGGCTCCTCCCACGCCGCATTTGTCCGCCTCTGTGCGGTATCGGCGGCGGCAGAGACCACGTTGCGCCAGCGCGTCAGCCAGAGCACGATCCCCGTGACAATCATCGCCGCCGTCATGAGGATGAGTAATGCCCAGAAGATTTTTTCCGCCGTCATCTCATGGTTGTGGATGTGCAGATTCAAAAAGAATGGTGCCATCGTCAGCCATGCGGGCACGGGGACAAAGAGCGGCGCACCATCCCCCGCTGCCGGCAGGTACGCCTGTTCACCCAGCGCAAAGTCCGTTGCGCGCACAGTCGGCGCTGCAATCTGGAAGATATAGTAGGCGCTGTCCGCCGTGGGCAGCCGCATGGAAATGACATCCTTCTGCGGGAACTCCGCCGCAATCCGCGCATACGCCTCCTCCTCCGAGATCTGCGGCGCATTCGTCTGCGCGGCAAAATGCTCCGCCGCAAGCGCGTGCGCCGTGCGGTGATAGTCGCGGATGCCCACGGAATAGAGCACGATGAAGATGCCGCTCACGCACATGAGAACCGCCCACGTGCCTGCAAAGATCGAGGCGATCTTGTGCCAGTCCGACCAGAAGAGGCGGCTGCTCCTGCGTCTGCGGATACCGAAGGCAAGGTTTTTCATCATCGGCAGATAGAGGTAGATGCCCGTCACAATAGAAAGAACGGAGAGCACGCACATCGCGGCGAGGAAGTCGCGGCCTCCCTCCTCCATCCCCATGCGGACGTGCAGGACGTGCATTGTGTGCATGAACTCCTGCACCGCCTCTGAGCGGTAGACGCGATCCTTGCGGTCAAAGAGCGCCCCCGTCCGCACATCGTACACAATCTGCTCGCCCCCCATGCGCATATGCGCACGCGATGCCTTTCCGCCGCGATCCTTGACGAGGAAGTAGAGCATCCCATCCGAGGCATCCGGCGTAACTGCGAGAATCTCTTTCGTGGGAAACGCCTGTGTAAGAGCATCCGTCCCCTCCGGCAGTGCCGCCCAGATCTCGGAGAGCGGGAGCGCACCGCCGCGTGCGGGCAGATTCACCGTATTCCACGCGTTGATCTCCCCGCGAAAGAGCAGCGGCAGCCCCGTCAGCGTCAGCAGCAGAAGAAAAAGTGCGCAGACGAGGCTCACCCACTGATGAATAACGTATATTTTCCGCATAAAAAGTCCCCATTTCAAGAAATATGTTTCTTATCATATCATAAAATCAGGAAAAAGGGGACGAAAAAAAGAGGACGGCTGCGCTCCGCGGCGCAACCGTCCCCCATTCTCTCCAATCAGCCCTCTTCGACTTCGATCAGGGCGTACTTTCCATCATTGCGGCTGTAAACCACATTGACCTCCTCCGTCTCCGCGTTGCGGAATACGAAGAAGTGGTGATTCAGCAGATTCATCTGCATGATCGCCTCCTGCACGTCCATCGGCTGCAGGGTAAAGCGCTTTGTCTTGACGACCGGGAAGATATCGTCCTCCTCGGGCACGGGCTGGACAAAGGTCTCGACCGCCTCAGCCTTGAACCCGCCGTGGCGGAAACGGCGCTCGAGCTTCGTCTTCTGCTTGCGAATCTGGCGCTCCAACTTCTCGATGACGAGATCAATGGAGCTGTACATATCCTCCGAACGCTCCTCACCGCGCAGCAACACGCCGCGCACGATGGGAGCCGTTACCTCTACCTTGTGATGCTTGCCCTCCACCGAGAGCAGCACCGAGATATCGCCGATATTCTCGAAGTACTTCGTAATCTTGCCGACCCGCTTCTCCACATAGTCCCTCAGCGCCGGTGTAACCTCAACATTCTTTCCCCGAATCGTGAATGCAGCCATGAAACACAGCCCCTTTCTATCCACGGGAGCGCTCTTCTCACCGCTCTCCCTTATATCTATGTATTTCGACATGGTGCAAAAAAAACCTGCAAAAGAATTGTACTTTCCCTAAATTCTGATTTTTTAATGATTGTGCTTTTAGGAATCGCTGATAAAATAGACCTGCAGATTGGCGTAGATTGTTTCGTCCGAACAAGGCGGAAAACCGGACGCAGAGTTTTGCTCTGTGGAGGATTTTCCGCCGAAGTACGGGCAAAAAAGATGCGTCAAGATGGCGGT
>NZ_KB290939.1:294870-341618 GCF_000318175.2 Selenomonas sp. oral taxon 138 str. F0429 | reverse complement strand
AAGATGGCGGTGCTGAATTTATCAGTGCTTCCTTTATTTCCGCGCAAATGAAAAAGCCCGCTGTGTAAGCCGGGCTTTTCAAACCTTTGTTTTTATTCCTTTTTGACCACGTTGTCCGCCTGGGGACCGCGCGCGCCTTCGACGATCTCGAACTCAACTTCCTGACCTTCGCTGAGGGTCTTGTATCCCTCGCCCTGGATCGAGGAAAAGTGTACGAACACATCGTCGCCGTCCTCGCGGGAGATGAATCCATATCCCTTGTCCGCGCTGAACCATTTCACTTTGCCCGTCATGTCGGCTCTCCTTTCACTGATAGAGAAATCTGCCTGCATACAGTATTTCTCCAGTCTCGCACGTATGCTTCTTCTTATTATAAGAGCCGTATGTATTACTGTCAATGGGATAACATGAAACGATGAGAAAAACAAGTATTCATGCTCTTTGACATTTGTCGCAATCATGTTGATTCTGTCGCCGGTATGAGAAAATCCATCTAAGTCTACGTCAAATAAAGAACAATGCGGATGATTCAACCTTCATAACAAGGCTATCTCATCCGCAATTTTTTATAAATTCGGGAAAAATTCTTCCATGCGCCGACGGCGCTCCTGCTCGAACTCCTCGCGCCGTGTGAACATCTCCCGATAGGCAGCAATGTACTCGTCCAGATGTTGGTCGAGCAGGCGATGTTTCGCAACATAGCGGTAAGCATTTTCCGCGAGCGTGCGCCTGAGATCCGCACGCTGTATGAGGAGATCGAGCTTCTCGGCAAACTCCTTGGGACTGTGATAGATCAGCCCCGTCTCTCCATCGCGTACCGTCCCCGCATAGACCGTCGGGGAGGCAAGCGCGACAGCGCCGTGTCCTGCCGACTCGATGAACTTCAAATCGGACTTGGCACGATTGAACTCCGTATCGCGGAGTGGCAGGAGCGCAATGTCCGAAGCGTGCAGAGCCGCTGTATAGCGCTCATAGGGAGCTACGATAGAGGCGTCTCGCATACCGCCCGCAAACTCCTTCGCCTCCGTCCGAAGTTCCTCATAGAAGCCATGATCAGAGATCACGCGGAAGTACAGCCGATCTCCATAGCGTCGGATCGCTTCATTGATCGCCGGCATCAGCGGCTCCCAATCCGGACGACGGTTCAGCGCACCGAAGAAGATGGTTACACGCTTCTGCTGTGCGTCATACGTGCGACGCTCGGGCAGCGATTCCAGCTGATTCTCAAATAGATAGACATAGGGATTAAACTGACGCAGAAAATCCGCCAGGTATTGCGTCGACGTCTGCACGGCAGAGACCGCACGGAACGTGAAGTAGTCATCCTGCACAATTTTCTTCGAGATACCAGGATGATCGTCAAACTCCTGCAAGAGGATATTTCCCCGTTCTGCAAGGGCTAAAAGCAGCTGCTTTCGATCCGATCGGCATTCAATCCTAGAGCGCTCCAAAAGCAGAATACTATCATGCTGATTCCCAACATCCCGAAGATCAATCTCTACATCGCCCACATTCACACACCCGCCCAAAGTTATAAGGCTACGAGCTTCCAGCTGCTTCAGAGGTGCATCCAATCGAATTGACGCGCATCCCTCAATGCGATTCATCAACATGATATGAATATTGGGCAATGTGGCCTCATATTCCTGACGCAATGCGGCGGACACGCAAGGGAGCAGTGCTGCGATCTCCTCGCGATCTTCCTCTAACTTTCTCAGCGCATATCGATAATCTTCTTCGTCCGTCAAAAACACACGCTGCCGCCAGTAGTCCTCAATGAGACGTCTCCATTCGACACGGCTAAGGACAATCGCATGCGGCTGTTGACCTTCCTGCCCGCCATGCTGACGAAACAGGCTGAGCGGTCTGCCAAAGATGACTGCATCTCCCTTTTCGAGGAGCTCCAACCACATGGCACAATCAGATATTGTTTCATATCCCCGCGATTCTGCACGCCAATAATGGTGTGTCAGATCACGCCGACGAAAGAGGATAGCAGACGGTTCCCCCAAGAAGTTGGCATGATCCATCAGGATCGCACGCCCGACAGCATCCCTTGGGAAGCAGCCATAGGTTCCATGGATGGGCGGTGCGTCCTGCCACAGCCCTAAGAAGCCCCCATCTCCATCAATGACGCCGCGCACAGATGTGACAAGAGCAGCCGACGGTTCACACAGGAAGGCGTCGATCATCTGCGTGATCTTATCCGGCAGGAGAATGTCGTCATCCATGCACCACTGTAAAAATTCTCCCTGTGCCAGATGCTCAAACGGCATAAAGTTCTCTGCCTTTGTTTTGGCGCCTTTATTCCGAATATAACGCACACGCACATCATTCTGATATTCCAGCATCAGCATTTCCGTGCGGTCATCCGTAGAATTGTCGCAGACGATCACCTCGATGTTCGGATAGGTCTGAGACAAGGCACTCTCCAAGGTCTCACGAAAGTATTCCGGACGGTTGTACGTCGGGATC
Organism: Selenomonas sp. oral taxon 138 str. F0429; assembly: GCF_000318175.2. Lineage (NCBI taxonomy): Bacteria > Bacillati > Bacillota > Negativicutes > Selenomonadales > Selenomonadaceae > Selenomonas > Selenomonas sp. oral taxon 138. Next base: position 339,143 of record NZ_KB290939.1, on the reverse strand, counting down.
ATGATGCTGACAAGCGGAGCAGACAGAAGCGCACTGCGGCACGTCGCCCGAATCAGCGCCGCCCCCTGCTGCCAGTCAATCGCCATCAGCACATCCGTCCACAGCTTTTCGGGAACACCGACATCAAGCCCCCAGCGTTCTAAAAGCAGCGGACGTGACGATGTGCGCTCCACAGCAAGCAGATCATAGAGCTTTGCACCTGCATGCGGCAAATAGACGGGCACACGCAGCAAATGATAGCCCGCACATTTTAAACGGAACGAGAGATCAATGTCCTCTCCGCCTGTCCCTTCAAAATCCACAGAAAACTTCCCAATCCGCTCAAAAACACTACGCCTCATAAGCAGCATAAAGTTCTCAAGGAAGACGCTGTCCGTCGGGCCTATGATACGTCTGTGCAGCCACGCCGAAGGAGATTCCTCCCCCTCCTGCATATGTGCAGCATTCAGATCCTGCCATGAATAGATTGTACGGTTCGTAAATGGCCCAACTGCAGCAATAGATTCGTCGAGTACAAGCGCGTTGAGCAACGCTTGTAAGGCATCCTTTTCCAAAAGGATACCTTCCCGCAAAAAGAGCAGAATCTTCCCTGCAGAGGCATTTGCTCCAGAGTTATAAAGCTGCCCAAGAGAGGTTGTATTGCTCAACAAAACCTCTATCTCAGGCCAAGCAGAAAGCTTCTCTCGAACGACGGAGGCGTTTGACGCAGAAGCAACCACAATGAACTTAGCGTTCACGCCGCAGTCATGGCATACACTAATCGCAGCCTCCGCCGACGCCGATAAATAGCGTCCGTCCTCGGTTGCTGCAAGAATGACATTCAGACTTTGCTGCTGCATATATAACACAGCCTCCTCATTTCACTACAGATCTATAACAAGCCTCAAAAACCTGATGCAAACGAGACTCTACCTTCTATATGCCACAGCACTTCTGATCGTGGTCATGATTTTAAGGAATCGCTGATAAAATGAAGTCCGTCAGATTGGCGTAGATTTTTCATCCGAACGAGGAGGCAAACCGGATGCAGAGTGGTGCTCTGTGGAGGATTTGCCGACGAAGTGCGGGCAAAAAAGATGCGCTAAGATGGCGGCGCTGAATTTATCAGTGCTTCCTTAAGGAACGCAGAAGCATAAAGTCTGTCTGACGCATCTTTGCCACAACTTGAAGGGCTTTCTCCTGTTCTCCCATATCGTGGAGAAGCAATGCCATATTTCGGAGCGTCACATCACAGCCCGGGTCGAGACGCAGTGCTGTCATAAGGAGAGTCTTTGCACTCGCATAGTCATCCGCGACATATGCGGCACCCGCAAAGGCGTTGAGTGCCTCCACCTTTTCCACGGGACGGATTTCCTTCGCAAGGATCTCCTCTGCCCTTTTCTCTGCATCCATGGTCGGAACTTCAGCTTTCGCAGACTGTACTGCGGCGGGTGCGGAAGGAGAGCTCTCCTTGACAGGAGCCTCACCGAGTCCCAAGAGGGCTGCCAGATGCGGATATTCCGTACGTGTCTTCTCCAGAGCAAGGCGCGCATCCAGCCCCGCAAGCCGTTTGATCTCGTCGCGCTGCTCGTTGGAAAGAGCATTGCCATGCGCACGCAGGATAGCATCATAAAGCTTGAGGGCATCATCGGAGCGTTTCTCACGCTGGCAAATACGACCCAAGAGAATGCGCACTTCTACATTACCTGCATCCTTCGAGAGCGTCGTGGTCACCCAGCTCGCCGCGCGTGTATAGTCACCGAGTTCGAAGTAGGCGCGCGCCACATCCCCAAAGCACTCCTCTGGCGGATTTCCCTGCTCCAACATGTCCGCAAAGGCGTTGATTACCCCCGCATACTCCTTTTTCTCCATATGTTTACGAATCTGCTCGACCGTTGCTATTTTCTTCTCTGCCATCGTCATCGTCCCTTTCGCATTACGTTTTTCTTCCCGCCGCGCACGCTTTCTGCGCGTGCGCTCTGCACGGCTTTGCTTACGCTTCTTCATTGAGGTATTGCTCCCATATCATCTCATATGCCGCCTCCACAGCACGAACATAGCGAACTCCATCCATCAGAGGGGATGCCCGCATCATACGCGGAATTGCCGTGTGCAGAGCAGCAAGCAGCTCCGGATCATTTGCCAGCCCGATGGCACGCTCCACATATGCTGCGGGGCTCTCTGCTATGAGTTCGCCCAATCCCGCATTTTTCAGCAGGCTCACGGCAAAGCGTGCCCCATGCCGCGTGCCCGCCATCGTCACGACGGGAAGCCCCATGCAGAGTGCCTCGCAGGTCGTCCCCCCCCCCTGATAGGGGTAGGTGTCGAGGATGATGTCCACATCCAGATAATCACGAAGGTAATCCTTCGAGCCGGGGCGAAGCTCCAAACGTGCGAGATCGATGCCCGCATGTTCTGCACGCTGCCGCATCCGGATCAGTGTCTCCGCGCGCGGATGGACATTCTTTAAGAGAAGCTGTGCTGTCGGCACGGTGCGCAGAATCTCGCTCCAGCATGTGAGCATCTCATCCGTGATCTTTGCAAAATTGTTAAAGCTGCCAAATACAACGGGCGTATGCGGCGCACGCTGCAGCTGCTCGTATGCCCGAAAGCGCTCGGAGGGGGTAAAGCACAGATGCGTCTCGGGCAGCCGCAGAATCCGCTCTGTGAACAGTGCATCCATCTCCGGCGGATCAGCAATTGCGTCGCCGAGAAAGTAATCCATCGCAGAGAGTCCCGTCGTATTGAAGTAGCCAATCCCCGAAATCTGCACGGGTGCGGGCTTATACGCCGCAATCTGCAGGGTCTTTCCTCCTGCTGAATGCCCAGCAAGATCAAAGAGGATATCCACCTCATCCGCATGGATGCGACGTGCCGCCTCCGCAGGCGTAAATTTCGAAAGATCGACATAGCGATCTGCCATTCCTGTTACCCAGTCCGTCACCTCCGAATGCTGCCCCCCAACGTCATAGAGACTAACAGCAAAACGTGTACGATCGTAGGAAGCAAAGAGCTGGATTGCGAAATTCAGTACAATGTGATCTGTGAGATTCGGCGAGAGGTAACCGACCCTGATGCGTTTTCGCCGTCTCTTCCCATGTGAAAACTGAGTCAGCGTCCCCATCATTTCTGCATATGAGGAATGTGCTGCCCGCATCTCCTCATTCGTCACACCTTCGATATAGTGGAGGTACATAAGATAGTTGCTGAGCGCCGCCAGACGCGCACCATGATCTGTGCGCGGCAGTTCCCACGCAAGCTTCAGATGCGGGAGTGCAGCCTTCAAATCGGCAAACAAGAAAAGTATCTGCCCCATAAGCTCATGCAGTTCCCAGCGTCGCTCCATAGGGAATAAATCTTCTTGCTCCATTTTCTGCAAACGATGCAGGGCAGCCTCCATTCGTCCAGCCTTTGCATCCCGCTTCACACACTCAAATTCGCGTTCAAATGGATTCTGCATGCGCTTGCCACTGTGCCCAGATTTCACGATAGCATTCCTCCATCTCACGAATATAGCCCTCCTGATCCATGACAGGCGATGCCTTCATACGAGGGCGCAGCTCCCTGTGCAGGGCATCTAAAAGATCCAGATTACCTGCAAGAGCCACTGCTGTTTCGATATAGTCTTCCATACGCTCAGAGGCAAGTTCGGCAAGCCCCATATTGGCAAGGATACTATAGCTAAAACGGGTGCTGTGGCGCTCCGTATAATAAGAAATAACAGGAACGCCCATATAGAGCGCATCGCAGGTCGTCCCGCCACCGGGCCAAGGAAATGTGTCAAGCGCAATATCCACATCGAGATAGCGCATCATATAGTCCTTTGTCCCAGGCTCGAAGGTTACACGACTCATATCGAAGCCCATTTCCTTTAGCCGCTTATATGCCGTCATTGCAACGCCGGGCTGCTGATAGGCAGAATTTTTCAGCAGCAGGCGGGAATTCGGTATACGTTCCATGATCTGACGCCACGCCACAAGCATATCATCTCGTATTTTGCGGTACTGATTGAATGAGGCAAACAGAATATACTCCCGATGACGTGCGGGTGCCCCATCTGAGGCGGGCAGATGCGTATAACCATTATAGCAGAATTGACTTGTCAGGCGCAGTAATTTTTCAACATAGACCTGTTCGCTGCCCCCCCCTTCCGGATCACAGTAATGATCGGTCACAAAATAATCCACGGCAGGCAGCCCCGTCGTCGCCATATAGCCAAGCCCCGAGAGCTGGATGGGCGCGGGCTTCCACGCAAGCGCAGCGAGCCCCGACTCTGCCGTATGCCCCGCAAGATCAAAGAGGATATCGATCTCATCCCGGTAGATCTTTCCCGCAATTTTCGCCATATCCATATTGCAGTCCGAGAGATCACGCCAGCATGTCACAAGCGTCTGAAAGAATTGCGAAAATTGATCCGGCTCCCCCAAACTATAGACATAGACCTCAAAAGAGCCCTGATCAAAACCCGCAAGGAATGGCCAAATAAAGTACTGCATGACATGCTGCCGGAAGTCTCCCGAGATATAACCAATGCGGATCTTTTCCTTTTTACGTCGCCCCATGTGAGAATACGGCTGCACATCGGAAAAGAGTTCCCCATAATGAAGGCTTCTTTGGTAGACCTCTGCAGCAGGTAGATCCACTGCGTTCAAATGAAAGAGACTTGCACCATAATAAAGGCGGTGCATTTCTGTCTTCTCAGCTTGCATCGCGTAAAGCCTCGTGTACGTCGAGGCAGCTTCTCCCCCCTGCACAAGCCCCGCATAGATCATGCAGGCCTTTAAAAGTGCAGCCCGAACCTCCGGCACAGCGGGAAGCCCCTCCTCAATGAGCCGCAGCCCATAACGTGCGCGTTCATAGATCTCCTGCCCTGTCCCAGGCGGGCTCTTGCTGATGACGGACAGATAGAGCCGTGCCGCTTCACGATCCCGCGCAAGTCCCGTTGCTGCCAGAGCCCACCGTCCGGCATGGCTTCCCTGCCCTAGAAAATAATATGCCCACGCAAGACTCATGCGCAGCTCCGCTTCCAGCTGATTCATACCGTCCAGTACATGAGCCGCAAAGAGAACCGTCTCCCAGTCCTCGCGGGAGGCAGCATCCAAGAGAGTCTTTGTAATCTCAGCGCCCTGCTCCTGATTCATCTGTGCAAAAACACGAGAATAGGCACGCTCCACGGAAAACATGACAGCGCCTCCGTCAAAGAGATCCAAAAGCCGCCAATGCAGGCATTCGTGGAACTCTGAGAGGCGTGACTGATCGGACAGAAGTCTGCCAATTTCTGCAACAAGCTCCGCCCCATTGTATGCAGGTATGAGCTCCAGCTTCTCCAGCAACATCCGAGCACGATGACCACATACAGAAGCTTCTGTTGTTAGAAGGGGGACTCCATGGTCAGCCGCTCGACAAACATCGACGAGATCAACATCCACACCGACTACAAGATCGAGTACTTCATAGGGCAGTTCATCCACGAGCTCGAGCACAGCATCCTCTGAACCTGCCTCTGCAATCCGAGCAAAATCCTCCTCCGATAAGCCCTCTGCAACGCGTGCAGGCAAGATCAGGCGAACGACATGCACATCTTGTAAGAGCTTTACGACAAGCGTCACAAACTGTTCCGCCTCATCCCGCTTCAGCTCACCGGCAACACCAATGCTCGGAACCCCCGTATCAAGCAAGGGGGGGCGGTAGGTATAGTGCTGCACCCGCTCAAACGGTGTATAACAATGGGAGAAGATTTTTTCCCCCTCGACAGATGGAAGTCTTTCTGCAAGCTCCTTGGGACAGTCTGCAGCAAGTGAAACAATATATGGAGCGGGACGCAGCTGCATGATCGAACGGATGTGATCATCGGGCATGCGCAGCGAGAGATCGACGAGCAGATCGATTTTATCCCGTTGGATTTCCTCTGCCGCCTCCTGCGGGCTATGATGGCCAATCTCCCGCAGTGTCGCATTCTTGGCGAAGGATGCTGTATCCCCTTCCACACCCGTATGATAGGCATAAATGTCAAAGCGCGCGCGATCACACCAGAAAAAAAATGCGGGAAGGAGATCGCGCGTGCGCCCCGTACCAAAGTCCGAGGAGAGATAGCCGAGACGGATCTTACGCGAGGTTTGAAGCACCTTTGTTATGTGTGCTTGTTTCTTCTTTTTCTTCATGGCCTCTCCTCTGCGCTCCAATCCTTCAGCGCGTTCACATACGCGCGCTCCAATGCGCGCATATAGCCTTCTTGATCCATAATTGCAGAGCCTTCCATGCGCGCACGCAAGCCAATATGCAGCTGATCCAATCTGTCGAGATCCCCCGCAAGAGTGACGGCATACGCCACATAGTCCGCAGAGGACTGCACCGCCAGCTCCTCCAGCCCCACATGCGTCAGCAGCGCATAGGAGAAGCGGGTACTGCGTCGCTCCCCGTACAGCGTCACAACGGGCACGCCCATGTAGAGTGCATCACAGGTCGTGCCACCGCCCGGCCATGGGTACGTATCAAGTGCAATGTCCACATCGAGATAGCGCTCCATATAATCTGTCGTTGCAGGCTCCAGAATCACGCGCGTGAGGTCGAATCCGAGCCGCTCCAATCGCATGCGTGCCGCCTCCACCATTGCAGGCGCAAAGAAAATCTGAGATTTCAGCAGCAGCTTCGACGTCGGCATACGCTCCATGATCTCGCGCCAGAGGAGCAGCATCTCATCCGTAAATTTGCGGTACTGGTTGAATACGCCAAAGAGGATATGCCCCCGCTGTCTTGCAGGCGTTCCCGTTGGAGCAGGAAGCCCTGCACGCGGCACGTAGACGAACTGGCTCGGCAGACGGATGAGCTTCTCCGTAAAGTAGCGCTCGCTTACACCACCAACAGGATCGCAAAATCCATCTGTCAGGAAATAGTCAACGGTCTCAAGCCCGGAGGTCGCTGTATAGCCAAGCCCCATCATCTGCACAGGCGCAGGCCGACGCGCGAGCACGGGAAGCGCTCCGCCCGACGCATGACCCGCCAAGTCAACGAGTACATCAATCTCATCCGCATGAATCCGCGCGGCAATTTTCTCAGGCGGATCCTCAGCCAGATCACGCCACACAGTGACATAGGGACGCAGTGCCGCCGTCACCTCATCCGGGTTCTCTGCCGTACTGTACACATAGACCTCGAAGTGCGCGTGGTCATACGCCGTCAGCAGCGGCTGCACGAAATGCTGCAGGACATTGCGACGAAAATCAGGAGAAATGTAGCCAATGCGGATCTTCCCGTGCTGATAGGGCGCAGCATATGTATAGCACGGGATATCTGCAAACAGTGTGCCATATGCGCAATGCGCGCGGAAGAGTTCGTCCGCGTCCACAGCCTGCGCATTCTGTGCGAGCAGGAACGAGCTGTAGAGCCCCATATCGGACGGCTCCTCATCATAGGCACATTTGTAGTATTCCGCTGCCCGCACATCGCCCACACGATAGGCAACGGCGGCGCGCAGTCGCATGAACTCATGACGGAGATCCGTGCGCCCCGTCGCCAGATACTCCTCTGTAAGTTCCATCGCACGCGGCAGATCGCCCTGTCTCTCTATCGCATACGTATGAAGATAGGAGAGCATGTCATCCTGTATGCCTGCAGCAAAAGCATGCTCTGTACACGCCTGTGCCTCGGCGTAGTGCTCTCCCTCAAGGGCTCTAAAAATACGGTTCTTCAGCACCTTGACATCCATACTCATACTATCGTCATGAATGGAGGAGGACTTTAACAGCGACGCACGCTCTGCATACGCTGCCCAAACTTGCGCATACGCCGCTCCTACGGCACTACCGTAGGCTGCCACATCCATGACAGGAGAGGTCTCCATCATCCCGCGCAGCCCTGCGTGCAGTGCGTCGAGCAGCTCCGTATCGCGCGCCAAAGAAACAGCGCGATCAATATACTCCTCTGTTGTCTGCGCGATCAGTGCCCCCGCGCCAATATTCTCGACAAGGGATGCACCAAAGCGGCTGCCGAGGCTCTCCCCCCTCATCGTCACCACAGGCACACCCATGTAGAGCGCATCACAGGTCGTCCCGCCACCCGGATAGGGGAAGGGATCCAGCGCAATATCCATGCGATTGTAGGCTGCGAGATAATCCCGCGACGCCCCCTCCGTATCGACGCATACGAGCGGAATGCCTGCCGCCTCAATGCGCTGCATGACCTCCGCACGTGCGTCTGCATAAGAAAAGACATCCGCCTTGAGGAGCAGGCGGCTCCCCTCCACACGGTGCAGAATCTCCGCCCAGGCGCGCAGTACCTCATCATTCAGCTTCGTGAAGTTGTTGAAACTGCCGAAAATGATACTGCGTCCCGTCGCAGGTGCGTGGTCGACTGCAGGTGCCGTGTGCAGCGGCTGCCAGCAGAAATGTGTCTGCGGAAGGACGAGCAGTTCCTCCACGAAGCCCTTTTCTGCATCCCCCGCCGCAAGAATCGGATCCGCAAGGAAGTAATCCACCGTCGAGAGACCTGTTGAGGCAAAATATCCAATGCCCGAAATCTGCACGGGCGCAGGACGGTATGCGAGAATCGGCAGCGTCCTGCCCGCCGTATGCCCCGCGAGATCGACGAGGATGTCGATCTTATCGCGGCAGATGACCTGCGCCGCCTCCTCTGCCGAAAGGCGCGCGAGATTGCGGAAGTGTTCAACAGATGCCTTCACCTTTTCCGTATAGGCATCCTCCGCATTCAGCGCATAGACGGCCACCTCGAAACGCGCGGGATCGAGTGCCGTCATCAGCGCATACGAAAAGGAGAGCACAACGTGCTCCCTCACATCAGGGGAAAGATAGCCAATCCGCAGCCGCCTGCCGCGCCTATGTGCCGTGTGGTCGAATTGCCGCACCGTCGCAAAGAGTGCGCCGTATTCCGACGCTGCCCCCCTGTCCTCTTCCAGTGTCGCAGGAAGATAGTGCCTGTTAAAGAGCACATTGCTCGCATTGAGCGCCTTGAGCGCAAGGTCGGGAGCGGCATCGCGCGCCCGCTCATAGCAGCTCACCGCCTCCGCGGCGCGGCCAAGGAAGCGCGCACACTGCCCCGCGAGATTATATACCTTCTCCGCGATCTCCGTAGGCATGGGCGCATCGATCAACGGCTCGAGCACCTCCAGCGACGCGCATCGTGCGCCCTCCAAGAGATATATGCGCGCGCGCAGAAAGTCCGTATAGGGATCATGGGGTGCATGTTTTGCGCGCTCATGCCACGCCGCAAGAGCCGCGTCAGCACGCCCCGCCTCAATATGAAGTGCCGTGAGAAGTCCGGCTGCCTCTGCAGGGGCGTACCGCTGCAATTTCTTGATGCCCTTCCGCGCCGCCCGCTCATCTCCGCATGCAAGCGCTGCATAGATGCGCTCGCGCAGAGCCTCGAGTTGATCCATTGTCATTTCATCCCTCTTGCAAGCCGACCGATACGCCGCAGCATGCGCGCGGCCTCGGGTGCTGCAGAATTTTCCCTACAGGAGTCCGGCAGGAGAAGTGCAAGCGCGCCCTGCTGCTGAGGCGAAAATCCTGCCCCACAGGCCGCAGCTACCGCTGCCGTGCGCTCCATATCCTCCACAAGCATTGCCGCTGCAGAGCCCACATCCCCCGCGAGCAAAAAACGCCGTCGTTCGGAGAAGTGGACATTTGCACGGTGGTCATAGTAAAGCGCTGCGAGACGAAACGAGGTTCCTCCCAACACGGCAGCGAGGAGCTGAGCATCGACATTCTTATCATAGATCCCGTTCAGTACCTCAATCACCGTCGCATCATCCGCCCCTGTACGGTCGAGCAAGCGGATGAATGTGCCAAGCAGCGGCGCGCAGTGAGGATTCATACGCACGGCACGTTCATGCAGCAGCAGCGCCTCCTCCATATGTCCACACAGAGCAGCGGCCTCACCGAGCCGCACATATGCGGTCGGTGCAAGAACGCCGGAAAAATCCCCTTCGCGATAGAAGTCCTCGTGCAGACGGATTCCCTCTACATATGCCGCGCAGGCTGTCGTAAAATATGCCTGATCCCACGCATAAGTTCCGTAGATCAGAGGGAAATCTGCCTTTTCAGGCAGGACTTCCCGTGCAGCATCATAGACTGCCGTGATCTCCGCATCTGCCGCTTTCATCAGAATCAGCGACTGAAGGAGGATAGCGTGCGGGCGATCCTCCGAGCCCACGGGGCGATGTTCACTGTCCAGTGCCAGCCGTGCATAGTGCGCAGCCTGCGGATAATCCTCCAACGTATAATAGCAGTCCATCAGATGATATTCATCGAGCTCTTTATGCGCACCGCGCGCGCGCCGTGCAAGCAGCAGCTCCAAATCGCGTTTGGATTTCTGCTTGATGATGCGCGGCGAGTAGCCCGTATGATAGAGCGTCAGCCCCGGCGCCATTGCCATCTCTCGCCCCACATCACCGCTGAGATTCTCCACATGTTCGTGAATGCTCCCCACAAAGCGGATATGCGGCGCACGACGGAATATACGCTGAACCTCGGCGGATGTCCCCATAAGAGCACCCGTATCCATATCAATATTGACGAGATGTACGATAAATCCGTCCATCTTCTCTTTTTTATCGTATTCCTCAATCAGCGGCCGCACGCGCGGTCCGCTTTCTTCGGTAAAATACTCATCCGCATCGGTAAAGACCACCCAGTCCCCCGTCGCCTGATCGAGCGCAAAATTCTTCGCTGCGGCGAAGTCATTGATCCAGTCAAAACGAAAGACCTGAGCCCCACCCATGCGTGCAATCTCCACCGTTGCATCCGTCGATCCCGTATCGACCACGATCATCTCATCGGCAAAGACACGCATGGATCTGAGCCAGCGCGGCAGATTCTCCGCCTCGTTCTTCGTGATGACACACGCCGAGATCTTCATTGTATCAGCTCCATCAATTCCTTCGATTGCCGGTGCATGGGATCGAGCACAAGTACACGTGCCAGATGCTTTTCCGCCTCTGCGCGCAGACCGAGCTGCAGCGAGGCAAAAGCCATCCCATAGATGCTGTCCGCTGTTTCTCCCTCCTGCGCAGTAAGAAGCGCCCATCCTATGAGCGCCCCCTCCCAGCGCTCTGCTCTGACGAAGCCTTCCGCGGCGGAGCGCAGACACGCTACGTCATAGTCTGCAGATATGCGCAGGAAACGCTCACTCTGCACAGAATCTGCATGGTGGATAAATGCCTCCCTCACGAGGTCATAGCCCTCCCTGCTTTCAGGTAGCGCCACCGCATCCGGTTCATCGTAATGCCGCCAAAATGTCCGCATGGACTGAGGCAGGAGCTCACGCAGGCGATGATAGAGCTGCGGACTCTCCGCATTCCGATCACGCTCCAAGCGCAGCAAGATCTCTGGCATTTCACGCACATATTCAGCCAACGAACCGACAACCTGGTTGCCCAGCTCCTCCGGCGCAAGGGTGCGTGCCGTTTCATAGACTGCGGGACTGGGGGCAGTGCGCCCCGTCCTGCGGGAGAATTCCGCACGCGCCGCCGCCGCAAGCGCAAGCCAGCCGTAGCTGTCCGCAAAGCGCATGAGATAGCCGAGCGTTTCCTGATCTTCGCCGAGCATTTCGAGCAGAGCACCCAAAAGTTTCGCCGCATCCTCAGAGGCGTGCAGCTCCACATAGACATCCAGAGCCTCTTCACGCGCCGTATCAAACGCAAGCGCACGCGAGACTTCCTCCTCTGCCGCAGCATTGTCCTCCATCTCCATCAGGAGGCGCGCGCGCGCAGCAGATACTGCACCCGCCCATGCGGAAAATTCAGAGGCCTCCCCGCTCTCATCCGCAGGGCTCTCATATCGTTCGAGCGCACGTGTCAGCTCAGGCAGCGCAGCCCCATCCCCGCGCGCCGCAAGTAGAAGACCCAAGCGCCCATAAAAATCGGGCAGCTGTGGGAATGTGCGGCATGCCTCCCTTGCCGTCTCAATCTGTTCCGCAAGCGGAACATGTTCCTTTTCCATTGCATCCAAGAGGAGATGATGGAGATGACTCTGTGCGCCGATGGAGGTCAAATTCTCCTCCAGGGCGGCACGCGCGTATACGAGAGCCGCCGCATACTGTCCAAGTCCGTAATAAGTATCGGCAAGATAGCGGCAGTCACCGGGCTGAAGCCCCGCCTCTGCAATCCTCCACTCCATCAGAGCAAGGTTCCGCTCATGCTTGGCACGGATTCGTCCCGACGAGTAGCCCACATGGCGGATGGAGAGAGCCACGGGTTCATGATAGAGAACAGGCTCCCCGTCTTCTTTTCGAAGCGCCTCATGTACGCGCCCCTCATAAAAGAGACCGCGCCCCATGTGCAGGAGGCGGACATGCGGCGCGCGACCCGTCTCGTGTTCATTCGCATCCTCATCCACATGCACGATCGGCAGGAGCACGGCATCCACATGGGGCAGAATAACATCCACCATTGCAAGATAGGCACGCAATTCCGACGGGTCAAAGAAGGACTCATCCGCATCCAATACGGCTGCCCAATCTCCGCTCACCGCATTGATGGCAGCATTCCGCGCAGCTGCAAAATCATCCTGCCACGCAAAATCAACGACCTTCGCTCCTGCCTTTTCAGCAAGCGCGCGCGTCCCATCCTGCGATCCCGTATCGATGACAATGCGTTCATCCGCATAGACAGCCGTATTTGCAAGCCATGTTTCCATATCTCGTGCATCGTCGCGCACAAATACTGCAGCCGAAATACGCAGCACCTTTGCTCTTGCTGCAATATGATGCCAGATGCCAACCCGTCGCCGTATCTCCGCACACATCTCCGCCGTAAAGAGCGAACGATCCGTCCCTGTCTCTGGTGGATTTGCTGCAAGAGCAGTCTCCGCCGCCGCGATTGCCTCCTCGTAGCGGTGAAATGCCGCCAGAGCCTCGGCATATTCCGCGTGCATTTCGGGAAGTTCCTGGAACTCTTTGGCGCCCCGCTCCGCAACGGCAAGATATTTTTCTCTGAGCAAGGGCTGCCCCCCATAGATGCGCAGAAGGATGCGCCAACAGCTGCTCGCATAGACAACAGAACGGCGCCCGAGCGCGATATCAAGAAGAGCATAGCGCTCCGCCATCCGTTCATCATCCAGATTGTCATACGTCTCTGCAAGATAGCGCCAGCAGCGCTCCGGATGCTCTGTATGTTTCGCTTCTTCGAGGAGGAGTCGCAGATTGCGTTCCCCCTTTTCACGTGTCAAGGTGGCAGAATAGCCTGTGTGCACAAGTGTCAGCATCTCCGACGCAATGATACGGGAAGGCGGAGCTGTCCCGTCCGCATCCCGCAGTTCCTCATGAACCCTCCCGACATAGTGCCGCCCCTCTCGACGGCGAAAGATGCGCGGCGCATAGGAGTCAAGCAGGACTTCCCCCGTCGCTTCATCAATATTATGCCATGGTACCAGAAGCGCCTCTCCATCTTCAGCATGAGCCTGTTCTATCACGGCGCGCAAATGTGTGCGAGTCTCTGCGGAGAAGTATTCATCCGCATCAATAAATACAATCCAATCTCCCGCTGCATGGGAAAGTGCCGCATTGCGCGCAGCCGCAAAGTCATCTGCCCACGGGATATGATATACAGTCGCACCAAAAGACTCTGCTACATGCATAGAATCATCAGAAGAGCCCGTATCAACGACAATCAGTTCATCAACTTCATCACATAGGCTCTCAATGGACTTTGTCAGATGAACAGCATCGTTGCGCACGATATAGCATGCTGTAATTTGAAGCCTATCCTTCCCGGCATCCCCTGCAGGCTCACCCATATAGGACTTCTCCTTCTCCAACCAAACACTCACCTTTTCCGGCTCTTCCAAATGCTTATAAATCTGCGCAATTCGACCTGCCACAAGGGCTGCAGCAGAGTGATTAAAGAATGATGAATCATGGACTGCAGAAAAATCATGGTCGTAATGCTGCAATGCTTCCTCAAAACTATCCACCGCATCCTGATAGCGCGCAAGCCCGCATAGAATCATCCCTCGCTGCGCATAAAAATCCGGCAGATTGGGAAACTTTGCAAGAGCCTCCTCTGCCAGTATTAACATCTCCTCATCCGAGTAATGCAGAGCCCGCATGGACTCAATCATCTGATGATAGATCTTACTCTCTTCCCCAATGAAGACGACATCTTCCTGCAGAGCCGCCTTGGAAAACTCCAGGGTTTTCGCATAGTCTTTCAGACCGAAGTAACAATCCGCCAAATAAAAGGCATGCATTGCCTTCCAGCCATGAAGGGCAGCATCCCGTTCAAGCATGGCAATATTGCGGCGAATCTTCTCCTCTCCCCGCTCCGTAAGATAGCCTGTATGTCCGGCAGCAAGGCGCTCATCTCCATAGACAAGTATACGCTCCGCCCCATCATTGCGTATGACTTGCTCGTGAATCATCCCCTCGTAGTGCAGCCCCGGCATACGCAGGACACGCGGACTCCATATAAACATTGCATCTGCGAAAGAGTTCTCTGTCATGAAATTACAGAGTGAGATCATAATGATATCAAAGGTCGGATTCTCACGTACGGCAGCTTCAATTCCATCGCGCAAGTCTTCCGGATGGAAGAAATATTCATCGGCATCCAAAAAGATGGCCAAATCCCCCGTACATTGTTCGAGTGCATAATTGCGTGCCAGAGCAAAGTCATTCTGCCACGGGAAATCATAAATACGCGCACGAAATTCATCAGCCGCATCCACGATCGCCAAGTTCCCGCATGTCGAAACAATGACAATTTCATCTGCCGCCTGCCGAACAGAGGCAAGTGAACGGCGCAGTTCATCGACTTCGTCCTTTACAATATAGCAGGCGGAGATCTTCATAGCGCACATCCTTTCATCTCTGTTCAAAGAATCATTATACGCGATATAAGTAAAATTAGCAAAGAAAAAGAACCCCTCCCCGAAGGGAGAGGTTCCTGTCATCCGTAAGTATGCGCCGGAGCGAATTACTGGAGGAGCGAGAGGACAGCCGAGCTGTTCTGGTTGGCCTGTGCGAGCATGGACTGCGCAGCCTGGAGCAGCACGTTGTTCTTCGTGTAGTTCGTCATCTCCTTCGCCATATCCGCATCGCGAATCGTGGACTCGGAGTTCTGAACGTTCTCGGACGCCGTCGTGAGGTTCGAGCTCGTGTAGTTGAGGCGGGTCTGGACAGCGCCGATGTTCGCCTGCTCATCGAGAGCCTTCTGGAGAGCCGTCTCGATCGTGTTGATTGCAGCGTTTGCCTTGTCCTGCGTCTGAACGCTGAGAACAGAGCCATCCGTGCCCTTGAGGCCGAGTGCGAGCGAACGCATATCCGTCATGCTGACCTTGATCGCCTGATTTGCCTTCGTGCCCGTCTGGAGAACGAGAGCGTTGTCCTCGGACTTGTTCTCTGCACGAACGCGCTCGTTGAACGCATCGAGAGCGGTGTTCGCCGTCTTGCGGATTGCACCCGTGTTGTCCGTGATCGAGATCGTGAACGAGGAGATCTGGGCGGTCGTACCCGCGCTCTTTGCCTCAATCGAGAGGGCGGACTTGTTGTCAGCCGTGTAGACGCTGTTGTTCGCCTTGTCGTAGCCGATCAGCGCTGCCTCACGCGTCGTACCCATGAGATCCGTGCCAGCGTACGACTCCGTACCATTGTATGCCGGCTGCGCGAGAATATCAGAAAGCTTATTCGTGGTGCCGACCGAGAAGGTCGTCGTGTAGGTGCGACCCTGACGGACGTAGGAAACCGTGATGTTATCCGTCGACTGAATGTTGAGGCTCTCGTTCGTGCGGCTCTCAAGAGTCGTCAGAACAGAGCTCCACTTCGAAGCCGTGCTCATCGCACCGTTCGAAAGGATCGTGCAGGTCGCTACGCCCTTGCTGTTGCGCGAGCCATCGACGAGGTACTTGCCATTGTATGTTGCAAGCGCGTTGTCGTCGATCTGATCAACCATCTGGTTGATCTCCTTCTGGATCGTGCGGCGATCCTCATCCGTGTTCGTGTCGTTCGCTGCGTTGATCGCCTTTTCCTTCAGGGTCTTGAGAATCTCGACCGTGCTGGAAACAGCGCCCTCAGCGGTACGCATCATGCTGTTGCCGTTCTGTGCGTTCTGGTTGTCCTGATCGAGCGAACGGATCTGGACGCGCATACGCTCGGAGATGGCATAGCCGGAAGCGTCATCGCCAGCGGTGTTGATCTTCATGCCCGAGGAGACCTTCTGAAGGCTCTTCGCGAGTGCCGACTGATTCTTGTTCAGGATGTTGAGCGTGTTGACCGCCGACATGTTGTTCTTAACTACCATTGCCATGTGTAAATTCCTCCCTGGTGTTTCCGGGCGTGCCGGAATGTTGAATGTATGTGCGGACATCCGTGCCCGCTGTATAATAGGCAAGTGATGCGTCTATCCTGTGTGGCTGCTAGCTAGCCATCCATGGCAGCCGCCCCGCTTGCTTATTATCGCCTTACATAAAGTATATCGTCGCAATGAGGACATACTTAAGTATCTGACTGGAAATATTTTACTTTTTTTTCATCTCTTTGTCAAGGGCGGTACGCCTCTTTTTTAGAAAAGAATTAGTACCGCCGATTGAGATTTCCGCCCAAGGGACTTGCCCCTGTGAGATCGTAGCTGTGGACGGCTGCGTTCTGACGGCGTGAACGGTTCAGCCATGCGCGCGCCTTGTACTGAATCTGCATCTCGAGCGGACGAACCTCCGCGTCATATGCCGCCCATTCCATACCCGTGCGGTAGGGATCCGACGGGAGCTCCTTGAGCAGATTGACAAGGTGTTCACGCTGCTCGACGAGTGCAATAAAGGTATCAATCTCGTCTTCATCCACGAATTTCAGAAGTTCATGCGTGAGTACACGGTACTTCTCCCAGAGGGAGCGCGCCGTCTCATAGGATTCATCCGGCATAGACGCCGCTCCCTTCCATGCCCTGTGCACCTTTCTCCTCACGCGCCTTCTTCATCGCCTGCGCCCATGCATCGCGAAGCTCGGTCATGATGTCCGTCGCCTCCGCAATGATCGCGGGATCACTCTTCATATTGCCCTCAACGAGGCGATCATAGGCGTAATTGTAGAGTGGCAGAAGCTGATGGGAGATCTCATAGTCCATGTTGAGCGTAACGCGGAACTCGGAGATGATATTCTGCGCTTTTTGAAGTGAAATATTGGCTCCCTCATAGTTCTTGTCCGCAATCGCCTCGACGCCCTCCTTGATGAACTTGAGACAGCCGTTGTAGAGCATGAGTGTCAGTGCCTCGGGCGTCGCCGTCATCACCTGCTGCTTCTTATATGCTTCCGCAGCACTATTTATCATATGGGAAGCCCCCTTGCATCACTGTGCATTAAAGAAGTTGAACTGTGTCGAGAGACGGGAGATTGCAACCTCCATCGCATTGTACTTCTCGTAGAGCTTGCTTTCAAAGGAAGACATGATGCGCTTGAAGTCGCTCATCTGCTTCTCGTAGTTCTGGATGAGCTTGCCCAGCTCGCTGAGATCCGTCTTATCCGCCGCAACGCCGGAGTGACGCTCCATCTCCTTCATGCGTCCGCTCATCTTGTTGTAGATGCGCGAGGCCACGCCGTTGTTGCCGAAGTCGTTGTTCTCATCATCGTAGGAGATGAGACGGTTTACCGCATCCGGCTCAGCAGCAATCGCCGCCTTGAGCTTCGTCTCATCGAGCTGCAGATGCCCCGTCTGGTTCTTCGCCGTAATACCGATCGACGAGAGTGTGCTGTAGCGCCCAGGCACCGACTCCACGCGGTTGATGACCGCATCGCGCAGATCGCCGATAATGGAGCGCAGATAGCTGTCGCGGTAGAGGAGCCCCTCCTTCGCCTTTGCGTTCCACTTCTCGACCTGATCCTTCGTCATGCCGTCTTCCTGCGACTTCGTGAGCACACCGTAGTCCTTGTGTCCCTTGTCACCATACTGTTTGACGAGGTCATCGAGCAGGGCGTTGTACTCCTCAACGAATTTCTTGACGTTCTCGACGAGCTTGTCCTGATCCTGCGCGACATTGATTGTCGCTGCGCCCGCCGTCGGCTTCTTAAATGTATAGGTGACGCCGTTGACCGTCAGATTGTTCTCCTGCAGATTATTGTACGTGCGCCCGTCGATCTTGACATTCGCATTCGTGCCCGCAACCTCGAGGGAGCTCGTCGAACCGCTCGTTGTAAACGCCACAGGTGCGCTGATCGCACCGTTGCTGACAGAGCCGAGCTTCAGATTGCTCAGAAGCGTCGTCGTATGCCCCGCCGAGCTCGACGTTGTATCCACTGAGAGATTGATCTTGTTCGAGTCGCCCGTCTTCGTGTTGAAGAGGGAGAAACCGTCGGACACGGAGTCGTAGCCCGCGCGGATATCCAGTGCCGTCTTCTTGCCGCTCGAATCCGTATAGCGGGCATTGTTGATGCGGTTCGCGAGGTCATTCAGCGTGAGGTTCTTCGTGAAGACTTCCTCTGCAGTGAACGTCACCTCTGCCGAGCCCGTTCCGTTCGAGACCTTAAATTTAAGCGCCGTGTCCCCCGGTGCCATGCCCGCCGGCATTGTACCGCCTGCAAACGCAACGTCTTTGAGCATAACGCTCGAAGATGCACCAGTATTGGCACGTTCCACATGCTGCCCCGTCGCCGTCATAAAGTAGGCGTTCGACGCCGCCTGCGTGACCTCGACCGTATGAGACATAACGCCCGCACTCGCGTTCGCCGTTGCTGTGACAGAATCCGCGAGCGAACTCGTCGTCGTCATCGGCTTCGTCGAGGAACTCAGGCGATAGTCCGACATACGGCTGCGGAACGTATTGACCTTGTCATAGACGTTCGCATAGGCCTCCTTGCGCCACTCCGTTTCGACTTCCTTCTTATAAATGCGATCGTATTTCTTCTGCTGCGAGATCATTCCGACCTTGACCAGAGACTCAACGTCGAGTCCCGAGCCGGAGAGCCCGTAGATACCTCTTGCTCCTGCCATAATATCCTCCTTCAACCCCGCCTATGCCGTCTTGTCCAAGAAGGCGCCGATCCAGTCGTGCACCTTGATCATATGCTCTACCATTGCCTCGGGCGGAACCTCACGCAGAACCTCGCCCGTTTTCTTGTCGAGCATGCGCACGGACATGAAGTTCACCTCTTTGTGATACTGGAACTGCAGGTCAACATTGATGTTGCGCATGATTTCATTGAGCTGTTCCGTGATATATGCCGTCTGCTCCTCAGAGAGCGGCGCATGCTGCTCCTTCTGCTCCGCAGCCGCCTCATCCTGAGCCTTTGCATCCTCTGCGGCAAACGTATCGACGGGCTGCGCCTGACTTACCTCCTGCGCAGGCGCTTCGGACGCATTCGCATGGGGCGTATCCGCACCCTTCATACCGCTGACAGCAACCGCCGCCAGCATGACATCCTGAACATTCTTTACGGTCATAAGGCACCCCTCCGTGTGTCATAGGGAACGCATCCGGCGTTCCCACTCTGTTCTTCCTTGAGCTATAATAATTACTTCTTGGGCAACGCACTGAGATCAAAGTTTGCAGGCGCTGCCGCAGCCTTTTGATTCTCTTCCTGAATCGCCCGGTATATCTCACCGCGATAGATCTTGACGCTGCGCGGCGCATCAATCGCAATGCGCACGTTGTCGCCTTGCACCTCCACGATGTTGACGACGACATTATCGCCGATCATGATCTGCTGTCTTGGTTTCCGTGTGAGTACGAGCATTACCGAGCCTCCTTCTCAGAGGGAAAGAGACGGTGCTTCGTTGTGTAGGGGCTCCGGTCGAGCACGATCTGCTTTGCCTGACGCGTCGCCGCATTGATGACAATGGGCGCCATGAGGTTCGCCGTCAGATCGCGGATCTCCTTGCCCGCAAGCGTGAGGATCGCATAGATCAGCACCTCCTCAGGCGAGGTCAGACCGAGCTCCGCTTCGACCTCATCATCGATCGTGAACTCATAGTCCGGGAAAAACGCGAGCGGCATCGTCATGAGAAAGGCAAGTTCCGGTGTCTTTGCAGACTGCAGAAAGACGTACGGACTGTCCTCCTCATAGGGGATGATGATGAACTCCCGCTCCTCCTCGAAGGCGGGAATGCCCGCTGCAAAATGGATGATAGACTCTTCTGCCGCCTCAATCTCGCCGAAGCGGCTCGTCATAATCTTCTTCATCAATGACTCCTGTCATGCATAGATATCGTATTTTCCCTCGCTGACCCACCTGTGTATATCGCCTTTTTGCTGCAGATAGGTCTCGATGCTGCCGCGGTTGAATTGGACGCGCGCCTGCCCTTCTGTGTTCCAGTGGGGCGTTGTCCGCCCGATGGTCGGCTCACCGACCGCCTGCCCCACATCGAAGTGGATCTCGGGGTCGGGAATCGCCGCCGCCACAAGCTGCCGCTGCCGTGTCACGCGATTCTCCATATCGCGCTTTGCGAACTCAATGCCAACCTGACGTCCCTGCTTGGGACCATCCTCGGCAAGCGCCCACGCCATCTGCGTATGCTTCGAGGTGCCCTTCTGCACCTCGCTCATGCCGCGCTCGTAATTCTCGCGGGCAAAGTCCGTATTGTTCGTATAGCCGTAGCTGTGACGGCTCGGGTAGGTGTTGATCGTCAGTTTCGGCTGCGTCACCCCGCGATTCGAGCGCGCTGTCTGCGTCTCCTGTTCATAGCGTGGCTGATTGATACTGCTGTCCAGTGTACTCTGCTGCACGCGCATGCCGATCATCGGAAGCGTGTGCCGCACGTTGAGATAGAGCATGGGCATAAAGGGCATCCTTTCCCGTTATTTTCCCGTTATAAAAGACGAATCAAAAGGTTACCGCAGATAATCCACGAGAGAGAGCGGCAGAATGCGTGCCCCCATCGAGAGCGACATGCTCATAATCGTCTGCTGCTGCATCATCTTCGTTGCGAGCTCTGCAACGTCCGTGCCCGAGACATTCGTAATATCACGCGTGATGTTCTCCTGATGATTCGTGAGAATATCCTTCATATCCGTATAGAGACCGCTGCGCGCGCCCGTCTCCGTATGTGCCTGCAGGGTCACCTGATTCGCAACATCGGCGAGCGTCACGCCGTCCGAGCTCAGCCAGTGGGCGTCGCACGCCTTTGTCTTGGCATAGACGGTCAGCATATTGTTGACCATCGCCGTGCCCGAGGGATCGTTTCCGGAGTTCTTGTCATCAAAGAGGTCACGTCCGAAGATATCCATCCCCGTCTTGTTGACCGTATCCGCCGACGGCTCCGTCGAGCCGTTCTGCTTGACCATCGAGATGTAGCGCATGTCGCCGCTGTAGGTGACGATCTGCTGACGCACGGTGGAGAATCGAACCGTCGTGCCGTTCACCGCAGCCGACCATCCGGAGCCTGCCGTCGTGACCTCGCCCGTATTCTTAAAATTATCCTTGATGAATGTCGATCCCTTGATCGCAGCAGGCACATTTCCCACGAAGGTCGTCTCACCGGCGGCATTCGCTTCTGCCTCGGTCTTATATCCCTTCGCAATCATGTCCTTATAGCCGTCCTGCACGAATTCCTTCGTATAGACCTTGCCCGTCAGGGTGTTAAGGTAGTAGGTATTGCCGTCGTCGCCGTTGAGGGAGAGCATCTGATGCAGGAAGTCCGCGCTGTCCTTATCGCTCGCATTGCTGAAGAATGCCGACTGACGGTCGTCGAGCGTCTTCGATACGCCGCGCTGCTTGAGATCCGCCTCACTCGACATTGCAAACGGCTGGCGCAGATCCGCCTGTCCCGAGAAGATGTAGCGATCGCCAAGCTGCGTATTGCCGAGAGAGATAATCTGCTCGATCCCGGCCTTCATCTCGCGTGCAATCGCAGGCCAGTCGCCGCCCTTCTCATCCTTGTCGTCGTTCGCGCCCTGAATCGTCTTCGCCTTGAACGTCTTCTGGATGTCCTCCATGCCCGAGAGCGCCGTCTGTGTCGAAGCCATCCACGAGATGCCCGCCTTGACACTCTCCTGATAGCGGTTGTTCTCTCCCTCGTTGACATCGTAGCGCAGGTAGCGCGAGTAGTCCACCGAGTTGTCGGAGGGGCGGTGCAGTTTGCTGCCGTCGCCCTGCTCCATGAGCTTCGTCTTCGTGTAGTCGAGCGCGTTCAGATCTTTCTGATAGCGCTGCACCATATAGTTGCTGCTAATGCGTACCATATCTCACCTCTTACCTTCCGACGACACCGGTGCTGTTGATCAGCCGATCCAGCATCTCATCCATCGACGTTAGCACGCGCGAACATGCACCGTAACCTGTCTGGAACTTGAGCATATTCGTCAGCTCCTCGTTCCAGTCGACCCCCGATGTGGACTGACGCCACTGCTCGATCTGCGTCATGAGATCATCCTGCTGCTTGAGCGTTTTGTCGACATTCTCGGCATCTGCACCAAGCTGGCTCATCATGCCGTTGTAGTACTGGTTGATGGATATATCGCTGATCGCGCGCGTCGTACCGCGTGGATTCATCGTACCTGCCAGATCGATGTTGAAGAGCTTGCTCAGCTCGACCGCCATCGTACCGTCGCCCGTACCGTTGATCTCAGAGACCTTGTATTTGTAAGTCGCGCCCGTGCCGCTCAGCGCTGTCGGCACGACCTTCGTCCCGTTTGCATCCGCAATCTGGCGCGCGGCAACAAGGTTCTGCCCGCCCTGCGCCGTCAGCTCGTCACTGATCTTGAGCGCATTGATGATCTGCATCGACTTGAGCTTATCCGGCCCACCTGTGACCGTCGCTGTTACGGTAACCTCAGGGGGAGGTCCTGCCGCAGCCGTCCGCGTGATTGTAGATCCTGCCGCCTCCATCCAGCGCTCGCCCGTCGTCGTATTGACATGCCATGTGTACTGCATCTGATCGTAGGTTGTACCTGTTGGGGATGTGAACTTGTTCTGTCCGAAGAAGTTCAGCCACGTCGTCGGGCCTGTGGTCGGATCGTTGTCGATGCCCGCCCCGAGCTTGTGCACGTCGTTGAACGTCGTGAGCAGTGCAGCGGAGATGTCCGCAAGCTGGTCGATATGCCCCTTGTCCTGCACGATCGTATCCGAGAGCGCCTTTAAAATGCCGCTCTGCGGGACATAGCCGATGCCGCCCGCCTCCTTGATGCGCAAGGTGTAGTCCGAGAGGCCGTACTGCTGGTTGTAGATGGGTTCACTCATCTCGACGGTCAGCGTATTCTCGCGCTGCACGAGCGACATGCCGTTCGAGACGACGGTATACTGACCATTTGCCTCTTCATAGACATTGACATTCGTGATCTCGGAGAGCTTGTCGACGAGGAGGTCGCGCTGGTCGCGCAGATCATTCGCCTTGCCGCCGTTCGTCTCGGCGAGCATGATATTCTTGTTGAGGCGTGCAATCTCCTTCGTGAGCCCATTGAGCTTCCCGACCTGAATGCGCGTCTCTTCGTACTGCGCATTGATCTGTGCCTGCAGCTGCTTTGCACTCGTCTTGATGCGGTCAACGAGGTTGTTGCCCTTCGTGATCACCGCCGTACGCGATGCCGCGTCGCTCGCATAGTCGGAGAGATTGACCCAAGAGGAGTAGAACTGCTGCATCGCGTTCAGGATGCCCGTCTTCTTGGAGTCATTGAAGATCGTCTCCACCTTGTCATAGTTCGTCTTGTAGGTCTGATAGAGATTCTGCGCCGAGTTCTCCGACCAGAACTGCTTGTCCGCGTAGATATTGCGCGCGCGGTTCAGCGCCACGACATCCACGCCGCCGCCGACATAGACCCCGCCGTAGAGGGACGGGCGCTCCTGATAGTTCGTCGCCGCCGAGTCGACGCGCTGACGCGAGTACCCTTCCGTCGAGGCATTCGTGATGTTGTGTCCGGTGGTATCGAGCGAGAGCTGATTGTTCTGTATGCCCCGCACCATCGTATTGAGTCCGGCAAATGTTGACCGCATATGATCCCTCACTCTTTCCCTACTCTTATCTCTGACTCTTTATACATCCGCATCAAACATCGCAACCGCACGGTTCACACCCGGTGCGGGGCCCGCAACGGGCTGCGATCTGCCGTAGGTATCCTCGGCAACGGTGCCGGAGATGACGTTGAGCTGATAGTTCACAAACGCAGCGCTGTTCTGCAGCAGCTCCGCGCAGATCTGTATGCGCTCCCGCAGCTCTGCCTGACGCGCTGCAACGGCACGCAGGACACGCTCGACGGCGAGGCGTTCACGTAGATTCGGCTCACGCGAAACGATAACAGAAAGGCTTTCTGCACCAGTATTTGCAAGAAAGTCCGACTGTCGGCGTGCGAGTGACCGCACCTCAGTCAGGCTGTGCTCCGCTGCCGCCGTCGGCTCCGCAACGCCGCCCCCCGATGCACTCTGACAGAGGGCATCGCTGAGTGCAGCGAAGCGATGCGCCGCCTCCTCGCAGGCAGCGAGCTGTGCCTTCAGGAGCACAAGCGCCTCACGGGTTTCATTCGTCATCGCCGTTCACGCCTTATAGTCCAGATTCTTCTTCAGATGCCGCACCTGCTCACCGCCTGTGTTTCCATAGACGGGATCGACAACAGCGCCACCGATTTTGCCGAGCTGGCG
The DNA here is from genome assembly GCF_000318175.2 of Selenomonas sp. oral taxon 138 str. F0429. Lineage (NCBI taxonomy): Bacteria > Bacillati > Bacillota > Negativicutes > Selenomonadales > Selenomonadaceae > Selenomonas > Selenomonas sp. oral taxon 138. The sequence continues at coordinate 314,660 of NZ_KB290939.1, read as the reverse complement.
GTTCACCGCGATGAGCGCCCCCTCGATCAGGAGAGAATTCGCCTCGCTGCGCTCCGCCGTCTCCTTGACGATGCTGCTGAGCTTTCGGCTCGCGGCGAGCACGGAGCGGTGAACTGCATCCGTCGGCGCGAGGAGTGCCAGCTCCTCCATATTCGTCTCGGCACTGACACCGGGCGTCACCTGTGCGATCTGTGCAAGCTGCGTCAGGCGCTGCTTTTCGAGCTGTTGCACGGCCTTTGCAAGAAAATCCTCTTCGGCGGTCAGCTTCTCGAGTGCTGCCATATCGAGCGCAACAAGAACGCCGCGCTTCTTCTCCTGCAGGGCACGGATCTTCTCATACTGACGATATAATTCCTCAAGGGTTGTCGTAAATGCATTCCACATGAGTGCGCCCCATATCAGTAGCGCATTGCGAGCATCTTCGCTGCAATATCCGAGGATGCAGGCTCCTGTGTGCGTGCCGCGAGCGCCTCCACGCGCTCCGTGCGGACGTCGTCCATGCCCCGCAGTTTTTGCAGGATATCGCCAAAGCTCTGCACCTCGCCTGAGAGTTCGAGTGCATCGGGACGCTGTACGGCGCTGACTGCATCCACACGGCGCGTTCCTGTCGACTGGCTGCCCGCATAGAGACGGCTCACAGCCGCAACTGCATGATTGCTGATCAACATATTCTTCACCACCTATGTATTGCTCCGATATACCCTCCGAAAAAGGGTCGGAGTCCTTTCACATTCTTTATCGAAAAAAAAAGACGCGTACTTAAGAAATTTTTCCTAAGCACGCGTTCTTGAGTTTTTATTTATCACCGAGCGTCACATAGCCGCGCCGTCCGCCGGAGCCGTCCGAAGTCGTGCGCATGCCCGAGGCGGACTTCTTTGCAACAGCCGCCGTCAGCTCCTCGCGCATCTCCTTCTGACACTTGTCGCAGTACTGCCCCTTCTGGATCGGCGAGCCGCATTTGTCACACGGATAGAAGAGCTGGACATCGGAGGAGATAAAGCGCCCCTCGCGAATCATGCGGCGGATCACCGGCTCCTGGACCCCCGTCGCCTCGACGATCTCGGGGATCTGGCTCTTCGGATGATCACGCACATACTCTACGATCTGCTTCTCCCACTGCTCTTCCTTCTCGCGGCAATCCACGCAGATACGAGCATTGTTGATCGAAACAAATACCTTCCCGCAGCTTGAGCAGTTCTTCATCTTTCCTGCCATTGACAAAACTCTCCTCCCAAATAGCGGATCGGTAGATGCGTGATCCGAAACTATCTTTTCATTTCATTCCCTCGTATTCTACAACAGGATACAGGAAAAATCAATACTTTAAGGTAGGAGAACAGTTCACCCCGTCATGGCCGTGTGCGCCGTGCGAAAATGCCGCCCTCGGGTGTCAGGATGCGACAGCTGTTCAGCACGACGCCGAGTGTCGCCGTGTTGTGGATCGCCGCTGCCGCGAGCGGACTGATCGAGCCGAGTGCGCCGAGCAGCATCGCCGACGAGTTGATGAGCAGCGTTGCCTTGAAATTCTGGTGCACAAGGTGCATCGTCCGCTGTCCGAGACGCAGTGCCTCCACGAGGCGCGTGGGATCCTCCGCGTGGATCGTCACCGCCGAGGACTCCGCTGCAATGTCCGTCTGACGTCCGCCGAGCGAAACGCCCACATCCGCAAACGCGAGCGCAGGTGCATCGTTGATCCCGTCGCCGACCATCATCACCGTGCCGCGCTGGCGCAGTTCATTGACATAGCGCGACTTGTCCTCGGGCAGGATCTCCGCGTGATAGGAGTCCACATCCATCTCGCGCGCGACATCTGCCGCGACCGCCTTCGCATCACCCGTCAGCATGACGATCTCATCCACGCCGCAGCGGCGCAGCTGATTGAGCGTCTTCTTCATCTTCGGCCGAATAGGGTCCTCGATGCCGATGATGCCGATGAGCTGCACATCACGCGCCACGTAGAGGAGATTCTTGCCCACGACCTGGGCGCCAAGCTCCTCCTCGTCCGTGATTCCATTCTCTTGGAGGAAGCGGCGGCTGCCGACGCGCACCGTTCCGCCCGTATACCCCTCGAAATCGGGCACCTCGGCGAGCATGCCGCGCGCCACAATGGTCTTTGAGGAGCGATGCTGCGGCGTTACCCACTCCTTCTCCTCTACATATTTCTGGATTGCCACCGCGAGCGGATGTACGGAGTGCTCCTCCGCCGACGCTGCGAGCAGGATGACCTCCTTCTCCGTCACGCCCGCCGCCGTACGGATGAACGTGATCTCCGGAACGCCGACCGTCAGCGTTCCCGTCTTATCGAGCACAACCGTATCCGTGCGCGCAAGCGCCTCGACATAGTTGCCGCCCTTGACGAGAATGCCACGCTTTGCAGCTGCAGCGATCGACGCCGACATAGCGGTCGCCGTGGAGAGTTTCAGTCCGCAGGAAAAGTCGATAAAGAGCAGGTTCAGCACCCGCCCCCAGTCGCGCGTTGCCCCGTAGACAATCGCAGCGCCGAGGAAGGACACGGGCACGAGATAGTTCGCCATCTGGTCGGCAAAATTCTGCACGGGCGCGCGGCGCATCTGCGCCTCCTCGACGAGGTGAACGATATGCGCGAGCGACGTATCGCCGCCCACCTTCTCCACCTTGACGACGAGCTCACCCGCCTCGACCACGCTGCCCGCGTAGACTGGCGCGCCCTCGTGCTTCATCGCAGGCGCGGATTCGCCCGTAATCGACGCCTGCGTCACCGCCGCATCGCCGCGCAGCACACGCCCGTCGATCACAATCTTCTCACCCGCGTGCACGGCGATCGTATCGCCGGGGCGCACCTCCTCCATGGGCACCTTCCGCTCAACCTCGCCGTCCGCCGTCTCTTCAACCAGCCAGACATCGCGCTGTCCGAGCGAGAGCAGCCCCGAGATATGCGTGCGCGCTTTCTCCGCCGCATAGCTCGTCAGCATTTCCGCGCCGTTGCTGAGCGCGAGCAGCATGAGACTCGACTCGGGCTTGCCCGCAAGTACGGAGGCGATGACCGCCGTTGTGGTCAGCGTATCCGCATTCGGCTGGCGGTCTTTGAGCAGACCTCCAATGCCAGTCTTGATGAAATTGCGCGAAATACCGAGCACGAGCAGAGACCGCAGAACCTTGAGCGAGGCAAAGAGCTCAGGCGCGCCGCGCCGCAGCAGCTCCATCGCAGCAAAGCTCGCAAGCGAAATCACGGCATCGCGGCGAAACTCCGCCATCTGCTCCGTCGGTGTCACCGTCTTCTCTGCCGCCTCACGCACGGCACGCTCCGCGACGCCAAGAATGCGAGCAGCGGGAATCTGTCCCTCGTGCCAGAGTTCTACCGCGCCGTCGCGTACCGATGCCGCCGTCACGGCAGGGAAGCGGCGCAGCCGCGCCGCAAGCTGGAGGGCGTCTGCGCGCGGCAGCTCCCCACGCAGACGGATGCGCGTATGTACGAGCTTCGTCATACCCGCCACCCTCTCATCAGCGTCAGCGCCCACCAGAGCATCTGCGAGCCCGACGGCGTATTATTCGACAACACGAGCTGGCGAATGCCGCGCAGAACGAACACGCCCGCAACCACCGAGCTGAGATCGAGTGCCCCGCCCGTATGCCTCTGAATCCATCCGCTAAAATCATGTACCGAACGGCGCACACTCTGCGCAAGCGTCGCGGGCGGCGGAGCCGTACGCCCCTCGGAGAAGATCTCCTCCAGCCCCTCTGCGAGCACGAGGATATGTGCCTCATCCTCGGGCATATAGGTGAGCAATATACTTCCTGCAACCGCATTTGCGCGCACCCGCGTCACGAACGGGAGACGCACGAGGCACTCCTCGAGCACCTGTGCAAACTCCGGCGTCAGATACGGCGTCCGATAGCGGCGACGTCCAGGCGATGCATGCACGCAGATGAAGGGCAGCTCCGAGGAAGTCCGACCCTGATGCGCAGCGGCAGCAGAGGATTCAGCTGTCCCCGCAGACGGCAGAAGCCCCGCAAGACCGCCCGTCCGCCCGGAGCCCCCAAAGAGCCCCGTCAGCGCGGAAGCACTGCCCGCAAGACTTCCCGTCATCGAGGGAAAGGCGGCGGACTGTCCGCCCGGCATCATGCGCCCGCGCCCGCCGCGCATGCCCTGCATCGTATTCATATCGCCCGTACCACTGAGTGTCTGCCGCAGCATATTCGCAATAGACGCGCCAAGCATCAATCCCGAAACATAGTTCATGATGCCCTCCTCTTCGCATGCGTGCGCATATAGTTCTCGACGCGCCGAAGCTCCGCATTTGCACGCAGACGCTCCGGCTCATATGTGATGAGGATCGAGCCCGTCGCAATATTCGTCTCCACGCGCTCAATCTCCGCGAGCGCGCTGAGATGCGCCTGCACCTGCGCCTCGAGTGTAGCGTTGTTCACCAGCTGCTTGCTGTAGAGACGCACACGCCCCGGCATATAGGATGCAATATCCGTCGTACGCACGAAGACATCCATCGCCGACTGCGGAATCGCGTTCTTGATCGTATCGAAAATATTCATGGGAAGATTGCTTCCTCTCTTTCTTTTAGAAAAAAAGGCTGCGCGCAAATACGCGGCAGCCCCGTGACCTATGGAACTCTTACTGCTCCGATGCAGACTGCGCCGCAATCAGATCCTCAAGCTCCTCCTTCTGACGCTGAAGCTCTGCCAGCGAGAGATCCGCCTGTCCTGCCTCGAGTGCCGCAAGCTGCTGCGTACGCTCCTGCATAAAACGGTAGCCAAAGATACCCGCCACCGCACCGACTGCAAGGCCAATCCAGAAATCTGTCTTCGAGAACATGATAACTCCTCCTTATGTATAGCGCCCCATTGGGGCATAATCGAACGCGGCGCCTTGCCTCAGAACTGAGTGAACGATGCAGCGTTACAGAACATCCGCATCGTTGACAATTCCTGCGCCGCAGAGCCTTGGCAGCATGCGTGCCCGCTCCGTCTCCGGAATCATCTTGTTGTTCTCAGTATATGTGAGAATACCAGTGTTGTCAATACTTCCGACGTAATCAGGAATAAGTATTGCCTTCATGCTAATATAAATATCATTATCAGCATGTATGATAATCTCAGTCGTCTCAATCATCTCAATATTCCATGAAGAGGTGCCCTTATGAAAATCCATCCGCAGCGCTTCGCGCGTTTCCTCGCTGTCTGCATAGCCATCCTCGTACTTCTCTATGCCCTCTTCCACCTGCCGGGCGGAGAGGACGGCGACCCGCCCACCTACAAGGCGGAGGTGCTCAGCGTCACAGAGACGGAAAACGAGATCAAGGAGTTCGCCCCCGGCAGCCTGCAGTACGAGGTGCAGCTCCGCATCGACTCTGGCTCTGCCGAGGGGACAGAGGCGACGATCACACATCGCACACTGAACAATCCGGCCTTCGACATCCACCCACAGGAGGGCGATAACATCATCGTCCGCGATGAGAACGACACCTACGCCATCGTCGACTATGACCGCCTGCCTGCCATGCTTTTCCTCCTCCTCGGCTTTGCTGCACTCCTCATCCTCTTCGGCGGAATGACGGGACTCAAGGCGCTCCTTGTCCTCCTCTTTGCCGTTCTCCTCATTGCAAAGGGACTCATTGCGTTCATCCTCTTTGCACCGTCACATATCCTGCTCTGGACAATCCTCATCGGTGCTGTCATCACGCTTGCAACCCAGCTCATCGTGAACGGGCGCAACGTGAAGTCCGCAGGCGCCATCATCGGTACCATCGGCGGCATCCTCGTTGCAGGACTCCTCGCCGTCCTCGCCATACACTTTACCTATCTCACGGGTGTCTCCGAGGAACAGGCGGGCATGCTCAAGGCACTCTATCTGAAGGACGTGGACTTCCGCGAACTACTCTTCTCGGGCATCGTCCTCGGCGCGCTCGGCGCTGTCATGGATGTCGCCGTCTCCATCGCCTCCGCGCAGTACGAGATGAAGCTGCTCGCCCCCAAAACGAAGTTTCAGACACTCGTCTCCTCAGGGCTGAACGTCGGACGCGATGTCATGGGCACAATGGCGAACACCCTCGTCCTCGCCTACATCGGCGGCGCACTACCGCTCATCCTGCTCATCTCCGCACAGCCCGACATCTCTCTCCTGCACATCATGAACCTCAACATGATCGCTACCGAGGTTGTCCGCTCCCTCATCGGCAGCATCGGCCTCCTCTGCGCCATCCCCATCACCGCCTACGCCACCGCCTTCCTCATAACCATCCGCCCGCAGCGCAAAAAAAGGGAGCAGCTGCACGAAAACACATAATTTCATGCAGCACGCCCATATCCGTATCAAATATCCGCCCCCACAAACGGGGGTTTTTTCGTATGCGACTATGCTTCCTTGAAAATCCCGAGGAAAAACATACGGACGGAAAGGCGAAAAAGCTGATCCGAAACCGCGTTTTCATCCACCTGGAGAAACGGCTTCATCCGCTCTACAAGGGGAACATCCTTTTGAAACGATATTGTTTGTATTTTATATTGATTCATGCGCGGATGCTCATGAATCGCTTGCAAAAGCTGCAGATCGGACATACTGACATAGGGCTTTACTTCCCCCGCTCCACTGTACACATCCCGCATTCCCGTACGCATGATATAATCCAGCTCATAAGCGCAGGCCGGATTGCGAACTGGGAGGATCAAAGCACCGTCCGGTGCAAGAAGGTCATAGAGCCGTTCCAGATCGGCAAGCACATCGTCGAGCGGCAATTCATCCAGATAACACCCCGCCGAGATAATACCGTACTGCCCCTGCACCGGCATGTCCCCAATATGCTGTGCAGCAGCTGTCTCATCAAACAGATAGCCCGTATCCGGCAGGTAACGTTCATCAAAGACCGCCGCAGTCATATGCGGCGTATGCCCGCTACGCCGATAGATATTAAAGAGATCACAGGCGAGATCTCCAAAGCGCGGCTCCAACACAAGCACGCGTTCATTCGCAGAAATTGCGTGCCACCGTTCGAAGATCTCCGCACCGAAAAATCCTCCGCGCGAATCCCACGCATCCACCCCCCATTTCTCATAGTAGACCTGCCGCATCTCATCGAGTGCATTTCCCGCCACCTTGCGGCGTCCCTCGCCGAGTGTTACACCGCCAAAGTGGTGCATGAACGTGTCCTTGAGAAGAAGCTGCCGCCATCCTGTACGACGAAGAAGCGTTGATAAATCATCATCCACGAATTCCGCACGCGTATAAATCGGATCGATCAGCCCCATTCGATAGACATCAGTACGCGTTATAGCCAGAAACGGCATCAGCACAGGACGCTCCTCCCAAAGGGCAGAATTCATATGGTTGTGTGCTGCGGCAAATGTATGCATGCGTTCGAGGCCTGCAAACGTATTCGGATAGGGAACGGGAATCCCCTGATTGTTCGACACGCCTTCCTCATTGCACGTTGGGACTACCTGAGCAATATACGAGTCCGATTCTATCGCCGTATAGAGATGATCGAGCCAGTGCGGCGTTGCAATAACGTCATTCGAGAATCCAACAACGTACCTGCCCTCCACAATATATTGCTGCGCATTGATGGCAAGGATATTGTATTTCAAATTCAGCTTCTTCGCATGAGGCAAACTCTCAAAGTATTCCCGCGTACCGTCAGCCGAGCCGTTATTGATCGTGATGAGCTCAACCCGTCCATCCGAAAAATCCGTATGGGCAAAGATGCTCTCAACGGCAGCCTTCGTATACTCCAATTTGTTGTAGGCACACAGGACAATCGACACTTCGTACGGGTAGCTTTCGCGTGGGGCCTGATGCAGGTCGGTCATCGCCTGCATCAGTTTCTGTTGATGCGCCCTCCATTGCTCCGCATCCGAAAGGACATTGACATCAAGTCGCCAGAGCCATTCCATCTCAAGGACGAAGGGGCGAATCTCCCATGAAAAAATCCGCGCGAAAAGACTTGGATCACGCCGAAGCTCATCCACAGACGCCTGAATATTGCGTGCATATAGGTACACCTTTTGCAAAAGTCCCGTTGCGTCAGCATATTCAGCCTCGAACACCTCTGCAATCCGATGCAGATTGTCCATGATATCCGTTGCGGCGGGCGGCTCTTCTCCACGATCCAGTGCGCCCCGTACATATTCCACCGCCTCAACGGAGACATCCAACAGCGAACGTATCTCTTCCTGTTTCATGTCATTTCCTTTCCCTGTATCCCTCGGCAGCTATCCGCGCATGGCAGCCTTCACCACCTGCGCCATATAGTCGATCTTCTCATCCGTCAGTCCCGGGTAGACCCCGAGCCAGAACGTATCATTCATAATGCGGTTGGTCTCTGTGAGTGCCCCCACGATTCGATAGCCCTCGCCCGATGCACGCATCGCATCAAAGCACGGATGCTTCGTCAGATTGCCCGCAAAGAGCATCCGCGTCTGAATGCCATGCTCCTCAATATAGCGTACAATCTTTGCGCGACCGATACCTTCGCGGCAGGTTAGGAGAAAACCGAACCAACTTGGATTGGCACCCACCGTCGCCTCCGGCAGGACAAAAAAGTCCTCCATGTCCGCAAGTGCTTCGCGCAACCGTGCGAAATTATGCCGCCGCCGTTCCACAAAGGACGGCAGCTTCTTCAGTTGCGCCACGCCGATTGCCGCCTGTAGATCCGTCGCCTTCAGATTATAGCCGAAATGCGAATAGACGTATTTATGATCGTAGCCACGCGGCAGCTCTCCGTCCTGTCGGTCGAAACGGCGACCGCAAAGATTATCCTGCCCTGACGCGCAGATACAGTCACGCCCCCAGTCCCGCAGGGAACGCACGATACGGTGCAGGAGAGCGCTATCCGTATAGACCGCACCGCCCTCGCCCATCGTCATATGATGCGGCGGATAGAAGCTCGACGTGCCGATATCGCCGATCGTCCCCGTATAGTGCTCCGTCCCATCCAACGTATACTGCGACCCGAGCGCGTCGCAGTTGTCCTCGACGAGCCACAGATTGTGCGCGTCACAGAACGCCTTCACCGCCGCGAGATCGAACGGATTGCCGAGCGTATGCGCGATCATCACCGCCTTTGTCCGCTCTGAGCGTGCTCCCTCAAGAAGACTTACATCGGCATTGTACGTCGGCAGTGTCACATCCACAAAGACGGGTACCGCGCCGTACTGAATGATCGGCGCAACCGTTGTCGGAAATCCCGCCGCGACCGTGATAACCTCATCGCCGCGCCGCACAGCCCGCTCTCCGAGGAGTGGCGAGGTGAGTGCCATAAAGGCGAGAAGATTCGCCGACGAACCCGAATTGACGAGCGAACAGTGCTTCACACCCAAGAATGCTGCAAGACCGCGTTCGAACTCCTCCGTATAGTGCCCTGCCGTCAGCCAGAACTCAAGCGCACTCTCTACAAGGTTCTCCATCTCCTCGTGATCGTAGACCCGTGCCGCATACGGCAGCCGATCCCCCGGCGCAAAGCCCTCCTTCGGTGCATGATATTTCTCAGCGTATTCCCGTACCAGTGCGAGAATCTCTCCGCGCATCTCCTGCTCAGTCATTTTGCTCTCCCATACATCAATATTGATTCCTTCTCAAGGTAAAAGCCCATATCCCAACCGCAGCCCATCGACAAAATCAGTCACGGGCCGCCATCCCGCGTCACGGCAAATCTTTTCCACAGACGGTTGAAGGGAAAACACCTCCGCATTCGCCGCACCATAGGCGACATCACAGTATGGAGCAATGGTCTGCCGCGCCGCCTCGATAAAATCCCGCAGTGGTCTGTAGCCGCCATGCGCAATATTGTAAATCTCGCCCGCACGCCCCCGCTCGGCGAGCGCAAGAAGCGCATCCGCAGCATCTGCCGCATAGAGATAGTCCCAATTCTGTGCGCCCGAGGAAGAAAGCGCAAAGGGCTGTTCCAAACGTAGGGAGTTCACAAGTGCGGGCAGCATCCTTCCCGCCTGCTCATACTTTCCATAGAGACTGAACACGCGCCCCCAGACCCACGCGATCCCGAGATCCGCTGCACGCCGCTGCGAGAGCACACATGCGGCGAGCTTTGCCGCCCCGTAGGCGCAGACGGGATGCGGACACGTCTCCTCCGTGATGAGCACTGTCTGCGCTCCATACTCCGCCTGTGATCCCGTCACGATAAAGCGGCGGCAGCCGAGCCGTGCCGCCGCTTCAAGTGCGCCGAGCGTATCCGCAACGTTCCCATACTGTGCCGCAAAGTCATAGCGTCCGCCCTGCCACGCAAGATGGAAGAATACATCGCACGCTTCATCAATCATCTCATCCAGACGCGCATATTCCGACAAGTCGGCAGAAACAAGTGTCAGCCGCTCTGGCACGGCAAGGCGTACATTGTGCGGCGAGTTGGGGCGTACAACAGCATAGATGTGCGCGTCCTCCTCCCGCAAGAGCCGCTCCACGAGGTTCATGCCGAGAAAGCCCGCCGCGCCCGTGACGATGTAGTTTTTCAAGGTCGCTCCCTTCATCGTGCAGAGGATTGCCCCTCAGTACAGCCGTACCACCTCGTTTGGCAACCCCATCTTCTCTTTGATCTGTGTATGGATTGCATCCTGTGCGAGCTGGGAGGAGATAATGATGGGGAGAGGTTCACGCGCACGGAGTTCCTGCGGGGCGATGACGGGCACGCTGTAGATGGTCTTCCCCTGATAGTTCGCATTCGAGTCGATGATTGCCCGCACATGAATACCGTCAAGCAGCCCTAGCTGATAGAGCATCGCCGTGTGCGTCCCCGCCGCCCAGACATAGACCTCGCGTCCGCAATACGGCGCAAGACGAGCTTTCATCTGCGCGGCAAGCTGTTCCGCCCCCGCCAGATAGGTACGCATATCCGCCGTGCCCGCTTGATCGAATGTGCGTGTGGGCACGCCCTCCGACGTATGCCGCCAGAGCGTGAATACGCCGTAGCCGTTGCGGTCATAAGCCACGCAGGTCATACCGAATGCCCCCATGAGGTTCTGCATGGACGGGAGACTGAAGAAGTTTACGTGCTCCACACTGAACTGTTGATAGAGATCATGACAATCGGGAAACGCCGCAAGGTCGGGCACATTGAGATAGAGTGCACCGTCCTTTTTGAGATAGGAAAGAGCCTCTCTCACGTTCCCCTGAACATCAACGAGATGTTCAAGCACCCCCTCCATTAGAACAACGTCGAACGTCTCACCGACAAGCGGCGGTATGTCCTCCCCGAGTGCGCCTGCTACGGCACGAATCCCCCATCGCTCCGTGATGCCACGGCAGTTCTTCTCCGACGGTTCCAGTCCCGTGAGATGCCGAAATCCCTGTTCCTGCAGCATGTGCAGCATCGCACCGTTGCCGCAGCCAATGTCGATAATGGATTGCTCCGGTGCAAGATGGGTGCGCAGGAAACCGATGGCAAACGCATACTCCGCCAGAGCCTCCCGCGACACGGAGAACGCCTTCGTCTCGTACTTCGACATCATCTCATAGTAGTGCATGAGCGGCATCGTCTCCCCGATGTTATCCGCATAGAACGCTCCACAGCGCGTGCACTGCACGACATCGTAGCCGGAGAACGGCACGATGCTCTCCATGCCGCCAAAATCCCGATGAAAGACCTTTTTCGTTTCCTCCCCCACGCAGACGGGGCAGCAGCGCTTTATCATGGCGTGTCCTTTCCAAGCTCCCGTATGCGCGGGAGCACTTCCTCTTTATGATCATCAAGGTTATCCATCGGATGCCCGTTGAATTGCATGGATTCGCAGCCATTGCAGGAGGAAATCTCGCGATAACGCCCAGTGAGGTGCAGCTCCATATATTTTCGATGGATTTCGCCGTTCCATATATCCTTGAGACGGGTTCTATAAATGTTGCCGATCGGCAGCGGCGGGTATTTGCACCCACAGCAGTCCACGTTTCCATTGGTCTGGATGTTGATAAGGCTGAACAGTGAATCACAGACGAGCTTTTCTTTATAATCATATTGATAGCGGGTTCTCCCGTCCGACTCCGGACGGATGCTCGCATAGTCCACGCCCTCAAACGCGGCAAAGATATGCTCGATACCCATTTCGTCGCAGACGGAACCGAACATCTCATAGAACTGCTCATGTTCTTCTGCATTGTCGAGTGCCACATCCACCGTCTTGATGAACACTTTGCAGTTTTTCCGATACGCATACAAATAGGCAAGCTCCTCCAACAGGCGCGGATAGTCAATCCTGTAGCCACATGTGTCCTTGTACTTCGCCTCGGTCACGCCCTGCACGGAGACGATCATACGTGTCAGCCCAGCATCAATCAGGGCATCCGAGAGTTCATGCGTCAGCAGGCTCGCATTCGTTGTGATCTCCACGCGGTCGGAGAGCTCGCGTTCCCGTGCATAGCGTATCATACGCGGGAGGTCTTTGTTCATCAGGGGTTCTCCATACCCCCACATTCGCAGGTTTTTCGTGCGCCCCGTCCCACGCAAACGGTAGAACTCCTCAAGCTGTGCGGCAATCTCGCGGAACATGTCATACGTCATCATCTTCGGATTCTTGATCGCGTTCGGAATCGAGTGGTTGCAGTAGATGCACTTGAAGTTGCAGAAGTCACTCACGGTGATGCCAACCGAGAACGGCACGGGAATCGGCACGACCTGCCAGAGCGGGGTGCGGTTCTCATCGCGCCCCGTCCCAATCTTCGCCTGATAGTCTGTGTCAGCCATCTCACATCACCTCCAACCGCCGATACGGCAGTGCCGCCGCTGTCTGCTCGTTCGGCGCAATCTTGTCCTCTTCCCGCACAAACGCAACGGCGGGGCGACCGAGGCAGTAGTCGCAAGAAACGTAGTACGGACGGTTCTTCAGCTTTGCACGCAGTTCCGTGCGCAATTCCTCTGCACTCTTATCTGCCATCAGATCGACATAGTCACACTGTGCGGCGGGGATGCCTTTGAGATTCATCGCATTCGCGATAAACGGGCAGGGGTAGAGCCGCCCGCCGAGGAGTGTCAGGAGATCCTTCGCACAGCATTCGTAGAAGATACGGCGGTTCTCCGCCGGCGTGCGATTGTGTTTTTCAAACGAGGCGCAGCGCGTCCAGTAGTCGACGGGTTTCCGCTCATAGCCAATGCCAAATTCTTCGAGTTTTGCAATCATCGGTTTGAGATTACGCGAGAGGGCGTGATAATCGCTGACGGAGAACCATGTCTTGCCGCCCTCCGCCATCACTGCAAACACCTCATCCCCCGGCAGTATGGTCGCGTTCGTGTAGATGCAAAGGCGTTTGATCGCATCCTGTCCGTTCAGAAATGTAATAATCTCCTTCATCTCGGGATGCACGAACGGCTCACCGCCAAGAAGGCGCAGCTCGTACACCTCGTCATAGACAGTAAGGAGACGAGCGATCTGTTCTTGGAGTGCAAGAAGTCCGAAGTTCTGCGGTTTTTCATAGTACTGCATCAGATTTGAACACTCGCGGCAACGCAGGGAGCACCGCTCCGTAATCATGAAGTCGAGCGTATTCAGCGTCAGCCGCTCCGTATCGCAGTAATGATGGTGGACGTACCAAGCCGCCTCGAGACGCTGCCGCTCCATAAAGGGCAGTTCCTGCGGAATGTCTGAGAGCTCATAGAGGTCACAGACGGGATGCCACGGAAAGTCTCCCGCCGCCGTGATCTGCTGCACAACGGTATCAATATCACGCACAGCGATCAGGAATACGATGTTCTCACCGTATTCCCCGATCAGCGCAGGAAGCGTGCGGACGGGCAGCCCGAACGCCTCTCCCCCGTCACGCCCCAAGACGTTGTCACAGTATGCAGCGACAGAGATCCCCGCCGCCGTGCACCGTTTTCCTATATATTCCCCGACAAAGCCCGCGCCGAAGATCACGATGGCGCGTCGTTCCCTCGCCAGCGTATCATATACGAACAATCAAACATCCTCCTGTATGGAAAGCATTACGCTCCCTAATCCCTGCGAATATCCTCGAAGATGATTTTCGCATCAAAAAAATCAATTCCCTCGCGCAGCCCTGCCGCACGAAATTGCGTCCGCACAGCTCTGTTGTTGCGCTCATTGATGATACCGAGCAGCACGATCCGCTTTGCTCCGCACTGCAAGCCGTCCACAGGCGAAAGCACCGCGAGGCCGTCCACCTGCCGCCCCCAATGTTCCTCCATATTGTCCGAGAACGCATGGACGGGAATCCCACGCGTCCCGAGATAGTGCACGAGCTTGCGTGCAAAGACCCCCGTCCCAAAGACAACGATCTCAGGATTCTCCCGCAGTCGCTCATAGAATCCACGAATATGCCGCCGTCCGTTCACAAGTGCCGCGCGCATCAACCCCACACGCGCATACCATTCCGCTACGGCATGCTCCTCGCAGAATGGCGTGCATTTGAAATACCGCCAAAAGTAGCGGTCGGGGGTCCCGTTCACATAGTGGAACGGCTTCGACTCATACGCATAGTGCATGGCAATCACGGCATCCTGCACCGCAGGGCTTTCCTCATCGAAGAGCAGCCCGTCCATCCCGAGGAAGTGCTGGCAATGCGCGGGCAGGAGCTTTGTCTTTGCGTAAAAGAGATGGTGAAAGAGCACCTCGTCCACGCCCTTGACATCGGGATACTCCCGTACAAATGCCTTTGCCTGTGCAAGCAAATCACATGTGCGCCGGATCTCGGCAAGATTCATAATGACCATGCCGCCGTTGACACGCTTGTCAATCGTGTGCGTCTCCTCGTAGGAGTTGAACTCGCGGTTCAGCGCAAAGGAGTTCGCGTACTGTACGCCTGCAACCGCATATCCCTCCATCGGGATGTCCCAGAGTTCGCGCACATCCCGCTTCACGACGACATCGAGGTCGAAGAAGATCACCTTCTCCACATCCAAAAGGATCTGCGGGAAGTAAAATTTGTTCAGAATGACGGGCGTCCATGTGTAAATGTGGGAAAGTTCCATGAACGCTGCATCGATGTGCACCTCATGCCAGCGAAGAACCGCGCGATAGCGATCCACCATTGCCGTCAGCCGCACACAGTAGTCATCCGTACGCGTTCCGATAAAAAAGACGTGGATGGTCACGTCCGCCGTTGTATTCTCAAGGATGGAGGCGCAGAGTGTCGCCAAATAGGCATCATACTCCGCGCTCACCTTCGTAAAGTCGATGGATGCCGCTATGTGGATCATTGCCGCACCCCGCCCTCGAACATTTCTTCCTGCAAAATACTGTCCTCTGCAATATCGACGGCACTCACCCTGCCGAGGAGCTCCTCCATCCGTGCGGGCGGGATTCCCGTCCCAGGGCGCTTGCATGTCAGCATGTCCGCGCGAATGCTCGTCCCCGCAGGAATATGAACGCGTGCAACGATGGAGCGGCGCGCGTTCTGGCGTGCCGCTGCCTCCGTGGGGAGAGCCGCGAGTTCCCCGCTGCCGAGGACGGTATCCACATGGGCGATGCCGCGTAGAATCTCCTCCGCATCATGAGGATCCATCGCGTGATAGTGGTCGTTCCCGACGAGGGTCTTATCCACGGTAAAATGCTTTTCAACAAGGGTCGCTCCCAAGAGATACGCGGTCTTAATGACATCCATATCGGGCTTCGTGTGGTCAGAATACCCGATATAGGCATCGGGGAAGTGTTCCCGTAGGCTGCGAATCTTCGCCAGATTTGCGTGTTCCTGCGGGGTCGGATACTCAAGTACGCAGTGGAGCAGGACGAGTTCGCGGTCATTGTGAGCGCGGATGACGGCGACAGCGCGTTCGATCTCATCGAGATTCGCCGCACCGATCGAGAGCAGGATTGGCTTCCCCTTCTTCGCCATGTGTTCAATAAACGGCAGATTTGTGAGGTCGGACGAGGAGATCTTATAGACCTGCATCATTTCCGCAAGATAGTCTGCCGAATCGAAATCGAACGGTGTGGAGCAAAACTCGACACCTGTCTGCGCCGCAAAATGACTGAGTTCACGGTACTCATCCGCACCAAAGGAGTCGAATTTCTTGAACAACTCATACTGCGATGTAGTCGGCTCCTCGCTCGTATCCCAGTAGGAGGGCGAGTATTTTGAGGCGAGCGTCTCTGCCTTGTACGTCTGGAACTTTACCGCATGAATGCCCGCATTCGCCGCCGCGAGGATCATGTACTTCGCTGCTTCCATCGGCGAGATATGGAGTTTTGCAGCGATATCATAGTAGTTGACACCGATCTCTGCCATCAGGGTAAACCGCCCCGTGCGCAGACGCTCGATCAGATCATACGCCATAGGTACGTCCTCCTCTCCCGAGTATGATGTCCCGCACGCGCTCCACTCCCTCGCGCAGCGGATACTGCAAAAGGAGTTCGTGCATATTGCGCCGTACGGACGGTGTATGAATGAGCCAGTCGAGCGTATTTTCGATCATTGACTGCTCGACCTCCTCGCCCATGCCGAGATTGATGAAACCGTTCGCCATCTGTGCGAAACGGTGGGTCTGCTCGCGTCTATTCTGCGAGAGCACAATCGCGGGTACGCCCATCGCCGCCAGCTCGAAGATGGCACGTCCCTGACTGGTGATGGCAAGGTCGGCTTCCTTCATGTATTTCGATACACGCGGCACATTCGGATGGACGAAGATGTTGCAGTCCTCGCGCGTCACAACGCCATGCGCCTCATAGTCGTAGCCGACCCCTGTGATGAAGGAGAAGCGGATCTCCGGGTGGCGCGGTGCATACTTCAGCAGACTTCGGTAGATTTTGCGGTTTAGATTCGCAGGATCGGTGCCTCCGAACATGATGATGACGGAGCGCACCTCCTCGGAGAAGGCACGCGGCTGCTCGATCTGGAACTCCTCGCGCAGACAGACGTATTCGTAGCCGCTGTAGACATGATCGGCACGTCCCGCCTCGATGTAGAGTGCATTGACGGCGGCATCCGCCACCTCGCTGCCCGTGCCCAGATCCTCGATGGTGACGACGCGCGGGATCTGCTCTTTGAGGTGCAGGATATACTCCTCGTCTGTGTTGAGGCAGTCATTGACCCAGATGTCGGGACGGTAGTCCGCAATGATGCGGTCGATCTCCGTATCGTCATGAATGACAACATAGGGGAGCAGGGACTCCTGCACCTTCCGCAGCCCCTCCACAGAACGCTCGTGCAGAATCAGTAAGACATCGTGTTCCATCATGAGGCTGTATGCCATGGTCAGGCAGTTGTAGATATGCCCCATGCCGAGCTTCCTATAGCCGTCCACACGAAACACAATCCGCTTGCGCCGCAGTCGATGCTCGGCGAGAAGCCAGTCGTTCGGTGTACGCAGCTCGACGCTCTCATCCTCATCCGTTTCAAAGACAGAGACGCGCTTTCCAATGCGGCTGTCCGCCGTCACGAACGCGCGCCCTGTGATGAGGAATGCCCCCGTCTCAAGGTACTGTGGGCGGAGGTTCTGTCGATTCCTGCGCTCACCGTAAAGCGGAACGATTTCCCCGTCCCGCTTTTCCCAAAGAAGGCGCGGCTTGTTCACAACACTGAGAACAGTGTCCCATGCACCCGCGAAGAAATAATCCAGTCCCTGTGCAAGGGTCTCGGCACGCAGGAGCGGCGTGGTCGGCTGAAGCGTGACGACGAAATCGTATGCGATACCTGTGCGTGCTTCCATTGCACAGGTCGCATGATGGACAACAGGATCGATGGTTGCCTCATCCGTCGCAAGTCCAGGAGAGCGAAGCACAATGTCCGCCCCGTACTGCTGCGCGAGATCAGCAATCTCCACACTATCCGTTGTCAAGACAATATCCGTGATCGCGGAGCAGTGCCGTGCTGTGCGGATACTATAGTAGATCAGGGGCTTTCCTGCAAGAAGTCGGATGTTCTTCCGTGGAATCCCCTTGGAGCCGCCGCGTGCAGGAATGACCGCCAAAATACGCATGCCTCAGCCCTCCGAGATTGCCATATTCGCGCGGTGCTCCGCTTCAGGCAGGAAGGGGAACATATCCTCAAGCGCGGAGGTCTGCATCTTGCCGTCCGCCCCCATACGGCTCTTGATGTTTGGGACAAATTCCGTCTTGAGGTTGCTCAGCACCTCAATGACGGCGGGTTCATCGTCCGCAAGCGCACGTGCAACGACCTCATCCGTCATCTCCGCATTCTCGATGCGGTAGTAGTCCAGACGATAGGCGCGCGCAAGCTCCCGCAGCTTGGGGAACTCGATGCCGCTCTCCACCGTACAGCCCGCGAGTTTTCCGCCAAAGTGGGCGTTCTGCATCGTGTAGATCTGCCGATAGCCGAGGTTCGTATCGACAAAGAGCTTGATCGGAAGATGGTAGCGGTGCAGGAGAGCAAGCTCCTGTATGTTGTGCTGTAGACTGCCGTCGCCCTCGCCGACGATCACGCGCCGCCCCCCCGCCGCTGCGCACGCGCCAATCGCAGCGGGCAGTGCCGTGCCCATGCTGCCGAGCCCCATCGGACAAACATAGTCCTGCTGCCCCTTGAGCGGCATGTTGTAGGTATAGCAGAACGCCGACGGCGAAGCGAGAAAAACGTCGTCATCCTTCGCATACCGCTCAATCGCGTACGTCGTCAGATAGCCGTCCGACAGCTCGTCATCATGTGGGATGACATCGTTCCGCACGGGGTATTTCGCGCGCATCTCATCACAGTACGCGAGCCATGCGGGCGACATCTGCGACTTGTGTCCTCTCTTTTCCCATGCCGAATGAAAGCGTGCTATAAATTCCTTCGCATCCATCGTCACGGCATAGTCCACAGGCATACGCAGCTTATCGATCTCCGGCTGTGCGATGTTGACGACCGCCTTTTTCGCGTGCGGGGCAAAGCGCTCCTCGTTGAATACCGTGAGGTAGTAGCGCAGACCGCAGCCGATGGAGAGGAGGAAGTCGCAGTTCTGCAGTGTATAGTTCCCATAGCGCGGGGCGATACGTCCAACATTGCCGAAATAGTAACGGTCATCGCCACGATGAAAGGCACGTTTCACGCGCTGCGAGGTGAGCACGGGCATCCGTAGTTCCGCTGTAAGCGCGCGGAAATCATCGAGCGCGTCCGCGAGAAAGACACCGCTGCCGATAAGGATCGCAGGGCGTTCGGCGCGTGCGAGCCCCTGCGCAATACGCGCAATCGTGTCATATTGTTCGTCAGACACCGAATCCGTATCCGCTGCGGGCGGCGTATAGCCCTCAAGCGTGGCGGGATCGATCTCTGCCGACTGCACATCGAGCGGAAGGTCGATCCATGTGGGTCCCGGCCGCCCATGGGTGGCGAGATGGATCGCCTTCTCTATCTCATAACGTATGCGCATAGGGTCTTTTACCGTCACCGCATATTTCGCGATGCTCTCCACGATAGGGATGATGCCGATCTCCTGCGCTCCTGTCTGACGCACTCCTTCCAGCTGCGTCATGTCGGCGGTCTTGACCTGTCCCGAGAGGATGAGCATCGGCGTCGAGTCGATGAAGGCCGACCCAAGGGCCGTCACCACATTTGTTGCGCCCGGCCCCGTCGTTGCAAAGACGACGCCGAGGCGATTCGAGCACTGTGCGTAGCCGTCGGCAGCAAAGCCCGCGCCCTGCTCGTGCAGCGTGTAGTATTTATTGATCGTATCTTCCCGCGCCACCGAGTCGAGGAGGTGCATAATGCCGCCACCTGCGAGCAGGAACACATCCCGTACGCCGTTGTCCCTGAGTTTTTGAATCACGTAATCCGATAGTTTCATGCTTTTCCCAACTTTGTATATTCTTACCGTAACATCCCTATAAACTTTATCGAACGACACGCGATCTGCATAAGCGCATGCCAATGCCCCGATGCTTAAGGAAGCACTGATAAATTCAGCACCGCCATC
>NZ_KB290939.1:253568-294850 GCF_000318175.2 Selenomonas sp. oral taxon 138 str. F0429 | reverse complement strand
CAATCTGAGGGTCTATTTTATCAGCGATTCCTTAGGAGATATCGAAGAACTCCTCGATCTGTTCCTCACTCACTGCACGCATATCTGCGCCCTGCTCCCATGCCTTCGCCCATTCCACCGTTTTCTCGACGGCTTCAGCGATGTGCCAACGCGGGTTCCACCCGAGTTCGCTCTTTATTTTCGAGCAGTCGAGTTTCAGAAAATGCGCCTCGTGCGGGCCACCGTCTGCGTGCGTCTGCCAACGCACGCCATCCCCCCACGCGCGGCAGAAGATGTCCGCAAGCGTCCCTGTCGTCACGCAGTCCGCATCGTCGGGGCCGACGTTCCACGCACCGACAAGGGATGCGTCCACCGTCTGCCGCGCCGCAATCGTGAGATAGACGGAGAGCGGTTCGAGGACGTGCTGATAGGGACGCGTCGAGTGCGGATTGCGGATGTCGATGGTCTGCCCGCGCACGGCGGCGCGAATGCAATCGGGGATGATACGGTCGGGCGCGAAGTCACCGCCGCCGATCACGTTGCCCGCACGCGCCGTTGAGACGCGCACATCCTGCGCAGCGAGAAAACTCTGCCGATAGCTGTAGACGGCGAGCTCCGCACAGCTCTTGCTCGCCGAATACGGATCGTACCCCATCAGCGGCTCGTTCTCGCGGTAGCCCCATGCCCACTCTTTATTTTCATAGACCTTATCCGTCGTCACAACGAGCGCGGAGCGCACTGTATCCGACGTGCGAACGCATTCGAGCAGGTTGACCGTGCCCATCACATTCGCCGCAAAGGTGTCCACGGGCTGACGGTAGCTCTCGCGCACAATGGGCTGCGCTGCGAGATGAAAGACGACCTCGGGGCACGCTTCGTGAAATGCACGGGAGAGCGCAGCAAGGTCACGCACATCGCCGCGCACATCCCGTATTTCTTTCAATATACCGAGGCGGCGCAGTGCCTCCTGTCCGCCCTCAGTCGGTGCGTCGAGGGAGAAGCCTGTCACCTCCGCCCCTACCCGTTGGAGCAGGAGCGCGAGCCACATCCCCTTGAACCCCGTATGTCCTGTGAGGAATACGCGCTTCCCCCTGTAAAAGCTCAGATCGTCCATCGCACTCTCCATTTCTCCCCTATCCACACGCCCTGCGTTCCTACGTCCGCTTCTTCGCAATGACTTCGCGCATCTTTTGGAGGTTGCGGCGATACTCCCTCGGGCTCTGCATGGCGATAACAGTGTAGAGTGCATCGGTGATCGCCATATGAATGAGGCGTGAGGAGACGGCCTCGGAGCTGTAATGCACTTCGCGACCCATGCCGTGCAGAATGATATCGCCGAGTTTGGCAAGCGGCGAATGTGCGTGACTTGTGATGACGATGACGGCAGCCCCCGCCACGCGCGCCGTGCGGACGGTATCGAGCAGCTCGAGGGTCGCGCCCGTATGCGAGACGGCGATGACAACGTCCTTCCCTGTGAGGAGCGATGCCGATGTGGCCTGCTGGTGTGCGTCGCTGTATGCCTGCACGACCATGCCGAAGCGCAGGAAGCGCGTCTCGATATCGCGGCAGACGGTCGCGGAGTTGCCGAATCCGTAGACGGCGATGCGCCGCGCGCTGCGGATGAGCAGAGCCGCGCGCTCGATTGCCGCATAGTCGAGCAGCTTCAACGTATCCTGCAAGCCGTCCATGATGTTGCGAAAGACCTTCTGCACGATGATCTCGTTCGTGTCCGCCGCGTCGATGTCCTGATAGACCGTCTCTGTCTGCGTATAAAGCTCCGCCGCGAGTGCGATCTTAAAGCTCTGCAGGCCGCTGAACCCGAGCTTTTTGCAAAAGCGCGAGATCGTGATCTCAGAACTACCGACCGCCGCCGCAAGCTCCGAGATGGTCTGATCCATCACCTCGCCCACATGTGCGGACACATAGTCCGCAATGCGCTTCTCCGTGCGCGTCATATGCGCGTAACTGCCGCGCATCACGGGCAGCGGTAAGTTCTCCGCCGTCATCCTGCCACTCTCCTTCGATGTTACTTTTATGTCATTATAGCAAAGTTTGAGACAAAAAGACACCTCCTGCAAAAATCCATTGCAGGAGGTGTTGTGCATTTTACGATACAGTGAGATCGGCGAGGATGGCACGAATCTCCCGATCCTCCGCCTCCGTCAGCACCGTTCCCGGCGCACGCGTGTATGTGGAGATGGGCAGACCTGCCGCACGCACCGCCGCCTTCATACCCGTGATGAAGAGCGGCGTCACGGCGTAGATCCGCATGAGCCCAGCAATCTGCTCGGCACATTTCACCGCCGCAGCGATGTCGCCGTTCTCGTACGCACTGTGCATCTTGACGAAGAGCTCGGGCACGACATTCGTGAGCCCACAGAGAACGCCGTCACCGCCCGAGATGCGGTTCACGATGTAGTATTCGTCAAAGCCCGAGAGAACGGAGAAGTCCGGGCGCACGGGCTTGACCGCCTGACAGATGCGCCGTGTGTGGCTGATGTTGTCCACCGTGTCCTTGATCCCCGTGATCGTGGGGCAGCGCTGTGCAATCTCACGTACGATCTCGGGGCTGAGATCACTGCCCGTACGGTCAGGGAAGTTGTAGAGCATGATGGGGAGCTGCACGGCGTTTGCAATGCGCTCGAAATAGTCCACTGCCGCCGCAACGGGCAATCCGAAATAGTACGGTGAGACAATGTTGAGCGCATCCGCGCCCGCCTCTGCGGCATAGTTACCGAGGCGAACGACCTCCTCCTCCGCCGTGTTGCCCACGCCGATCACAACCTGTGTGCGCCCCGCAACCGTCTTGACGGCGCAGTCGATCAGCGCCCGCCGCTCTGCGTCGCTGAATGCGTAGAACTCGCCGAGGCTCCCGAGAAAGAGCAGCCCGTTCAGCCCTGCTTCCACGAGATGATTGATATGCCACTCCATGTTTGCATAGTCGATTGTTCCGTCATCCTTCAAAATCGTGATGACCGGTGAGTTGACGCCCTTGAACATAATATCCTCCGCCTTCCGTATCAGCTGCCTGACTTCTCACACAGCGCTTCTTTGCCCGCCTCGAGCACGGCGAGAATTCGCTCCACATCGTAGACATTGCCGCGCCACGTACCGCCGCTGACCTCCTGCAGCGCCGCCCAGAGGCGCGTATCATCGGGGAGATCAGCATCGGGGCCGACGCCGTCCTGCATGCTGCGCGCTGCGAGCACACGCGCGCCCTCCTCATAGCTCAGAGGCTCCTCCTCGGTGCCGATGAAGTTCAGACTGCCCTCGAGTTTCTCCGTATCGACAATGATCTCGACGACATCGCCGTCGCGCAGCTTTCCGATGGGTCCCCCTGCCAGCGCCTCAGGCCCCACATGTCCGAAGCAGGCACCCGTCGAGACACCCGAGAACCGTGCGTCCGTGATGAGGGAGACATGCTTGCCGAACGGCAGATGCTTGAGTGCCGAGGTGAGCTGGTAAGTCTCCTCCATGCCCGTCCCCTTCGGACCGCCGCCCATGACAATCATGATGTCGCCCGCCACAATGCGTCCATGCTCCTTGAGTGCCGCAATCGCCGCCTTTTCCGAGGTAAAGGTCTTGACCTTGCCCGTGTGGCGGAACACCTTGTCCGCGTCGATCACGGAGGGGTCAATCGCCGTGGATTTCACGACAGAGCCCTCGGGCGCGATATTGCCCGTGGGGAAGGTCACGGTCGAGCCGATGCCGCGCCGACGCGCCTCATCCGGCGTAAAGATGACCTCATCGGGCGAGAGCCCGTCGACCTCCTCGAGCCGCTTGCGCAATATCGTGCGACGCTCGGAGTGCTCCCACCAGTCAAGGTTCTCGCCGAGCGTCGCCCCCGTGACGGTGAGCGCATCCTCGTGCAGGAGTCCGAGGCGGCGCAGATACAGCATGACCTCGGGCACGCCGCCCGCCATGAACGCGAACACCGTCGGATAGTTGACAGGACCGATCGGCAGGACGCTCACGAGGCGCGGCACCTCCTTGTTGATGCGCGACCAGTCGCGCACGTCGGGCATATGACAGCCCGCTGCGTGTGCAATCGCAGGGAGGTGAAGGAGGAGATTCGTGGAGCCGCCGAACGCCGCGTGAATGACCATCGCATTCTCGATCGCCTTGTCGGTCAGGATGTCGCGTGCCGTAATCCCCCGTGCAGCAAGCGCCATAACTGCACGCGCCGAAGCGCGCCCGAGCTCTCGCCAGATCTCCTCGCCCGAGGGCGCAAGCGCCGCATGCGTCAGTGTGAGACCCAGCCCCTCGGCAACCACCTGCGAGGTACCCGCCGTCCCGAGGAACTGGCAACCGCCGCCCGGCGATGCACAGGAGCTGCATCCTGTGCGTGCGGCATAGTCGAGCGTGATTTCATCATTTGCATAGCGCACGCCGAGGGTCTGCACCGTGCCCAGATCCTCGCTGTTCGTCGGCGAGAGGGTCGCGCCGCCCGGGATGAGGATGACGGGGCGATCATGCATCCCCGCGAGCGCCATCATCATAGCGGGCAGGCCCTTGTCACATGCAGCGACACCGATGATCGCCCGACGTGTTGGCAGGGAGCGCATGAGGCGGCGCATGACGATCGCCGCGTCGTTGCGGTAGGGCAGCGAGTCGAACATTCCCGTTGTGCCCTGACTGCGCCCGTCGCACGGGTCGGTGACAAAGGCTGCATGCGGGACAAGCCCTGCTCCCTTGATTTCATCTGCGGCGGCGCGCATGAGGTCGCCGAGCTCGAAGTGACCGTTGTGCAGCCCAACCGCCGCCGTCGTCCCGTCATCGCGGCGAATGCCGCCCTGCGTGCTGATGATAAGCACATCGCCGCCCGCGAGATCATCGGGATTCCACCCCATGCCCACATTGATCGTCATACCGAAGATATTGCCGCTCGGCGCCGTCCGCAGCATCTCATCCGTCAGCGGCAGTCGCCCCTTTGGCCCCGCTTTCCGCGTGTGGACATCGTACAGCCCCCGTGGGGCGCTTCCATAAAGCTCCTCCATAGACATCGCAGCTCCACCTCTCAATACATATACACAGACAGAAACGGGGCCGCCGCACGAACGTGAACGTGCAGCAGCCCCAGCATAAAACTTAGCCTTTTGAAATCACAAGATCCGGATGACGTGCAATATCTGCGGCAAGCTCTTCCATATGGGGGACGACCGCAACGCGCATGCCCGCCCGATGCTCTACGAGGTCGAAGCCGTGCACGATGTCCTCCAACGCAACGGCGTGGGTGAGGATGCGGTCGGCATTGATCTTCCCGCTGCGGATCAGCTCCACGGCGAGCGCATTATGGCGCGGCGCGGAGGAGAATGTGCCGTACAGCGTGATCTGCCGATAGTGGACGAAGTTCACATCGAACGAGAGCTCCGGCGTATCCTTCGGCAGCCCTGCAAAGAGGCAAACCTTGCCCATCTTGCCCGTCATGGCGATGCCCGCGCGCTGTGCGGCGGCGCTGCCCGCCGTGACAATGACGACATTTGCGCCCAGACCGTCTGTCGCGTCCAGCACCGCCTGCACGCCGCCGTCCTCGCCCGTCTCGATGTAGGCGTCATAGTTCAGATCCTGCGCCGCATCCAGACGGTTGCGGCTGCGGTTCAGGAGGAAGATCTTCCCCGCCCCGCGCGCGCGTGCCAGCTCGGCGTGCATGATGCCGATCGGCCCTGCGCCGATAACAGCGACGGTATCGCCGAGCTGGATGTCCATCGCCTCCTGCCCGTTGATGACACAGGCGAGCGGCTCCGAGAGTGAGGCGGCAAGGTAGTCGACCTCATCGGGGATGAAGTTCACATTGCCTGCGCGGACGGCACTCGCCGGGATTCGCACGTACTCGGCGAAGCCGCCGTCATAGCCGTGCGCAATGGTCTCACGCGTGTAGCAGAGGTGCTGACGCCCAGAGAGGCAGTAGGAGCACGCGCCGCAGCCGATACCCGGCGCTACGATAACGCGGTCACCCACATGATAGCGCTCGACGCCCGCGCCGACTTCCTCGATCACACCTGCAATCTCGTGCCCGAGGATGATGGGCGGATGAATCGCCTTATGCCCGTGGCGGAACGTCCGGAGGTCGCCGCCGCAGATGGCGCACGCCTTGACCTTGACGAGGAGTTCTCCCGCGCCGATTGTCGGCTTTGCGACATCCTCCACGCGCACATCCGCCGTGCCGTGATACACTGCTGCTTTCATATGCTCCTCCTCCCCTTATTTGAGTCCGGAAAAATCAGTCGAAACGGCGTCCGCATTGACCACCCAGCGCGGCGCACCGCCGCCGATTGTGCTCTTGACCTCCTCGAGCAGGAGATAGGGCGTGCGGTTGAATGCGTCGCGCGTCGAACCCGCGAGATGCGGCGTGATTGTGACATTCTCGAGCGTCATGAACGGGTGATCCGCCGGCGGCGGCTCCGTCCAGAACACGTCAATCGCAGCGCCGCCAATGCGCTTGTCATGCAGGGCGGAGATGAGCGCCTGCTCGTCGATGAGCCCCGCACGCGCCGTGTTGATGACGTATGCTGTCGGCTTCATGCGTGCGAACTCCTTTTCGCCGAGAAGCCCCTTCGTCGCCTCGGAGAGGCGCGCGTGCATGCTGATGAAGTCCGCCTCCGCACACAGCTCCTCGAGCGATACAAGGCGTGCGCCCGCCGCCTCCACGTCCTCCGCCTTGGCATACGGATCGTAGACGAGGATCTCCACGTCGAAGCCTTTGAGTTTCTTTGCCACGAGATGCCCGATGTAGCCGAAGCCGACAAGGCCGATCTTCTTTTCGAGCATATCGCCGACAAAGGCAGCGTTGGAATACTGTTTCTTCCAATGTCCCTGCTTCAGCTCTGCGTGAGCTCGGCCGATGTTGCGCATCTCTGCGAGCATGAGGCCGATCGTGTAGTCCGAAACCGCGTGTGCATTGCGCCCCATCGTGTGGAACACGGCAATGCCCTGCTTCGATGCCGCAGCCACATCCACGTTCTCAACGCCCGCACGGCACGCGCCGATGATGCGGCACTTCTTCGCCGCAGCAACGATCTCGGCGTTGATCGGCGTGTGGTGCGTGATGATGATGTCGACATCGCTGACGTGGTCGAAGATCTCCTGCGGCGGTCTGCCCGCCGACGGCCCCTTCTTCTCTACCTCGCTGCGCAGAAACCAGAACTCCTCATCGCTCGCGGGCTTCCAGTCGACACGCGCAACGTCCACATCGCCCAGAATCTTTTTGACAGCGGCTTCCAAACGCTCCGACGAGAGCAGCGGATCGCCAATAACCAGAACTTTCATCGCTGTTCTCCTCACTCAAAGCGAATGATATCGCCGACCATGAAGCGCGGCACACCGTCGCCCTTCACCATGATCTGCCCCGGCTGCTCCGCCGCATCCTTGCCCGTAAACACAATCGTGCAGTGCCCGTGCTCGCGTAGCGTCTTCATCGCCTCATCGCCAACCGCCGTCACTGTATAGCTGCGGTCTGCGAGATGGAGCGTGTCCCCGACGACAATGTCCGCCTTGAGCGCCGCCTTTGTATGCGCGACAACCATGTTCTCGTACTCGTACGGTACATCCTTGTCAAAGATGATGACCGACTCGCGCGTCCGCATGAAAGGCAGTACGAAATCCCCAATGCCCGTAACTGTTACCTCATATTTCATCGCATATCTCCTCCGCTTCTATTTTCCTTCGTTGGTTCCCTGTGCGCGCGTGACCGCGGCGTTGAACTCCCGCAGAGCGGGATAGAGCGCGCGGTTCAGCGTCTCATAGAGATCCATATACTGTGCGTGGTGCGCTGCATCGGGCGTATATTGCCGCTCTGCAAACTGCACACGCGCCGCAGCATCCTCGGGGCTTGTATAGACGCCCGCACCAAGTCCCGCGAGCATCGCCGCCCCAAGCGCCGCTGCCTCGGGAACATCCTTGCTGCGTACGGGGATGCCTGTGACATCTGCCTTCATCTGCATCCAAAACGCACTCTTTGCTGCGCCGCCGATGGCGTAGATTGACTCGACGCTCTGCCCCGAGAGCTCCTGCATCGCCTGCACAATGCTGTGCATCTCGTAGCAGAGCCCCTCGAGAATCGCGCGGACAAAGGTGCCGCGCGTCGTTGCACGCGTGAGTCCCACAAATGCGCCGCGCGCCGCAGGATCGCTGCCCATCGTGTGCCGTCCCGAGAAATACGGCAGCATCATACAGCCGCGTGCGCCGATCGGCTCACGCGCCGCCTCATCGACCAGCAGATCAAAGGACTCACACGCAAACGTGTTCTTGAACCATTCAAAGATACCGCCCGACGCCACGATCATACCCATGATGTAGTAAGCGTCATTCACCACGTAGGCGACGGATGTGAAATTCTTCTCCATGCTGGCGCTGCTGATCTCGGGTGCGTCGAGAATCGCAAGCAACTGCTCACTCGTCCCCGTGGAGTCCAGCATCTGCCCCGGACGGATAATGCCCGTTGCAAAGGTGCCGCAGGCATAGTCCACGCCGCCCGCAAAGACGGGCGTTCCCTCCTTGAGCCCCGTTGCCGCCGCAGCAGCTGCGGTCAGAGCACCAATCTGCTCTCCGGGGCAGATCGGCTCTGCGAGCAGGGAGCGGTCGATGCCCGCCTCTGCGAGAATCTCCTCCGACCAGTCGCGGCGATTCAGATCGAACGCCATTGAGCGGCAGGCGTTCGTCCACGGCGCACGCGCCGTGCCCGTCAGTTTCAGACTGATGAAGCCCGCGATCGGAATCCAGAGGCGCGCCCGCGCCCATGCCTCGGGCACATAGCGCTTGATCCACTGCATCTTGGTGATGCTCGCGACGGGGTTCGGGTTGATGCCCGTGATCCGATAGATCCGCTCACGCCCGAACGGCTCCCACGCCGAGGCAATCGCCTCTGTACGCGTGTCGAACCACCGAATTGCAGGATACACCGATTGTGCCGCGCCGTCAAGCAGTACATCCTCGCCCGAGCTTGCGACGGCAATGCCGTCACAGCTCTCACCGGGCAGCTGCGCCGCGACCTCTGCAATACACGCGGCAACACCCTCCCAGATCAGCTCGGGCGAAGTCTCCGCCCAGCCATTTTCATGATATTTCGTATTTGCCGGCCGCCGCGCGGAGGCGAGAAATCTCCCCGCCGCATCACACGCGATTGCCTTATAGTTCGTAGAGCCTGCATCAATGCCCAAAAGATAGCCCATGACAGCCACGCTCCTTTGGTGCACTCATCAGCCGATGAACATATTGAGGATCAGAACGCCCGCAAGGCCAAGCACGGAGATGATCGTCTCCATCGTGCACCACGTGCGCACAGTCTCCTTGACCGTGAGACCGAAGAACTCCTTGAAGAGCCAGAAGCCGGGGTCGTTCGGCGGCGAGATGATGAGACTGCCCGCGCCCGTTGCGAGCACCATGAGCTCGGGGCTGACGCCCGTGAGCGCAACCACGGGAGCCGCAATGCCGCCTGCTGTGAGCGCTGCAACCGTCGCGCTGCCGCAGGCGATGCGGATGACCGCCGCAATCGACCATGCGAGGACGAGCGGCGAGAGGTCAGAGCCCATGAGGAGGTCGCCGATGTAGCGGCCAACACCGCTGTCGATGAGGATCTGCTTGAGCGCGCCGCCGCCGCCCACGATGAGGAGGATCATGGCAATCGCGAGAATCGCGGACTCGGAGATCTTCATGATCTCCTGGATGCTCTTGCCGCGTGAAATACCGAACGTGTAGAACGCGATAAAGATGGAGATCGTGAGCGCCATATCAGGCGAGCCGAGGAAGACCATGATCGCGAGTGCATGCGAGTCTGCGGGCAGCGTCATCTTTGCAATCGCAGAGCCCGCCATCAGGACGACGGGAACGAGTGCGGTGAAGACGCTGATGCCGAAGCTCGGCATTTCCTCATCCGTGAACACCTTCGGATTGTAGAGTCCCTCGGGAATCGCGGGGTTGAGATCCTTGACGAAGTTGTAGAAGATCGGGCCTGCGATGACCGCGATCGGCGCCGCGAGCAGCGCACCGTAGACGAGGGTCAGACCGATGTCCGCATTGTAGATGACCGAGATCGCCGTGGGGCCCGGATGCGGCGGCAGGAAGCCGTGCGTAACCGAGAGCGCCGCAGCCATTGGGATACCCACCTCGAGGAGGCGGATCTGCGCCGATGCCGCAATCGTGAAGACGAGCGGGATGAGCAGGACGAAGCCGATTTCATAGAAGAGCGCGATGCCGACGATGAAGCCCGTAAGGCAGACCGCCCACTTGACCTTTTCCTTGCCGAACATGTTGATGAGCGTCATGGCAATGCGCTGTGCACCGCCGCTCTCCGCCATCAGCTTGCCGAGGATCGCACCGAACGAGACGACAATGGCAAGTCCGCCGAGCGTCCCCCCGAGTCCCTTCTGGATGACGGGAATGATCTGCGTGACGGGCAGACCCTCGGCGTAGCCGACGAGACCCGCGACGATGAGCAGCGAGATGAAACTGTTCAGCTTCACGCGAACGATGAGGAAGAACAGCAGCAGGATGCCCACAGCTAGAATAATCAGCGGCATAGGATTCCTCTCCTTTCATGATGGGGGATCGCCCCCGGCAGCGCGCTGCCCTCAACTACTGGCAGCAAGATCTATAACAATTCCTGATGTAATTATAGTCGATGGCCTTTCATTTGTAAATAGCATTTCATTTATTTAATTATATTTTGTTTACTAAATATCATTTCAGGGTGCAAAAAAGCTGCTGCATGAATCCACGCAGCAGCCGATCCGTACTATTTACTTTTCGTAATGCTCCTGCCACACATGGTGGAACGAGCCCTCCTTGTCGACGCGCTCAAAGGTATGCGCGCCGAAGTAATCGCGCTGCGCCTGAATGAGGTTCGCGCCGAGCTGTGGGCTGCGGAAGGCATCGATGTATTGCATGGCAGCGGAGAATGCGGGAATGGGCACGCCGCGCTCCACGGCGAGGCAGACCGTGCGGCGCAGGCTCGGCGCATTGTCGTTGATGGAGGAGAGGAAGAAATCGTCAAACATGAGATTCTTCAGATTCGGCTCCTTCTCGTAGGCATCTGTGATGCGCTGGAGGAATTCCGCCTGAATGATGCAGCCCGCGCGGAAGATCGAGGCGATCTTGCCGAAGTCGAGCGACCAGCCGAACTCCTCCTTTGCCGCGCGATAGAGTGAGAAGCCCTGTGCGTAGGCGACAATTTTCGCCGTATAGAGGCTGCAGCGCACCGCCTCAATGAAGTCTGCATCCACGGTCACCGCAGCCCCCTCGGGTGCCGTCATGACCGCGCCCGCGTGTGCGCGCTCCTCCGTGAGGTTCGAGAGTACGCGCGCATTGCATGCGGCAGAAATCATGGAGAGATCGACACCGCGCGCGAGTGCCTCGAGGCTCGTCCAGCGTCCTGTGCCCTTCTGTCCCGCACGATCGACAATGATGTCGACGAGCGCCGCCCCCGTCTCCTCGTCCACCTCCGCAAAGATGTCCGCCGTAATGCCGATGAGATAGCTCCGAAGCTCGCCGCTGTTCCACGCGTGGAAGATCTCACCGATGCGTGCATTGGAGAGGCCGCCGACATGCTTCAGGATGAGATAGGTCTCCGCGATGAGCTGCATATCCGCATACTCGATGCCGTTGTGCACCATCTTGACATAATGCCCCGCACCGTCCTCGCCGATGTAGGTGCAGCACGGCTCCTCGCCCGCACGCGCGGCAATGCCCTCGAGGATCGGACGTACCGCGTCGTACGCCGCGCGGTCGCCGCCCGGCATGATGGCGGGACCGAGCCGCGCGCCCTTCTCGCCACCCGAGACACCCACACCGAAGTAGCAGATGCCCTTCTCTTTCAGCGCGCCGTGACGGCGGCGCGTATCCTCATAGAATGAGTTCCCACCGTCAAGGATGATATCCCCCGCCTCGAGCAGCGGTGCAATCTCCCCGATCGCCCAGTCCACAGGCTCCCCCGCAGCGATCATGAGGAAGACGCGACGCGGCTTCTTGAGCGCACCGATGAACTCCTTCAGATCGTAGAACGGATGAAAATTCGCGGGCGGATTTCGCTTGGCGGCGTCTTCCGTCATATCCGCCGTACGGTTCCATCCCGCCACCTGAAAGCCGTGATCCGCCATGTTGAACGCGAGATTGCTCCCCATGACGCCCATGCCGACGACGCCGATATCCATCGTGCCATTACTCATCTCGATCTTCCTCCCTCAATGTCCCGCCTGATATGCCGCGATCTCCGCGAATTCCTTCTGCAGATTGTGATAGAGTCGCCCGCTGATGTCCACGAGCTGCGCATAGGTCTTTGTATTGTCCGCATCCGGCGTGTAGATCTTCTTCGCGTGCACGAGATCCGCCGTGTCCGCAATTCCTGACATTTCACCTGCTGAGATAAAGCCCAGCACCGCCGCGCCGTACGCCGCACCCTCGCTGTTGTCGGGTAGGACGAGCGGCTCGCCGAGCACGTCCGCGAGAATCTGCATCCAGAGAGGCGACTTCGTAAAGCTGCCGCTCGCACGAATGTCCCGCACCTCGCCGAACTCACGCAGCGCATCGAAGACAGCGTACATGCCGTAGCAGATGCCCTCCATGACGGCACGGATCATATGGGAGCGGCTGTGGTTCAGCGATAGTCCGAAGAAGAGGCCGCGCAGGTCGGAGTTCCAATACGGGGCGCGCTCGCCCGTGAAGAACGGCAGGAGGATCAGACCATCCGAGCCCGCTGCGACCTTCGACGCCTTCATCGTCATGAGGTCGTAGGCATCCACATCGAGACCTTCCATCTGTGCCTCGCTGAAATGGCAGATGTTGTCGCGCATCCAGCGCAGAATCATGCCGCCGTTGTTGATTGCGCCGCCCGCAACCCAGAGACCGTCCACGAGGTTGTAGCACCACGTGCGCACTTTTTCATCCGTGCGCGGTTCACCGACGAGCATGCGCACGGCGCCACTCGTGCCGATGGTCGCACTCAGCTGTCCCGCCGAGACCGCGCCGATGCCGACGTTGACGAGTACGCCGTCCGTCGCACCGATCACCACGGGCAGCCCGGCCGTGAGGTGCATACGCTCCGCCGCATCCACTGCGAGCGGGCGTGCCTCCGTCGTCGAGATCACGGGCGGCAACATCTCCTCCGTGATGCCGATGAAGTTCAGAATCTCTGCATCCCATGCGAGTGCCTTCGCATTGTAGAGCGCCGTCGTACTCGCCGTCGAACGGTCGATGAGGAATTCGCCCGTAAAGGCGTGGAAGAGATGATCCTTGATCGAACCGATGTACTTTGTACGCGCAAAGAGTTCGGGACGATTCCGTTTCAGCCAGATGATTTTCGCCAGCGGATAGCACGCGTGCATGGGGCATCCCGTCCGCTCGTAGAATGATCGGCAGAGTTCAGGCTCATTTTCCTTCAGCTCTCGCACAATGCCCGCGCTGCGGCTATCCGCCCACGTCTGCATATCCGTGAGCGGCTGCTTCTCCGCATCGAGCGGGATGAGGCTGTGCATAACCGTACTGAGGGCAATGCCCGACGGCATCCGCCCCTGATAGCGCAGCGCATCCGCCGCCTCGCGCACGACCTGCTCCGTCGCCGCAAGAATTTCAGATGGACGCTCCTCCGCCCAGTCCGGGTGCGGCGTGCGCAGCGGGTAGAACGCCTCCGCCGACGCAAGGCTCACACCCGACGCCTCGTATGCAATTGCGCGCACGCCCGTCGTCCCCACATCCACACCAATCCAAATGCCTTTCACATGGTTTGCCATCATGCCGCCGCCTTTCCGTGAAAACGAGATGAATTTCCTATATTGTACCATGCTTTCTTTTGTTAAGCAACTAGTTTATCATATATTATTTCTTAAAATGATATTTTTATATCACTCTATTTGAAAAAAAGAGCAGCGCCATCGCAGCGCTGCTCATCGGTCAATGTATCGCTTTTTTCTTAAACCGCCCGCCCACGATGTCATGTACAGCATTGATTGTGACGAAGGCCCGCTCGTCCTTGTCGAGGACGATTTCCTTCAGCTTGTCGAGTTCGAGGCGCGTGACGACGCAGTAGAGTATCTCCTTCGGCTCGCCCGTGTAGCCACCCGCGCCGTGCAGCAGGGTCACACCGCGCCCGAGGCGCTCATTGAGCGCAATGGTCATCTCCTCGTGCTCGCTCGTGACGATCATAACGGCATAGGACTCATCGAGACCCTTGAGCACCACGTCGATCATCTTCGCGATGACGAAGTAGGCAAAGAGCGAGTACATCGCCTTGTCCCAGCCGTAGAGCAGTCCCGCCGAAGAGAGGATGAAGAGGTTGATGAACATGACGACCTCACCGACGGAGAACTGCGTTCGTGCGTCCATGATGATGGCGACAATCTCCGTGCCGTCGAAGCAGCCGCCCGTGCGCATGACGATGCCGACCCCGAGCCCCGTCACCACGCCGCCGAAGATCGCGGCAAGAAAGGGGTCGGTCGTGACCTGCGGCACGTGGTGAAGGACACCCGACCAGATTGAGAGCATGATGATGGCAAACACGGTCGAGAGCGCAAAGCTCTTGCCGATCTGCTTATAGCCCATGTAGACGAACGGGATATTAAAGAGGACAAGGAACACACCGAGCCCCATGCCCGTAATCGTCTGCGCCATGATCGAGAGACCGACCACGCCGCCGTCAATGACGTTGTTCGGAATCAGAAAGAGTTCGAGTCCTGCGGCGGTGATGAGTGCATCGAGAATCAGCCACAGCCCTTTTTTGATATAAAAAGCCGCGCCCTTGGGGGCTGACTTCTTCGGCTTTGCCGTCGCTGCCGGCGGCACGCCTCCTGTCTGACCATCCGTTTTCATCATACCCATTTCTGCAGTCATAATACTCCCCTGTTCCAATGTAATGTCTGCTCCTATTATAGAGGAAAGAAAATGCGCTGACAAGACTTCTGATGAGAGTGGTTTTCTTGACTTTCCCTGCTGTGCCGTTTATGATGTTTTTAAGGGGTTACATTGTAGGAAACTTTAAGGGAGGGATATTTGCATGATCTACACCGTTACCTTCAACCCGTCGATCGACTACATCGTGCGGTTGGAGAACTTCACTGCGGGCGAGATCAACCGCGTGAACTACGAGCAGATCCTGCCGGGGGGCAAGGGCATCAACGTCTCCATTGTGCTGAAAAATCTCGGGCACGCCTCGACGGCACTCGGTTTCCTTGCGGGATTTACGGGCGTCGCGATGCAGCAGATGCTGCACGTATTTGGCGTGACGGACGATTTTGTGCGTCTCGATGAGGGCTTCTCACGCATCAACGTCAAGATCAAGGCGGAGAGCGAGACTGAGATCAACGGACAGGGCCCCGTTATCACCGAGGCGGCACAGCGCGCACTGTTTGAAAAGCTCGATCGGCTGCAGAGCGGAGACACGCTCGTCCTCGCTGGCTCGATTCCGAACACGCTGCCCGACGACATCTACGAACGCATCATGGAGCATCTCGACGGACGCGGCATCCGCATCGTCGTGGACGCGACAAAGAATCTCCTGCGGCGCGTGCTGAAGTACCGCCCGTTCCTCATCAAGCCGAACAATCACGAGCTCGGCGAGATGTTCGGTGTCGAACTCAAAACGGATGACGACATCATCCTCCACGCAAAGAAGCTGCAGGAGGAGGGCGCGACAAACGTGCTCATCTCGATGGCAGGCGAGGGCGCAATCCTACTCACGGCGGAGGGTGTATTCTACCGCTCCGCCGCACCGAAGGGCACCCTCGTCAACTCCGTGGGCGCGGGCGACTCGATGGTTGCAGGCTTCCTCGCGGGCTTCATGGAATCGGACGGCAGCTATGAGCACGCCTTCTATATGGGTGTCGCGACCGGTTCCGCCTCCGCGTTCTCCGAGAACCTCGCCACGCGGGAGGAGGCGCTTGCGCTGCTGAAAACCATCGTCTAATTTGAAAAAGGAGGGTTTTTCCCTTGCATATCAACGATCTTCTGAAACCTGAGAGCATCGCCCTCGGTGTTTCCGCCCCCGCCTCGAAGGAGGCTACCATCCGCCTGCTCGCAGACTACATGGAGAAGGGCGGCAATCTCAGCGACAAAGAGCAGTACGTCAAGGACGTGCTCATCCGGGAGGAAAGCGGCACCACGGGGCTCGGCGACGGCATCGCAACGCCGCACGCCAAGAGCGACGGGGTTAAAGCCGCAGGGATTGCCGCAATGACCATCCCCGACGGCATGGACTTTGCCGCCATGGACGGCAACCCGAGCCGCCTTTTCTTCATGATCGCCGCACCGAACGGAGCGAACGACGAACACCTCGCCATCCTCTCGAAGCTCGCAACCATGATTATGGACCCCGACTTCAAGGAAGCACTCATTGCCGCCAAGAGCGTTGAGGAGTTCCGTCAGCTCATCGACGACAAGGAAAACGACCGCTTTACCGCACCTGCTACAGGCACGGCTTCCGAGGAAGCAAAGCCCACCGCCGACCATATCCAGATCCTCGCCGTCACCGCCTGTCCCACGGGCATTGCACATACTTTTATGGCGGCGGAGAGCATCGAGCAGCACGCGAAGAAGCGCGGTCTCACGGTCAAGGTCGAGACGAACGGCTCCGCGGGCATCAAGAACGCACTCACCCCCGAGGAGATCGCCGCCGCCGACGGCATCATTGTCGCAGCGGACAAGAACGTCGCCATGTCCCGCTTTGACGGCCACCGTGTCGTCATCACGAAGGTCGCGGACGGCATCAACAAGGCAGATGAACTGATCGACCGTGCACTCTCCGGCAGTGCCCCCGTCTACCGTGCGAGCGGCGCGGACGAAGCAGAAAGCGCAGACGGCGGCACGGACGAGAGCCTTGCCCGCCAGATCTACAAACACCTCATGAACGGTGTCTCGCACATGCTCCCGTTCGTTGTGGGCGGCGGTATCCTCATCGCCCTTGCATTCCTCTTCGACGACTACTCCATCGATCCGTCAAAGTTCGGCTCGAACACCCCGCTTGCCAAGTTCTTCATGCAGGTCGGCGGTGCCTCGTTCGGCTTCATGCTCCCCGTCCTCGCGGGCTTCATCGGCATGTCGATTGCCGACCGCCCGGGACTTGCCGTCGGCTTCGTCGGTGGTTCTCTTGCCGGTGCGACAGGCACGGGCTTCCTCGGCGCACTGCTCGCGGGCTTTGTCTCGGGCTACACCGTCAACTTCCTCAAGAAGGTATTTGCAAGACTGCCTGCCGCCCTCGATGGCATCAAGCCCATCCTGCTCTATCCATTCTTCGGCATCCTCATCATGGGGCTGATCTCGCTCTACATCATCGCGCCGCCCGTCTCCGCCATCAACAACTGGATGATCGAGACCCTCGGCGGTATGGATCCCTCGGCGCGCATCCTCATGGGGCTGATCGTCGGCGGCATGATGGCAGTCGATATGGGTGGTCCCATCAACAAGGCGGCATACGTCACGGGCACAGGTCTCCTCGCTTCGGGCGAGTATCACGTCATGGCGGCGGTCATGGCGGGCGGCATGGTGCCCCCGCTGGCGATTGCCCTTGCGACCACACTCTTTAAGAACCGTTTCACCGAGAGCCAGCGAAAGGCAGGCATCACGAACTACGTCATGGGTCTCTCCTTCATCACCGAGGGCGCGATCCCGTTCGCGGCGGCCGACCCCGTCCGCGTCATCCCCTCGATGGTCGTCGGCTCCGCACTCGCGGGTGCACTCACGATGGTCTTTGACTGCACGTTGCGCGCACCGCACGGCGGCATCTTCGTCGTCCCGACCATCGGCAACCCACTCATGTACCTCGTGAGCATCTTCGTCGGTGCCGTCGTCGGCGCCGTCATCCTCTCGCTGCTCAAAAAGCCGATCAAGGAATAACCCTCATAATGCAGCATCCCTCGGGCAAATGTCCGAGGGATTTTTCGTTTGCGCGCACAAAAACAGCCCATCCATATGGATGAGCTGCCGTTGATCTGATGAAACGCGCTCTATGCGAGGACGCGCGAAAGTCGTACGAGCTCCGGGTCGAGCGTCTTCGTATTGTTGACCGCCTCAAAGAGGTTGACCCCGACCACCTGTCCCTCGTTGAAGCTGTATACTACGTCGCTCACACCCGAGATGATCGCAAGTGCCGCCTTCTCTCCGAGCATGGACGCCTTGATGCGATCCTCGACCGTCGGCGAGCCGCCGCGCTGGATGTGCCCGAGTACCGAGACGCGCGTATCGATCTCCGTCTTCTCTCCGATGATCTTGCCGATCTCCACGCCCGAGCCCGCGCCCTCGGCGACCACGATGATGCTGTAGCGCTTTCCGCGCTCGTACATCTCCTTCAGCTCGAGGCTGATTTCCTCGAGATCAAACGCCACCTCCGGCACGAGGATGTACTCTGCGCCGCCTGCGATGCCAGACATCATCGCGAGCCAGCCCGAATGGCGCCCCATGACCTCAACGATGATGATGCGACGGTGTGCCGACGCTGTATCACGCAGCTTGTTGATTGCATCCACGATTGTATTGCACGCCGTATCGCAGCCAATCGTATAGTCCATGCCCCAGACATCGTTGTCGATCGTGCCCGGCAAGCCCACGATTGGCATGCCCGTCTCCTTGCTCAGAAGCGAGCCGCCCGTGAGCGAGCCGTCGCCGCCGATGATAACGAGTCCCTCGATGCCGCGCTTGCGCAGATTCTCGAACGCCGTCTTTCGCCCCTCAGGCGTCATGAACGACTTGCTGCGTGCCGTTCCGAGGAAGGTGCCGCCGCGCTGGATCAGATCGCTGACACTGCGCGTCGTGAGCTGCACAATATCGTCATGCACCATGCCGCTGTAGCCGTTGTGCACACCGTAGACCTCGACGCCCTCGTAGATCGCCGTGCGCACGACCGCGCGCGCCGCCGCATTCATCCCCGGGCTGTCTCCGCCCGAAGTCACAACCGCGATTGCTTTTTTCAGCATAAAAATATCCCCCATTCCCTATGCCACGCTTACGCGAATGGATTGCTAATCTCTATTGTACGAAAGCGCAGGGGAAAAGTAAAGCATTTCACAGAAAAAACCGAAACGCAGCGCTGTCAGAACAGTTCGCCCTCGGCAATGCACCCGAGCAGCTCCTTCGACGGGATGAAGAAGAGCTGCCCCTTCTCCGCCGTCGAGTACTCGAGCAGGCGGTCATCCTGCGTGAACATATTCGTGACCATCTGGCGTGTCACGTCCCAGTGGCGCGCGTATCCGATGAAGTATGTGCCGCGCACGCCCTCGCCGGGATTCGCAAAGACGACGTTCATGCGCACGATCTTGTGCTCCTCACCGTCGCGGTTGTCCTGCGAGATGATGTTGTGCGCACGCGGATCCTTCTCCTCGTCGGAGAGCTCGAGGTCGCTGTACTTTCTGCGGCCGATGTACTTCTCCTGCACCTCGGTCGGCAGCGCACGCCACGCGTCGAGATCGTGGACGTACTTCTGCGCAAAGGCATAGGAGCCGTTGATAAAGTCGGGATCCTCCGCGCCGATGATCGCCCACTCCTGCGCCTCCGCGCCGACAGGGTTCTCCGTGCCGTCGATGAAGTCGATGATCGCACGCCCCTCGTGGTAGTGGAAGCCGTGCGTCTCATCCACCACGTCCACAATGGGACGCAGGAATCCCATGATCTGATCGACGACGAGATAGCTCGTCGCTGCCTGTGCCGCACGTACGTGCAGGAAGAGATCGGCAGGCGTTGCAGGTGCTGTGTGGTGCTCTCCATTCACGCCCGCAAAGTCCTCAAGCTCCTTCGGCTTCTTCGCGCCCGGAAAGAGATATTCCCACGCACGATTGCTGAATCCGAGCGTCATCTTGACCGTCTCTGGCGCCACGCGAATATTCATCGAGCGCTGGATCGCAGCGATGCGATCCGCCATGTCCGCGATAATCTCACGTTCCTTTTCAATGTCCTCGCGTTTCAGCGAAAGCATGAGGAAGATGACACTCTCCCCCGCATCCTTGAACACATCCTGTGCCAGATTTGCATTGACCTCCATTGTACTCCCCTTTCATTACATACACAGTATTCTACACCGAACGATGCATCAACGAAAGAAAACCGCCGAAAGATATCCGGCGGCTCCCATCCATGTACATCATACCTTGAAGCGCCCGACGAGCACATCCAGCTCCGAGGCGAGCCCCTTGAGATGCTCGGCAGTCGCGGCAAACGCCTCGAGGGAGGCGGTCTCCTGCTCGATGGCAGCTGCCGAGTCCGTTGCGTGCGCCGTGATCTCCCGAGATGCCTTCGCAACCTCCTCTAATGCCGACGCTGCAAGCTGTGCACAGGCGCGCACTGCTTCAATGGAGGTGAGGAGCTCCGTGCCGTTCACATTCCCCGTCTGCGCGAGTGCCTGCATCTCCTCCAAGTGCGCTGAAATACCGTGCACGCTCGTATCGAGCATCTGAATGTTCTCGTCTTGTTCGCTTGCGTGTGCGGCAACATTCGTGATGGCAATAGCGTTGCATTCGACCGCCTTGCTGTTCTCAACGCTTGCCCGCCACATCGTATCCGACAGCCCCGAGACCTCGGTCGCACAGGCCTGTGCACGCTGCATGATCTGGCGCAAATCACGGACAAAGGTATTGAACGACTGCACAATACGTCCGATCTCATCACTGCGTTTGGCCGTGAGCTGCTGCGTGAGATCCGCCTCCTTGCCTGCCACCTCGCGGAACGAGGCAGTCAGTGCCGCAATCGGCCGCAGCACCTCCATGATGATGCAGTAGGAGGAGATGGCAAAGATAAGGAACGCAAGGACAGTCACGCCCACCGCAATGTCTTTGGAAACAGCGACCTTTGCCTGACTTGCATGGTTATACGCCGTAACGAGTTTGTCCACCTCAGCCACATAGCCGACGACCTCGGCCGCGACGACGGCATTTGCCTCGGATTTTTCCTCTTCTCCCACAGCCCCCGCGACGGCAAACACATGCGTGCGGTACTCCTCCCAGAGAGGCTGCAGCGTGCGGAGCTGTTCCTTGACCGCCTCGTCTGACACCGGCCGGAGATTCAGCTCTGCATCCCCGCGGCGAAGCCCCGCAAGGATGCGGTCGCACGTCTCAATCTGCGCGAGCATCGTCCGCCGGAGTTCCGCCGCCGTGTCCGCATCAGCAGGAACAAGACGTGCCGAAAGCCAGGCAAGCTGATAGGCACGCATCCGCAGCGAGCCGGAGGCATTGACGGCGAGGGAGTCCCCATCCAGCTGTGCAAAGGTGGCGAAGTTCAGTCCGACCAACCCAATGATGAAGACAAAGAGGGCAACGAGTGTGATTCGTAGTTTGTTGTGGATTGTCATGTTTCCCTCTCGTTTCAATAGAAAATTCTCTCTATTATTATATCGCAGAAAGAACGCTGTGCAATACTCCTATCCGATAAATCCGCGTGAAATGCAATGTATTACACGCGGATAGAGCGAGACGCTGCACTCAGACCTTAAATTTGCCGACAAGGCCGTCCAGCTTCGTCGACAGACTGGACAGGTGCTCTGCGGTAGCGACGACCTGCTCCATAGTCGCGCTCTGCTCCTCGATGGCCGCAGCCGAGTCCTCGGAGAGCCCCGCAATCTGTTTCGCCGCTGCCGCAACATTCCCCGATGTGCCTGCGACGTTCTGCGCACCTGCCGACGCCGTCTGATTCAGCTGCACGATCTCGGCAGCCGCTCGGCGGCTCTCCTCGGAGCTCTCTGCGATGGCGTTCAGCGAGGAACGCACCGCAGCAACCGCCTCCGTGATCTTCTCGAGCTCGCTGACGAGTTCCTGATTTGCACTGCGCGTCTCGTGCACCTGCTGACGAATACCGGTCATCTTCTCCGTGACATCGTCCGCCGCGAGACTCGAACTCTCCGCAAGCTTGCGCACTTCCTCCGCGACGACAGCAAAGCCGCGTCCGCTCTCCCCCGCACGTGCTGCCTCGATGGCGGCGTTGAGTGCGAGCAGGTTGGTCTGTCCCGAGATGCCCTTGATGAGATCGATGATCTGATTGATGTCCTCCGCATACTGCGTGAGGGTCTGTACCTTCCGATCCATCGTCATGACGATGTCGCGCAGGACATCGGTCTGCGCGGCGACACGTGCCGCTCCGTCCCGTCCATCCGCCGCCTTGTCCTCGGAGTCCGACGAGAGTACGGCAGAGCGTTCGGCAGAGGCGAGCATCTGCGCCATATGTGCCGCAATCTGCGACACATTATCCGCGAGTTCCTGCATATCGCTGTTCTGCGCGTTCGCCTGCCCTGCAACATCGGTGACGGAACCGGCGACCATCTCGACCGCCTTGCTGCTCTCACCGCTTGCCTGCGAGAGTGCGCCGGAGAGCTGTGCGACCTCTGCCGCGCTCTCCTGTGCCCCGCGCATGATGGTACGCAGTTTCCCGATAAAGGTGTTGAAATGAAGGACAATGCGCCCGATTTCATCATCGCGTTCCGCATGGAGCTGCTGCGTCAGATCGCCCTCGCCCTCGGCAATGCCACGAAATGAGTCCGTCAGAGCCGCCAGCGGACGCAGAATCTGCGTAAGGATCAGCCAGAGTGCGCCGCCCACCACGAATATGGCGAGGAGAATCACACCGAGCTGGATGTTCTTGGAAGTTTCGATCTTTGTCTGGCTTGCGGCATCGTAGGCGACGACCAGCTTGTTGACCTCCGCCACAAAGGGCGCAACCTCTTTCGCCACCTTTGCCTCTGCCGCGCGGCGCATCTCCTCGTCCGAGCCCTCGGCAACGGCACGCACATCGCTGCGGTACGACTCCCACAGCGGCTGCACGACACCGAGCTGCCGCTGCACCGCCTCATCCGTGGGAGCAGTCAGTCCCATCGCCGCATCGCCCTGCTCCAGTCCTTTCAGAATACGATCGTAGTCCTCCAGATCCTTCTGCATCGCAGTGCGCAGTGTCTGTGCATCCCCCTCATCTGCCGACACGAGCCGTGCCGCCCCCCATGAGAGCTGATAGGCGCGCATCCGCAGCGACCCGGAGGCGTTGACCGCAGGCGAATCCCCCTTGAGTTCATTGAATGTAAAGAAGTTCAGCCCGACCAGTCCCACGATGAAGACAAACAGCAGAATCAGAATCGACTGTAGTTTAGTACGTATGCTCATACCCAGCTCCCCTTTGGTTTCCCCATCCACTCCGCACACTGCCGCAAGATCCAACACATGCGCGTATGGAACAATACTATAAAACACATTTTATCTCGTTGATTATAGCATAAAATAATTTTGTATAAAAATGAAAATCGTCTATGATGCCGAAAAAAAAGGGACTGTTGCACGAAGCTAGAAAACTTCGTGCAACAGCCACTTTTCACTTCAAAACTTCACAAGTTCGCGCAGCCGTACGAGATCAATGTAGGTCTCCGTCTCCGGATGCTGCTTCAAATACCCTTGATGCTCGTCCGCTGCCGTCTGAAATGAGGTGAGGCGTTCCATCGTCGCGTGCAGGACACGACGCGCCGCCGCGCTGCTGTTCGGGTCGTTGAGCGTCAGGTGCTCCCCCGTCGCGGGACAGCGACCCTTCCCCGCGAGGAAGGTGAGATAGAGTTGGATCTGCGGCTCATCCTCCGCACTCTCGTAGAAGACACCTGCGCGGTACATCGCGCCGCGCACATAACCCTGCCCATCGATGCTGTAGGGTGTAACGACGGCGAAGTGAAGGTCGAGAAGCTGCGAGATGTCGATCTTCTTCGGATCGTAGCAGATCTCAACGCCCATGCGGCCCCCCGCCGCGCCTGTCGCCACATCCTCATGTCGGGCATTGGGCGCGGCGTTGATGTAGCCCGTGCGGACGGAAACGATGCCGCGCCGTCCCGTAAAGACCTCCTCAAGCTCGTACATGTCCGCGCCCGAGAGGCAGATGCGTTTCGTCATGGGTACACCTCCTCAATTCGTAAAGAGGTCGACCTGCCGCCCTGCTGCACGGTGGACGTCGAATACACTGAGCAGTTCGGCGACCGCCTGCGTCGGCGAGATACCGCCCGAGAGGATCGCCTCCTTCACCTCGGGCATCCGTCCGCGCACGACGGCATCGTCGAAGAACAGGTTGTGCAGATGCTCGTCGATCATGCTGTTCATCCAGTCGAGCAGCTGACCGTCGCGTCGCTTCTTCCAAACACCGCTCTCCGTCGTCTTGTCGCGGAAGATGCGGATGACCTCCCAGAGCTCGGCAAGTCCTGTTTTCTCGATCGCGGAGGCAAGGTAGGCGTGCGTCTCCCAGCCCGGCGTCGCGGGGCGAATGAACTCAATCATGCGCTCGTACTGACCGCGCGCAACCTTTGCCTTCAGCAAATTGTCGCCGTCCGCCTTGTTGATGACGATCGCATCCGCAAGCTCCATAATGCCCTTCTTGATGCCCTGCAGCTCATCGCCCGCACCCGTCAGCACGACGAGCAGGAAGAAGTCGACCATCGAGCGCACGGTCGTCTCGGACTGTCCGACACCGACCGTCTCAATGATGATGACATCATAGCCCGCCGCCTCGCAGAGCAGCATGGTCTCGCGGCTCTTGCGCGCGACGCCGCCGAGCGTCCCTCCCGCAGGCGACGGGCGGATGAATGCCTCGGGACGGCGCGAGAGCGTGCCCATGCGCGTCTTATCACCGAGGATCGAGCCCTTCGTCACGGAACTCGTCGGGTCAACGGTGAGTACAGCGACACGGTGTCCCGCATCGCAGAGCATATTGCCGAACGCCTCGATCATCGTGGACTTGCCCGCGCCGGGGACACCCGTGATGCCGATGCGCAGGGCATTGCCCGTCTTTGGCAAAAGCCTCTGCAACACCCGCTGTGCAAGCTTAAAATGCTTGCTGCTGTTGCTCTCGATGAGTGTGATCGCGCGAGAGAGCGTCATGCGGTCGCCGCGCGCAACGCCCTCCACATAATCGTCCTCACTCAGAACGAGCTTGCGGCGCGGCATCCCAGTACCGTTCAACAACCTCGGATTGATATTGCCAACGGTCAGATCTTTGATGC
Organism: Selenomonas sp. oral taxon 138 str. F0429; assembly: GCF_000318175.2. Classification (NCBI taxonomy): domain Bacteria; kingdom Bacillati; phylum Bacillota; class Negativicutes; order Selenomonadales; family Selenomonadaceae; genus Selenomonas; species Selenomonas sp. oral taxon 138. The sequence goes on along the minus strand of NZ_KB290939.1, from coordinate 269,958 downwards.
CCTCGATGCCGCCCATCACACTTGTGGTGAATTTGCAGTCGGCATCCTCGGGTACCCAGTCGGGCCGTTCTGTGGTATATTTTTCGCTCATAAAGCCTCCTTTCCAACATGGGAAATAGTTGGCGTTAAGGTTGTATTTGTATGTAGGGCTTCGTGCAATATCCCAAAGCGAACCCTAGTGGAGCAAGCGGAGAAAAGGGCACGTTCTGCCCCCTGCGGATTTCTACCGTTCAAGCGAAGCGCGTTTAAGAAGTCCGCAGGTATTTAGGCAGATAAGTGCCCGACCGCTTGCGTAACTAAGCGTTCGCGTGGGATATGCACAGCCCTTTTTTGATATGGCAAAACGCCGCCCTCACAGAGAGAGCGGCGCCACAGGGGAGCACGGATGAATTGAATCCGCTCAGATTGGTGTAGATTTTTTGTCCTGTCAAGGAGACAAACCGGACGCATAGTGGTCTATGCAGAGGATTTGGCGACGATGGCAGGGCGAAAAAGATGCACTTAGATGAGTGGATGATTTCGTCCGTGTTCCCCTATATCAGCCCGCAGCTTCTTCCTTCGCGCGTGCGATGAGAAGGGTCAGGAGCTTGATGCCCGCCTCGGGGATGTTCGTGCCCGGTGCGAAAATCGCGACCGCGCCGTGCTCGTAGAGGTTGTCATAGTCCTGCACGGGGATAACGCCGCCGATGCAGACCATGATGTCGTCACGTCCGAGCTTCTTCAGCTCATCGACGAGCTGCGGCAGGAGCGTGTTGTGCCCCGCTGCGAGCGAGCTGAACCCGACCATGTGCACGTCGTTGTCGACCGCATCCTGCGCCGTCTCGGCAGGTGTCTGGAAGAGAGGCCCCACGTCGACGTCCCAGCCCATGTCGGCGAAGGAGGACGCGATGACCTTCTGTCCGCGGTCGTGTCCGTCCTGTCCCATCTTCGCGACGAAGATACGCGGACGGCGACCCGTCAGTTCCTCGAACTCGTCCGCCATCTCACGAGCGCGGTCGAGCTCGGTCTTGTCCGTGAACTCGGAGGAATAGACACCCGAGATCGTATGAATGACCGCCTGGAAACGACCGGAGACCTTCTCCACCGCATCGGAGATCTCGCCGAGCGAGGCACGTGCGCGTGCCGCATCGACGGCTGCTTCGAGCAGGTTGCCGTTGTCGCGTGTCTCTGCCGCCTTCGTGATGCCCTCAAGGCAGCGGCGCACATCGTCCGCATTACGCTCTGCACGCAGTTTCTCGAGACGCTCGACCTGTGCCTGGCGCACCGCCGTGTTGTCGATGGCGAGGATCTGCAGCGGATCTTCCTTTTCGAGGCGATACTTGTTCACGCCAACGATGCTCTCGATGCCGGAGTCGATCTGTGCCTGACGGCGTGCTGCTGCCTCCTCGATGCGCATCTTCGGGAGTCCCGTCGAGATCGCCTTTGCCATGCCGCCGAGTGCCTCGACCTCCTGGATATGCGCCCAAGCGCGGCGGATGATCTCGTTCGTGAGAGCCTCGACATAGTACGAGCCGCCCCACGGGTCGATGATCTTGCAGACGCTCGTCTCGTCCTGGATGTAGAGCTGCGTGTTGCGCGCAATACGCGCCGAGAAGTCCGTCGGCAGTGCGATCGCCTCGTCGAGTGCGTTCGTATGGAGGGACTGCGTGTGGCCGAGTGCCGCGCCCATCGCCTCCATCGCCGTGCGGGCGATGTTGTTGAACGGATCCTGCGCCGTCAGCGACCAACCGGACGTCTGGCTGTGCGTTCTGAGTGCCATCGACTTGTCGTTCTTCGCGTCGAACGACTTGACGATCTTCGCCCAGAGGACACGCGCCGCGCGCATCTTTGCAATCTCCATGAAGTAGTTCTTGCCGATTGCCCAGAAGAACGAGAGACGCTTTGCAAAATCGTCGACGGCAAGCCCCGCCTTGATGCCCGTGCGGATGTACTCAAGACCGTCGGCGAGCGTGTAGCCGAGCTCGATGTCCGCAGGTGCACCCGCCTCCTGCATATGGTAGCCGGAGATGGAAATGCTGTTGAACTTCGGCATGTACTTCGTCGTGTACTCGAAGATGTCGCCGATGATGCGCATGGACATCTCAGGCGGATAGATGTAGGTGTTACGAACCATGAACTCTTTCAGAATATCGTTCTGGATCGTACCTGCCATGATCTTTTTGTCAACGCCCTGCTCCTCACCCGAGACGATGAAGAACGCGAGGATCGGCAGAACCGCGCCGTTCATGGTCATAGAGACGGACATCTGGTCGAGCGGAATGCCCGAGAACAGGATGTTCATATCCAGCATGGAGCAGACCGAAACGCCTGCCTTGCCCACGTCACCGACCACGCGCGGGTTGTCCGCGTCATAGCCGCGGTGGGTCGGGAGGTCGAACGCGATGGAAAGACCCTTCTGACCTGCGGCGAGGTTGCGGCGGTAGAACGCATTCGACTCCTCTGCCGTCGAGAAACCTGCGTACTGGCGCACCGTCCACGGACGGAACACGTACATCGTGGAGTACGGTCCGCGCAGGCACGGCGGAATGCCGCTCGCAAAGTCGAGGTGGCTCATACGCTCGTATACGTCGTGATCGTAGAAGGGGCTCACGGGTACACGCTCCATCGTCTTGTGCGTGAGTGCCTCAAACGTCCGCCCCGTCGTCCCCTCGAAGAGGGCGCGCCACTCCTTGGAGTCTGCGGACGGGCTTTCGCCGAGGCTCATCCCGGTGAAATCCGGGTTCGTAAAGCCTGCCATTACGCAATCATCCCTTTCTTTTTCTGAAGGCGCTCAAGCACCTCGTAGCAGTTCGCCTTGACGGAGATGTATTCATCAATGCCCGCGTTGTTATATGTCTCAAGGAGATCCTTCGGTGCCGCGCCCGCGAGGAATACGCGCGCATTCGGCAGAACCTCGTGGAGCTTCGGTGCAAGTGCGGGTACGATCTCGGGATAGGTCGCGTCCGTGGAGCAGATGACCACCGCATCCGCACCGCTCTTGCCCGCTGCCTCGGCGGCCTCCTCGACCGTCTTGAACCCGTCGTTGCCGAGCACCTCGAACGCGCCGACCTGCAGGAAGCCCGTGGTAAAGTCCGCACGCGCCTTGTGCTGCGGGATGGGGCCCATGTTCGCGAGGAAGATCTTGACGTTGTCGTTCTTCTCCGCCTTGTAGTCCTCCGTGCGCTTCCTGAGTGCCTCGAAACGCTCGCTCCAGCGGTGCGGTGCGATCGCCGTGACTGTCTCCGCCGCGCCCTTGCCGTCCGTGACCGCCGCCATCAGCTCCGCGATCGTCGCGCCCGCAAACGCCGCCTCGATGCCCTTGTCTACGGAGCCATCCGCCTTGAATGCCGCAAGCGCCTCATCGCGATGCTTCACATCGATGTCGGAGAGGTAGGCGTCAATGTCTGTCGTGCGCTGCGCCTTGAGCGCCGCCGTATCCTCTTCGCGGCGGTCGAGCAGAGTCTCCGTCATGTTCGGATACATATTGTTGCCGACGATGCGATCCTTTCGGATGTCCGCCTTCTTGAAGCGGTCGGCGAGAATCGCGGCAATGCCCTCCTGAATAGAGCCCGAGCGCAGCGCCGCGACAACGCCGCCGCGCTCCTCGATGCTCTGGAACTCCTTCCAGATCTTCTCCTTCATCTGGCGTGTCAGCGTCTCAACCGCCCACGAGCCGCCCGCAGGATCGATCGGCTGCAGCATGCCGAACTCCTCCTGCAGCATGATCTGGATGTTGCGCGCAATGCGGCGCGAGAACTCGTCGCCCTTGCGGATCGGCTCATCGAACGGCGCACTCTCGAATGAGTCGATGCCGCCCACAACGCCCGAAAAGATCTCCGTCGTGTTGCGGAGCATGTTGACGTACGGATCGTAGATGGTCTTGAAGAAGAGCGCAGGACGCGCGTGAATGCGCATCTTCTGCGACTCGGCGTTGCCGCCGAACGCCTTGACGATCTGTGCCCAGATGGGGCGCACGGCGCGCAGTTTTGCGATCTGCAGGAAGAAGTTCGCACCCATCGAGAAGCCGAACGCGATCTGCCCCGCCGCCTCGTCAATCGTCAGCCCGCGCTCGCACAGCGCACGCAGATACGCCGCTGCGGTCGCCAGACACGCTGCGATCTCCTGCACATCGTTCGCACCGCCGCTGCTGTAAACATCGCTGCGGACAAACACCGTGCGCAGATGCGGCGCGTTCTTCACCGCCCAGCGCGCAGCTGCAGCGAGGCTGTCATAGTGTGCGTCGAGCGATGCGGGGAGCTTGCCGTCGGTCACGAGTGCGCCGATCGGGTCGGCTCCGACAATGCCCTGCACCTTCGTCATATCCTCCCCCGCCGCACGGCGTGCCGCCGCGACGAGCGAGAGGAGCGGGAGAGCATTCGCACCCGCATAGACATAGAGCGGGAACTTCGCAAGATCAAGCCCCTCAAGGAGTGTGTGCATATCGTCGACCGTCGTCACGCTCGTGCCGATGTCGCCAACCTTCTCCGCCTGACGTGCATCCACACCCGCACGCGATGCGGTGTCGAGCACGATGTGGTAGATCGTCGAGCCCTTGTCATTCTCATGACGCAGGAGCTCGTTGTTCTCTGCGGGCAGCGTCTCATCGCACGCCTGCGCGATGCCCCAGGGCTTCCCGATGTAGCCGGCGGGATCCACACCGCGCAGATAGTCCCCCATGCCGGGCATGACACTCTTGGGCAGGATGTCCTCCGTGTGTTTCTTCGTATACATGGGATCGAAGGTGATGCCCTCATAGGTCTTCGTGAACATGACCTTCTCGAACGGCGCCCCCTTGAGCAGCGCCTCGCAGGCCGCCTTCCACTCCTCGTCCGTCGGCGGAGTGAATTCGTCGAGCGAGACCTCGGGGAAGTCCTCAACATCCGCCGATTTCTTCAGAAGCTTCTGAAGTTCCTCGTCACTCGACCGTTCTTTTTCTTCCGGCATAGTACGTCCTCCTTTAATTTATTGCGGGAAGGCTCTGCTAGTTCTATGAACTAACACAAAAGTAAAGCAATTCTGTGCAGGAAGGAGATGTGTTCGTGGCAATCTGTGCGATGCTCCAAAGCAAACCCTAGTGGAGCAAGCGGAAACGAGGGAACGTTCTGCCCCCTGCGGATTTCTTTCGTTCAAGCGCGCAGCGCGCGTTTAAGAAGTCCGCAGGTATTTAGGCAGATAAGTGTCCGACCGCTTGCGTAACGAGGCGTTTGCGTGGAGTTCGCACAGATGGCTATTTGACATCATACACAAAACTGCATTCCTTGAAAAAAAATCGCCCTGAGCTTCCACCCTCAGAGCGCGCCTCTCAAATAAAGAGGCAAAACGAGAACTGAAAAGATGAGCAATGTTTCCCCAAGGAGCGCATACTCCTTCATCCCGGGGAAATCTCTGGGCACGGGATTTGTTTCACATGCACACAGATCTCCTCAGGATCGTTCATGCAGCGCCGTGTGTATGGAAAAGGAAAAGCCCCTTCCACACGGTGTGCAGAACGGGCTTTTCCGGTATCGTTACTCAGTTCCCGATGGTCTGGTCTCACTGCCAAACTCTCTCTCGAGGCGAACGAATCCGCAAAATCTCCATCCCCATCACTCGCAGGTCAATCGGTGATTGTTAATCAAGCAGGTCTCCTGGCTTCAGTTCATCGTTCTTCCGCATCTTCCCAGAGATTTCTCCCCAGTGACTGCCGACGGGTGTCGGCGCGCGGAATCACTCCCTGTTACAGTGGCGTGACCGCTCCGGCTTATGGAGTCCATGACTCCCATACCGGATTCCCTATGAAGCAATCGAGGCTCTGTCAAACAAAACCTCTGCACTTGATCCATCAACAATATTTAGTTTTTATGGTACGATAGAATAGTACCACCGAAAACGCGTCTTGTCAACAAAAAAAGAATCACTGCGTGAATTATCTCACAGCGATTCCTCATTTGCATAATTTTCATCAATTGATGACATAAACCTCGACGTTGCGACGACCAAATTGGATCGCCTCGTCATAGCTCTCCATGCAGAGATCAATCGTGTTGCCGACGATCGCGCCGCCCGTATCGGCGGCGATTGCCTCGCCGTAGCCTGGGATGTAGAGGCGCGAGCCGAGCGGAATGACATTCGGATCGACCGCGACAACGCCGCGGCGTGCGACCATGCCAGTCGCCGTGATGCCGCTGCCGCCCCCGTCACTTGGGAGGTAGGCCGACGCGTGCATCGTATAGGCTGCGCGGTAGCGCGGGATGCCCCGGCTGACGCGGTCTGCCTCACGCTCACGTGCACGGCGCTGCTCAGCGGCCTGTTCGTTCTCCGTGAGCTGGATGTGGAGGTCTGCCGTGACCGGCGTATCCGCAGACGGGGATACATCAACCTCATTCGGGTTATAGCCGTACTCTGCCATGACATCGCCGACCGTACGCCCGCTCGTCATGACCGCCTGCGTATCGTCCCAGAATGAGATGCTCACGGGAACGGCACGTCGTACGGAAATCTCTGTATGGCGCTCGTCCTCGCTGTGGAACACCTCGTAGGTATCCTTTGCGCCGAGCTTTATGCCGAGTTTCTCAAAAATATCATTGGGTCTCGTCTGCACCGTCATGTCGGTGATGGTCTCGCCGTCGACGTGCACGCTCACGCGCTGCATGTTCTTCGGCAGGCCGTTCATCGTGAATCCGCTGGAGAGCAACATCATACCTGCCAGCGTGGCACAGAACATCGTGTTCTTCTTTGTCTGAATCAGCTGTCCAAGCTTCTTCCACTGCATAGAATTCCCCCTTTGCTGACGGTATTTTCCCACTTCAAGCTGAATTTTTCATGAAAAATGGGATTCGGTCTAAAATTGAGAGCTGTTTTCTCATTTTATTCACCACTTTAGGGAAAATTGTCCCATGTAAAAACCCTGCGCACGGAGGATTGCTCCATGCACAGGGCGATGCTTTTACGAAAGAACAGAATCAAACAAGTTTCGGATAGAGTCGCCGCGCGTTCTCCGTCGTATAGGTAGCGACCTCCTCGAGCGATTCGCCGCGCAGCTCCGCGATCTTCGCAGCGACGTGCACGACGTAGGCGGGCTCGTTGCGCTTGCCGCGCTTCGGCACGGGTGCAAGATAGGGGCTGTCCGTCTCGATTAGCAGCAGTTCACGCGGCGCTTCGCGCACGATGTCGGGTAGCTTCGCCGCGTTCTTGAACGTGAGCGGCCCGTCGATGCCGATATAGTACCCCATCTTCCAGAGCTCGCGCGCCGTCTCGAGGCTGCCCGAGTAGCAGTGGAGCACGCCCGTGAGATCACGCCCCTCCGCCTGCAGGATGGCAAGCGTATCCCCGTGCGCCTCTCGATCGTGGATACACACGGGCAGACCCGTCGCACGCGCCACATCGAGCTGTGCGCGGAAAAGTTCACGCTGCACGGCGCGCTGCGCCGCATCCTTCTCCCAATAGTAGTCAAGACCGATCTCTCCGATAGCGACAACCTTCGGATGCTCTGCCCACGCGAGGAGCTGCGCACGATCCGCGTCTGTGAGCGGCGCGGCGCTCTCGGGGTGAATGCCGACGGCGGCGTAGAGTGCGGGATAGCGCTCCGCATCCGCCACCACCCGCGCGGACGCCGCCATCGTGTCCCCCATGCTGATGATCTGCGTGACACCCGCCGCCTCGGCGCGCGCAATCATCTCTGCGCGATCCGCGTCATAGCGTTCGTCATAGAGATGGGCGTGCGTGTCAATATATCTCGTCATCATGCAATCTCAATGCGTGGGAAGAGCTGCTCCGCCGTGCCGACCGTGTGCCCATCAGGCGTGACGCCCCATGCGGCATCGGAGAGCTGTACGCCCTCAAAATCCGATGTACAGCCCAGCTGCTCGTGAATGCGGCGCGCCGTCACAGGCAGGAACGGCGAGATGAGAATGCTCGTGATACGCAGGGACTCGACGAGGTGATAGAGCACGGAATCGAGCTCAGCCGCCTTTGCCTCGTCCTTTGCAAGTGCCCACGGCGCGGTCTCGTCGATGTACTTGTTCGTGCGCGAGATGAGTGCCCACGCCGTCTTGATTGCGGCTGACAGCTCCATTTTTTCCATCTGCTCCGTATAGTCCGTGAGCGTCGCCGCCGCCATGTCCTCGAGCGCCGTGTCAAACTCCATGCGTCCCGCGCCCTTCGTGATGACGCCCTTCCGATACTTCTTTGCCATCGAAAGGGTTCTGTGCAGCAGGTTGCCAAGGTCGTTCGCCAGATCCGAGTTGATGCGCCCGATGAGTGTGTCGCGCGAGATGTTGCCGTCCTGCCCGAGCGTGATCTCGCGCAGCAGGAAGTAGCGCACGGCATCCGCGCCAAACTCCTCAATGAGAGCAATTGGGTCGACGACGTTGCCGACAGATTTCGACATCTTTGCGCCGTCCACAATCAGCCATCCGTGCCCATAGACCTTTTTCGGCAGATCAAGTCCGAGTGCCATCAGCATGCAGCCCCAGATGATCGTGTGGAAGCGCACAATCTCCTTGCCGACGAGATGCACGTCCGCCGGCCAGTAGTGGTTGAATTTCGCCCTATCATCCATGTAGCCAATCGGCGTGAGGTAGTTCGTGAGTGCATCGAACCAGACGTAGACGACGTGCTTCGGGTCGAACGGTACGGGGATGCCCCAGTCGAACGAGGTGCGCGAGACGCAGAGGTCTTCGAGTCCCTGCTCGATGAAGGCGATCATCTCGTTGCGGCGCGAGACGGGTTGGATGAAGTCGGGGTGCTCGTTGATATAGGCGATCAGGCGATCCGCATACTTGCTCATGCGGAAGAAATACGCCTCCTCCGAGACCTCCTGCACGGGGCGGTGGCAGTCGGGGCAGCAGCCGTTTTCATCGAGCTGCAGCTTCGTCCAGTAGCTCTCGCACGGCGTGCAGTAGAGCCCCGTGTACGCGCCCTTGTAGATGTCGCCCTGATCGTAGATCTTTTGGAAAATATGCTGTACGAGTTCGTGGTGACGCTTCTCCGACGTGCGGATGAAGTCGTCGTAGGAGATGCCGAGCAGCCGCCAGAGTTCCTGAAAGCCCGCGACAATGCGGTCGACGTACTGAAGGGGCGTCACGCCCTCCTTCTCCGCCGCCTGCTGGATCTTCTGCCCGTGCTCGTCCGAGCCGGTCAGAAAGAACACATCGTAGCCCGCGAGCCGCTTGAACCGCGCAATCGTGTCTGCAACCGTCGTGCAGTATGCGTGCCCGATGTGCAGCTTCGCGCTCGGGTAGTAGATCGGTGTTGTAATGTAAAATGGAGTCTTTTCGCTCATAAATCATGCCTCGTTTCAATCAGTTTCACTTTATAGTAGCACAGTGACGCCGCGCTTTCAATATCGTGCCTTAAAGCGTATCCATAACATCTACAAGTCCGCCCCGGACACGAGCCGCACATTCTCCTGTGCAGCAGCATCGCGCAGTCGCTCGGTAAAGCCATAGAAGGAAAAGATCATATAGTGACAGTTTCCATGATATTTCTTTTGCGGAAATTTGTCCTGCAACTGTCGGAGTACGTCAAGATCGGCGGGAGTACGGCGAAATTTACATTCCGCGAGCAAAAAGTTCCGCTCCGCGCGATCTGCGGCGACAATGTCGATTTCCTCCGATACGGTGCGTCTTTTCCCATCTGCGATGTGCGTGACCTTCTCCCACCATCGCCCAATCTTGATGAAGTGAAAGGGCAGCGTCCCCGCCTGATTGCACGAACGCAGATACTCCATGCAGATCTTCTCATAGGTGCGCGAAACAAATTCATGAAGCTGCGGCACAATGAGATGCTGCCACACGCCCACCACATCGCCCGCCTCAAGCTCCGAGTGGCTGCCGTAGAGAAAGGCATACCAAAATCGGAAATACGCATCGGTCAGCTGATACAGTCCCCGTCCGCTGCCCGCACGCTCCTTTACAGTGGAAAGCACAGAAAACTCGCGCTCGATAATGCCGATCTCCATGAGGTTCTTCAGATAGACGCTGATCTTCGTTTTCTCAATCTGTGTCTTGCTGTGGATGAGTGCCAGTGTGTTGTTGCCAAGTGCCACCGCCTCAATGATGGCATTGTAGACACTCGTCTCGCGCAGCTCCTGTCGAAGCAGGAACTCCACCTCGCTGTAGAGCACACAGCCCTTTTGCAGGATGTTCGTGCGGATATTTTCTTCGAGGGATTTCTCGGATTGAAACTGAATCAAATAGTAGGGAATGCCGCCGAGAATCGCATAGACCGCGACCTGATCCTCCACACTGTACTGCGGAAAAAACTGCCGTACGCTTACAAAGGGCAGCGGCAGCAGTTTGTAGATACCCGTCGCCCGTCCATACAGCGGATTCCGCTCGGCGAGCAGCTCGTTCTCGATAAAGCTCATCGCACTGCCGCAGAGAATGAGCATGACGTTTGCACGCGAGAGCTCATGATCCCAAAGATTTTGCAGGATGGACGGCAGTTCGGGACGGCTTGCGCACATATAGGGGAACTCGTCGATGATGAGAAGCTTCTTCCCCTCGGATGGAACATCCTGTATGCTCCTGAGTGCCGTCTCCCAATCCGAAAACGAGGTCAGAAACCGCGCCGCAGGGAGACCCGTCTGCAAGATGCGCTTTGAAAAGCGGGCAAGCTGCTCCTGATCGGTACACTCCGTGCAGGCGTAGAATACGGCAGCCTTATCCCGAGCAAACTGCTGCAGGAGCTCTGTTTTTCCAATGCGCCGCCGTCCATAGAGCACGACGAGCTCGGCACGCTCCGAGTCATAGCGCTCCTGTAAAAAATCCAGTTCACGTGCACGACCGATAAACACAGTATCACCATCTTTCTAATCACGATTATAATAATCGTGATTAGAAAATTATACAACAACGACGAAAAAATCGCAAGGCTCAATCGCCCCCCGCCAGTACCGCCTGATACACATCTCGCCGTGAGATGCCAAGCTCCTGCGCGGTGCGGCGCATGGCTTCCTTCTTGTCCAACCCCTTGGCGATGTGTGCCGCATAACGCTCCGTGAGAGACATCTCCTCCGCCGCATCCGCAGTACTCGCGGCATTGTCGTCCGCGCCCGCAACGATAAGCACGAACTCACCACGTGACTCGTGCTCCCGATAGTGTGCGAGGAGGTCGCCGAGGGTCGTGCGGCGAAACTCCTCGAACTTCTTCGTCAGTTCGCGTGCAGCGCACGCATGCCGCTGTGCGCCGAGTGCCGCTGCGAGTGCGGCAAGGGTCTCCTTGAGACGATGCGGCGCCTCGTAGAAGATCAGTGTCTCGGGGTAGGCGGCGACGCGCGCCAGAACCTCGCGCCGCTTCTTCTCCTTGCGCGGGAGAAAGCCGACGAAAGTGAATCCCTCCAACGGCAGTCCCGCGCAGATGAGCGCAGAGAGTGCGGCGTTCGCGCCCGGCAGCGGCGTGACGGGGATGCCCTCCGCGATGGCACGGCGTGCGAGATCGCTGCCGGGGTCGGCGATGCCGGGCAGCCCCGCATCGCTGACGCAGACGATGTTCTCACCCGCCTGCATCCGAGCGATGAGCTCTGCGCCCTTTTCTTCCTTATTATGCTCGTGATAGCTCGTCATAGGCGTATGGATGTCATAGTGTGCAAGAAGGCCGCGCGTGTGCCGCGTGTCCTCGGCCGCAATGAGATCCGCCGCACGCAAGGTCTCGACAGCGCGATAGGTGATGTCACCGAGGTTGCCGATGGGTGTCGCACAGAGATAGAGCTTTCCTGTCACTGTCATTCCTCCGCTGTATTTTCTTCTTTTGTTTATACGGCACGGACGCTGCATTGTCAAGTGAGGGTTATGAAAACACCCCCACTCTTAAAATTTCGATTATATTTCTCATTTTTGACTTTTCATTTTCCCTGCATTCATATATAGTAGGGACAGAAACAAGGAATGACGAGGTGGATAGATATGGAAGAAAAATCACGTGTCCTCATTGTCGAGGATGAGGTGCGCATTGCGCGGTTCCTGCAGATGGAGCTCGAGCACGAGGGGTTCGAGGCGGAGACCGAGGGCAACGGCACGCGCGCCTATGAGCGCATCATTCAGGAGAATTTCGATATTATCCTGCTTGATGTCATGCTGCCCGGCATGGACGGCATTGAGATCTGCCGCCGTGTCCGCACGGTCTCGAACGTGCCCATCATCATGCTGACGGCACGCGATGCCGTGGAGGATCGCGTGGAGGGGCTGGACATCGGTGCGGACGACTACATCACGAAGCCGTTTGCCGTGCCCGAGCTGCTCGCACGTCTGCGCAACGCTCTGCGCCGCCGTGACATCTCGACCGAGGATGCGTCCGACCGCCTCACGGTAAAGAATCTCATCATGTTCCTCTCGCGCTACGAGGTGCAGGTGGACGGCGAGACCGTCGCCCTCACAAAGCGCGAATACGATCTGCTCGAGTACCTGCTGCGCAACAAGCGCACGGTGCTGACGCGCGATCAGATTCTGCAGGAGGTATGGGGCTTCGACTACACCGGCGAAACAAACGTCGTCGATGTCTATATCCGCTACCTGCGCGCCAAGCTGGATGACCGCTTCAACAAGAAGTACATCTACACGGTGCGGGGCGTCGGGTATGTTGTCCGCGACTAATTCGCGCCTCGCCCGCTGGATCGACCGCTATTTCTACATCCGCATTTCTACAAAGATCACCCTGCTGTACGCGGCAATCCTCTTTTTCGTACTCATTCTCTCGACGGCGATTCTGGGGATTGGCGCGTACATCTATTTTTATCGGCAGGCGGAGGTCGATCTCGACCGCAGTATACGCCACGTGATGAGCAATATCGAAAGCGGCAATGCGGCAGAGGCAAAATTCTGGTTCGAAGGGCCCGTCATACCGGGTGTCATCGTACGTATTACAGATCGTTCGGGGCGTGTTGTGCTCGATACGGATGCGCATTTCCCCTCGATTGAAACGGTCGAGAGCGGCCGAATCTCGACGCCGATCTGGGCAAATCCCGATATGGAGGTCTCTGAGTTCAAGGGCGGTGCCGTCTATCATGCGCGGCGCAACATTGAGTACGACGGTATTCCCTATCAAATCCATTTCTTCCGCACGATCACAACGGAAACGGACTTTTTCAATTCCCTGCAGCGACTGCTCTTCTACACGGTTGCCGGATGCTTTGTGCTCGCACTCCTTGCAGGTCATTTCATCAGCAGACGCATCCTGAAACCCATCCGCGAGATCACCTGGACGGCGCGCAGCATCGAGGTGGAACGTCTCGGACGGCGTCTGGATGTGCCACGTGCCCGCGATGAGCTGTCGGAGCTCGCGCGTACGTTCAACCGCATGCTTGATCGCCTGCAGGAAGGCTTCCAACAGGAGCAGCGTTTCGTCTCCGACGCATCGCACGAGCTGCGCACGCCGCTCACAGTCATCCTCGGTTACTCCGACATGCTCTCGCGCTGGGGGCGCGAGGACAAGAACATCCTCGACGAGGGCATCACCTCCATTCGTTCGGAGGCGGAGAATATGCAGCAGCTCATCGAAAAGCTGCTCTTCCTCGCGCGTGCCGACCAGAAGCGGCAGGCAGTCAACAAGGAGGATGTTGATCTCGCGGAGCTCCTCGCCGATACGATGGAGAAGATGCAGACGGTCACAACCTCTCACGAGGTCACGCTCGGACGAAATGATCCTGTGACTGTAAGCGCGGATCCCGTGCTCCTGCGCCAACTGCTGCGCATCTTCCTCGAGAACAGTCTGAAGTATACGCCCCCCGGCGGTCACATCCACGCCTACTCGATCCGCACACCGGACAATTCGGCGGTCACGGTGACACTCACCGACGACGGCATTGGCATTGCACCCGAACATCAGGCGCGCATCTTCGACCGATTCTACCGCGTTGACTCCTCGCGCGCGAAGGAGACAGGCGGCTCGGGACTCGGGCTCTCCATTGCGCGTTGGATTGCCGAGCGCCACGACATCAAGATCGTACTCAAGAGCGCTGTCGACGAGGGTACGACGATCACACTCACGATCCCGATCGTTCATGACGAAACTGCATAGAATATATGAAAAGACGCTGCCTATGTACTACACGGGCGGCGTCTTTTATGATACAATGAATTTGTATTTTATGTATGTTGTGATATTGTATGCGATGATGTATTGATACAGAAAGGATGGATTGCTATGAAGATCCTCATCACAGGCGCAACGGGACAGCTGGGTCACGACTGCGTGGAGGAGTGCAGGGCGCGCGGGCACGAGGTACACGGCGTCTCCTCGGAGCTCTTCCCTCTCTCCGACGAGAACGTCATGCGCGCCGTCCTCGAAGCGGTCGAACCCGATGCCATCCTGCATGCGGCGGCATACACTGCCGTGGATCAGGCGGAGGACGAGCCCTCGCTCTGCCGCAAGATCAATGCGGCAGGCACGGAGATTCTCGCGCGCCTCGCACGCGAACGCGATGTGAAGCTCCTCTACATCAGCACGGACTACGTCTTCCCCGGCACAGGCGACACGCCCCACGAGACGAACGCGCTCACATCCCCGCACAACGTCTACGGCGCGTCGAAGCTCGCGGGCGAGGAGGCTGTGCAGCAGGATCTCGACAAATACTTTATCGTGCGCACCTCGTGGGTCTTTGGTCTGCATGGCAAGAACTTCGTCAAGAGTATGCTGCAGCTTGCCAAAACCAATAAAATTCTCTCCATCGTCAACGATCAGATCGGCTCGCCCACCTATACGCGTGACCTCGCGCCGCTGCTTGCGGACATACTTGAGTCCGAAAAGTACGGCATCTACCACGCGACGAACGAGGGGTTCTGCTCGTGGGCGCAATTCGCGCGCGAGATCTTCCGTCAGGCGGGCATCAATGTCAACGTCACGAACGTCCCCTCGCATATGTACCCAACGAAGGCAACGCGCCCGAAGAACTCGCGCCTCAGCAAGAAGTCGCTTGACGACGCGGGCTTCCACCGCCTCCCTCCGTGGGAGGATGCCGTTGGGCGGTTTTTGAAGGAGCTAAAAGAGACGGCGGAATAGCCGCTGCTGCACTGTGAGGCGGCTGTGTGTTCGCGTGGGACTCGCACCTCTGTACAAGACTCCCCTCAGATATGTATACCCTGACAAAAGAGTGACAAATATGCCCCATTCTGTTATAATGGGGCATATTTTTATCCAACCAAAAGGAGGAATCCATTTGCTCAGCAACATCAGCCGCAAGTACCGCGAGACAGCCCTCATCAAGCTCATCGCGGTCGGACTCATCATCGGTATCCTCATCGCGCTCTACGCACCCGCGCTCATTCCCATCGTCGCCGTGCTCGGCGATGTCTTCGTCCGCGCACTGAAGGGCGTTGCACCGATCCTCGTCTTCGTCCTCGTCATGAATGCAATGGCGCAGCGCACGGTTGGTTCGGGTGCAGCGCTGCGCCCCATCGTGCGCCTCTACATCATTGCGACCTTCCTCGCATCTGTTGTAGCAGTCGCCTTCTCCTTTGCCTTCCCGTCCACGCTGCATCTCGTCGTGGCGGACGCGACCGTTGCGCCGCCGAGCGGCATCGTCGAGGTCGTTCACAACCTCATTCTCAAGGTCGTCGACAACCCGATCAATGCGATTGCGAGCGCGAACTACATCGGTATCCTCGCGTGGAGCGTCCTCGCAGGAATCGCCCTGCAGAAGGCAAGCCCGACGACCAAGAACACCGTGCGCGACTTCGCCGTCGTCATGACGCAGATCGTTCTCTGGGTCATCCGCTTTGCCCCGTTCGGCATCATGGGACTTGTCGCTGACGCAGTTGGTACGAGCGGCGTGGATGCCCTCATCAGCTACCTCCAGCTCCTTGCTGTCCTGCTCGGCGCATTCTTCTCCGTCGCCCTCATCATGAATCCCATCATCGTCTGGATGCACATCCGCCGCAATCCGTTCCCGCTCGTCTTTACGACGCTACGTGAGAGCGGCATCTACGCCTTCTTCACGCGCAGCTCGGCGGCGAATATCCCCGTGAACCTCCAGCTCTGCAAGCGGCTTGGGCTCAATCCCGAGGTTTACTCCATTTCCATCCCGCTCGGTGCGACCATCAACATGAGCGGCGCGGCGATCACGATCGCCATCCTCTCGCTCGCAGCGGCAAACACGCTCGGCATCCACGTCGACCTGCCGACGGCGCTCCTCCTCTGCCTCATCGCCACGATCGGCGCATGCGGCGCTTCGGGCGTTGCGGGCGGCTCGCTACTCCTCATCCCCGTCGCCTGCTCCTCGTTCGGCATCGGCAACGACATCGCGATGCAGGTCGTCGGTGTCGGCTTCATCATCGGTGTGCTGCAGGACTCCTGCGAGACCGCGCTCAACAGCTCCACCGACGTCCTCTTCACTGCGACGGCGGAGTTCGCCGACCGCGCCAAGGCGGGAACGCTTACTGCAGAGGATATGACACCAAAGAGCTAAGGAATCGCTGATAAAATGAAGTCCGTCAGA
>NZ_KB290939.1:225192-253548 GCF_000318175.2 Selenomonas sp. oral taxon 138 str. F0429 | reverse complement strand
CAAACCGGACTCATAGCCAAAGCTATGTGGAAGATTTGCCGACAAAAAGCGGGCAAAAAAGATACGCTAAGATGGCGTGGCTGAATTTATCAGTGCTTCCCTAAGTTCCACGGAATAGCAAAGCGGCTTCCACGCATCTGTGTGGAAGCCGCTTTTGTGTATCAAGCAAAACTTCAGAGATACCGCAGCCGTCTGTTCAACGTCACTCCGAGCGCAGCAGCGGCGACTGCCTTGATGAGGTCGCCCGGGATGTACTGCACGAGCGCCATAAAGGCGGCGACGATGCCGGCGAACTTATCCCCGAAGAGGATTGTCAGCCAGAGCGTCGCAATGAGATAGGTGACGGGCACGCTCACGAGTGTTCCGACGAGGGCATAACGTGCGAAGGACGGCTCGCGTCCCTTCAGCATACTCATGAGCGTGTACGCAAGCAGAAAGCCGATAAAGAAGCCGCCGCGCGGGCCGAAGATGATGCCGAGTCCGCCGACGCCGCCTGCAAAGACGGGTAAACCAATCGCACCGAGCACGGTGTAGCCAACGAGGACGACCGCCGTCTGGCGCGGTGTGAGAACAAGCGCGGCAAGACACATGACAAAGGTCTGCATCGTGAGCGGCGCCATGAACGGCACGGGGATTGCAATGTACGCGCTCACACAGATCAGCGCGATACAGAGAGCCATGCGCGTAGTATTGCGTACGGAAAAGAATTTATCATCGCGTGTTGTCATTAGAATCTCTCCTTTTCGTTGGTATTTTACAGCGAATGGAGAGATTCGTCAACTTGTTTTATAGAATCGGTAGACATCACTCGACGAGGAAGTTCTTAATGACAAAACAGATGTTTCTATGCTATACTTTAGAGGTTGCTTCCCCCATACTGGCAACAGAAAGGGGGTCGTCCACATGGAGATATTCATGTCATTCCTAGTCTCTGTCGCGGCAAGTGTTGTATCCTACTTCATTTGCAAATGGTTGGACAGAGATCCTAAGTAGGAGCAACCAACCTAAGGTCTAAGCCACCTTAAAAACGGAATAGAAAAACCGGCAGTCGCACCCGCCGGTTTTTCGTGTCGCCCTGGAAAATATTCATGTCATTTTTCCTAGGCACAGTATAGCACTTTCACAATCAGATTGCAACCACTCAATTTGTCAGCTGCTCCAAGCGCGAGAGGTCAACCTCTTCGTGTACCTCTTCGACGATCTCTTCCTCCTCGGCTTCCTCCACAACCTGCGGTGCAAAGTCGACGATGTCGAGATTGCGGTAGCGGGTCATGCCCGTGCCCGCAGGGATGAGCTTGCCGATGATGACGTTCTCCTTGAGTCCGACGAGCGGGTCGATCTTCCCCTTGATCGCGGCGTCTGTGAGGACGCGCGTGGTCTCCTGGAAGGATGCCGCCGAAAGGAAGGAGTCCGTCGCGAGCGATGCCTTCGTGATGCCGAGCAGAATCGGTTTTGCCACAGCGGGCTCGCCGTCTTCCTCGATTGCCTTTGTATTCGCCGCCTCGAACGCATTGATCTCAATGTACTCGCCAGGCAGGAACTCCGTCGTGCCTGACTCCTCGATCTTGACCTTGTGCAGCATCTGCCGCACCATGACCTCAATGTGCTTATCGTTGATCTCAACGCCCTGCGACTTGTAGACCTTCTGCACCTCGTAGACGAGGTAGCGCTGGGTCGCCTGCAGACCGCAGACACGCAGGATGTCATGGGGATTGATCGACCCCTCGGTGATCTTGTCACCGGGCTTCAACACGGCACCGTCGCGCACCGCCATGCGTGCGCCGAACGGTACTGCATACTCACGCGGTGTACCACCCTCGGGCGTGATCGTGACCGTGCGCATCCCCTTTCCCGTATCCTCGATCGAGACAACACCCTCGTTCTCCGCGATGATCGCGTTGTGCTTGGGCTTGCGTGCCTCGAAGAGCTCCTCGACGCGCGGCAGACCCTGGGTGATATCATCACCTGCGACACCGCCCGAGTGGAACGTACGCATCGTGAGCTGTGTGCCCGGCTCGCCGATCGACTGCGCGGCAATGATGCCGACCGCCTCGCCGATCTCGACCTCTGCCTGATTGGCGAGGTCGCGGCCATAGCATTTCATGCAAACACCGAACTGTGACTTACAGGTCAGCACGCTGCGGATGGAAACGCGCTTGCGCACGCCCTCGATCCGCTTTGCGAGAGCCTCGTCCACGGGGTCGTTGATATGTGCGATCGTCTCACCCGTTGCCTCGTCCACAATGTCCTCCGCGAGCACGCGGCCGACAATGCGGTCAGCAAGCGACTCAATGACGCCCGTGCCCTCGGTGATCGCCTCGACCTCAATACCGCGCACGTTGTTGTTGCGGATATGGAGCTCATGCAGCTCCGAGTCGATGATGGCTTCAACCGACTTGTCCGTGAGGAACTCACTCGCGGCGGCGAGCACAGTGCCGTCATCAAGAACGGCCTCGCGCACAACTTCCTTGCCGCTGAGTTCGCGGACAATCGCCGCACGCGCTTTCTTGCGCTTCTTCGCATCCGGCTCACCAAGTGTGATGCTCTCCGTCACCATTGCGTTGCTGACGGCGCCCTCCACATTCACGGAAGAGCCGCGCACCATGAGCTCGCGCACATCACGCTCACCGATGGTCTCGAGCACCTCGTCGTCGAGGACGGTATCCTGCGGGTAGAGCACGTCCTTCGTCTCGGGATCATAGATCGCCGCCGCCAGGAGTCTGCCCATCAGGCTGTCAACCAGAAGCTCAAGCGCGTCAAACGCAGACTCCGCGAGCCGCGCGCGCACCTGCAGGAGGTTGATCGCGGAAACATCGCAATCCTCCTCGCGGACGATGACATCCTGTGCCACGTCGACGAGACGGCGCGTGAGATAGCCCGAGTCCGCCGTACGGAGCGCCGTATCGGCAAGACCCTTGCGTGCGCCGTGCGAGGAGATGAAGTAATCGGAAACGGTGAGACCCTCACGGAAGTTCGCCGTGATCGGC
Source organism: Selenomonas sp. oral taxon 138 str. F0429 (assembly GCF_000318175.2). NCBI lineage: Bacteria > Bacillati > Bacillota > Negativicutes > Selenomonadales > Selenomonadaceae > Selenomonas > Selenomonas sp. oral taxon 138. Next base: position 250,561 of record NZ_KB290939.1, on the reverse strand, counting down.
AGGTCGATGATCTTGCCCGACGGGTCGGCCATCAGACCGCGCATACCTGCGAGCTGGCGCATCTGCTGCTTGTTGCCGCGCGCGCCGGAGTCCGCCATCATGAAGATGGGGTTGAACGGATCCATGTTTTCCATCATGGCATCCGCCACATCGTCCGTCGCCTTTGTCCAGAGCTGGACAACCTTCTTGTAGCGCTCGTCCTCTGTAATCAGACCGCGGCCGAACTGGCGCTCGACCTTGTTGACGAGTGCCTGTGTGTCCGCGATGATATCCTTCTTTTTCGGGGGAACGATGACATCGGAGACGGCGACCGTCATGCCCGCGATGCAGGCATAGTGGTAGCCGAGATTTTTCACATTGTCGATGACCTCGGCGGTCTTCGTCGCGCCGAAGTGGTCGTAGCAGTTTGCAACGAGCCTGCCGAGCTCCTTCTTGTTCATGAGCACGCCGAGGCTCCACTCACCCGTCTCCGCATCCTGACGATAGTGACGAAGCTCATCGGGCAGGATCTCGCTGAAGATGAGACGACCGAGAGAGCTGCGGACGAGTCCGTAGCCCGCGACCTGCACGCGGATCTCCGCCTGCAGATCGAGCACCTTCTCCTGGTAGGCGAGGAGTGCCTCTGCAATGCCCGTAAAGACCTTGCCCTCACCCTTTGCACCCGGGCGCACCTTCGTGAGGTAGTACGAGCCGAGCACCATGTCCTGCGAGGGAACGATGATGGGCTTGCCGTCCTTCGGGGCAAGGATGTGATTCGCCGCGAGCATGAGCACGCGTGCCTCCGTCTGCGCCTCTGCCGAGAGCGGCAGATGGATTGCCATCTGGTCGCCGTCAAAGTCCGCGTTGTACGCCGTACACGCGAGCGGGTGCAGCTTCAGCGCACGCCCTTCGGTCAGAACAGGCTCAAACGCCTGAATGCCGAGGCGGTGCAGCGTCGGGGCACGGTTGAGCAGCACGGGATGCTCCTTGATGACATCCTCGAGCACGTCCCAGACCTCGGGACGCGCGCGCTCGACCATGCGCTTTGCCGACTTGATGTTGTGTGCAGCGCCGTCTGCCTGCAGTTTCTTCATGACGAACGGCTTGAAGAGCTCGAGCGCCATCTCCTTCGGCAGACCGCACTGATGCAGTTTCAGCTCAGGTCCAACGACAATAACGGAACGTCCCGAGTAGTCGACGCGCTTGCCGAGGAGGTTCTGACGGAAGCGCCCCTGCTTGCCCTTGAGCATATCCGAGAGCGACTTCAGCGCACGGTTGCCGGGTCCCGTGACGGGTCGGCCGCGGCGGCCGTTGTCGATCAGCGCATCCACCGCCTCCTGCAGCATACGCTTCTCGTTGCGTACGATGATGTCGGGCGCCCCCAGGTCGAGCAGACGGCGCAGACGGTTGTTGCGGTTGATGACGCGGCGGTAGAGGTCGTTGAGGTCAGATGTCGCAAAACGCCCGCCGTCGAGCTGCACCATCGGGCGCAGATCGGGCGGAATCACAGGAACAACGTCCATAATCATCCACGAGGGCTTATTGCCCGACTTGCGGAACGCCTCCACCACCTCGAGGCGGCGGATCGCACGCACCTTTTTCTGACCGGAGGTCGTGCGCACGTCACTCCTGAGCTGCTCGCTCATCTGCTCGAGATCGAGTTCCTCGAGCAGCTCCTTGATTGCCTCCGCGCCCATGCCGACGCGGAAGGTATTGCCATACTTCTCAAGCGCGTCATGGTACTCGCGCTCGGAGAGCAGTTCCTTTTTCTTGAGATCGGTTTCGCCCGCATCAATGACGATGTAGTAGGCGAAATAAAGCACCTTCTCGAGGGAGCGCGGGGACACATCGAGGATGAGTCCCATGCGGCTCGGGATGCCCTTGAAATACCAGATATGCGAGACGGGCGCAGCCAGCTCGATATGTCCCATGCGCTCGCGGCGCACCTTTGCACGCGTCACCTCGACGCCGCAGCGATCGCAGACGACGCCCTTGTAGCGGATGCGCTTGTACTTGCCGCAGTGGCACTCCCAGTCACGTGTGGGTCCGAAGATCCGCTCACAGAAGAGGCCGTCGCGCTCGGGCTTGAGCGTGCGGTAGTTGATGGTCTCGGGCTTCTTTACCTCGCCGTGCGACCACTCACGAATTTTATCGGGGGAAGCGAGTCCAATCCGCATTGAGTCAAAATTGTTTACATCCAGCAACAGATGCCACTCCCTTCCTAGAATCAGACGTCCAGATCATCCTCGTCCGACGCATCGAGCTCATCGAGTCCGCCGTGCAGAATCGTATCCATATCGTCCGAAATTTCTTCGTCTGTATCAATGTGTGCGATGAGATCCTCGTCCGAGACACCCTCATCAGCGCCGTCCTCCTCATCGTAGGAGTCCTCCGCAGGGGGCGGAGCCGCGCCGGTCTCATCGACGCCCTCGACGTCAAGGTCAAGCGAGCGTGCCTTTTCCCCGATGTCCTCGTCCTCCTCATCGCGAATCGCAATTTCCTTTGCGTCCTCGTTGAGCACCTTGATGTCGAGGCCGATCGCCTGCAGTTCCTTGATGAGCACCTTAAAGGACTCGGGAACGCCCGGCTCGGGGATGTTGTCGCCCTTGACAATCGACTCATATGCCTTGACACGCCCGACCACGTCGTCGGACTTCACCGTCAGGATCTCCTGCAGGGTGTATGCCGCGCCGTATGCCTCGAGCGCCCAGACCTCCATCTCGCCGAAGCGCTGTCCGCCGAACTGCGCCTTGCCGCCGAGCGGCTGCTGCGTGACGAGCGAGTACGGACCCGTGGAGCGCGCGTGAATCTTGTCGTCAACGAGATGGTGCAGCTTCAGCATATAGACGCAGCCGACCGTGACGCGGTTCTCGAACGGCTCACCCGTGCGCCCGTCATAGAGCACCGTCTTGCCGTCATCGGGCAGACCCGCTGCGCGAATCGTGCCGAACACATCGTCATCGCTCGCGCCGTCAAAGACAGGGGTTGCAATGTGAATGCCCGCCACGTCGGGGATGGGCATCCCATTTGCATCGAAATTATAGCCCGCCGCGCGGAGATCTCCCTCCACCGTCGGATCGCCCGCCTTGATGCGCTGACCGAGCACGCGGCACGCCATGCCGAGATGGGTCTCGAGCACCTGCCCGATGTTCATACGGGACGGCACACCGAGCGGATTCAGCACGATGTCGACGGGTGTGCCGTCCGGCAGGAACGGCATATCCTCCTGGCGCATGATGCGCGAGACGACGCCCTTGTTGCCGTGGCGGCCGGACATCTTGTCGCCGACCGAGATCTTGCGCTTCTGCGCGATGTAGACGCGCACGAGGCGGTTCACGCCCGGCGGCAGTTCGTCGTTGTTCTCGCGCGTGAAGATCTTCACGTCGATGATCTTGCCCGCCTCACCGTGCGGCACACGCAGGGAGGTATCGCGCACCTCACGCGCCTTCTCGCCGAAGATCGCGCGCAGGAGGCGCTCCTCCGCCGTCAGCTCCGTCTCGCCCTTCGGCGTGACCTTGCCGACGAGGATGTCGCCGGGGCGCACATCGGCACCAATCGAGACAATGCCGTCCTCATCGAGATCCTTGAGCGCGTCCTCCGCGACGTTCGGGATGTCGCGCGTGATCTCCTCGGGGCCGAGCTTCGTATCGCGCGCGTCGCACTCGTACTCCTCAATGTGAATCGAGGTGTAGAGGTCGCGCTTCACGAGATTTTCGCTCAGGAGGATTGCATCCTCGTAGTTGTAGCCCTCCCACGGCATATAGGCAACGATGATGTTGTAGCCGAGGGCAAGCTCGCCGTTGTCCGTCGAGGGGCCGTCGGCGATGGGCTGCCCCTCCGCCACGCGGTCGCCCACATAGACCAGCGGCCTCTGATTGATGCAGGTCGCCTGGTTCGAGCGGACAAATTTCTGCAATTTATAGTTGTCAAATGCGCCCTCATCCGTGCGGATGGTGATCGCATTCGCCGTAACTTCCGTAACCTCGCCGCTGTGCTTCGCGAGCACCATGACACCCGAGTCGCACGCGGCCTTGTACTCCATGCCCGTGCCGACGAGCGGCGCCTGTGTCTTGAGCAGAGGCACAGCCTGACGCTGCATATTCGCGCCCATGAGCGCGCGGTTCGCATCGTCGTTCTCGAGGAACGGGATCATTGCCGTTGCAATCGAGAAGACCTGACGCGGCGACACGTCCATGTAGTCCACATGGTCACGGCGGTGCAGACCCGTCTCCTCGTGGAAACGCGCCGTCACGCGCTCGTTGACGAAGAACTCATTCTCATCGAGCGGCTCGTTTGCCTGCGCAATGATGAGCTCGTCCTCCTCGTCCGCCGTCAGATAGCGGACATCCTCCGTCACGCGGCGGTTCTCCTTGTCCACGCGGCGGTACGGTGTCTCCATAAAGCCGAACTGGTTCACGCGCGCATAGTTCGCGAGCGAGCCGATGAGTCCGATATTCGGACCTTCGGGCGACTCAACGGGGCACATACGCCCGTAATGCGAGTTATGAACATCGCGCACTTCAAATCCCGCGCGCTCGCGCGAGAGACCGCCGGGTCCGAGCGCCGAGAGGCGGCGCTTATGCGTCAGCTCCGAGAGCGGATTGTGCTGATCCATAAACTGCGAGAGCTGCGAGGAGCCAAAAAACTCCTTTACCGCCGCCACCACGGGGCGAATATTGATCAGCCCCTGCGGCGTAATGCTCTCCGTCTCCTGAATCGACATGCGCTCGCGCACAACGCGCTCCATGCGCGAGAGGCCGATGCGGAACTGGTTCTGCAGCAGCTCTCCGACCGCACGCACGCGGCGGTTGCCGAGGTGGTCGATGTCGTCCGTATAGCCAAATCCATCCATGAGGCCGAGCAGATAGCTGATCGCCGCCATGACATCCTCTCGCGTGATTGTGCGGAACTGATAGTCACGCGTCGGCGCGCAGAGCATGCGGTAGATCTCACCGTCCGCCTTCTGCACGTCAAAGGCGACGATCTCGCCCTCGCCAAAGAGTTCGATTTCGCGCTCGGGGCTGACGGCATCCACCATCTCCGCCGTGATGCGCTCGCCCTTCGGGAAGACAATCTCACCCGACTCCTTGTCAACGACAGGATTTGCAAGCACCTTGCCGAGGAGGCGGCGGCGCCAGCCGAGCTTTTTTGTCAGTTTATAGCGTCCGACCGTTGCCAGATCGTAGCGGCGCGGGTCGAAGAACAGCGTCTCGAGCAGCTGACGCGCGTTGTCCTCGTTCGCGGGCTCGCCCGGACGGAGGCGGCGGTAGATCTCGATGACCGCCTTGCTGCGCGTCTTCACCTCGTCCGTGTCGCGCTCAATCGTCGCGAGCATGCGCGGATCGTCGCCGAAGAGCTCACGGATCTCAGCGTCGCTCTCGTAGCCAAGCGCGCGGATGAGATAGGTCACAGGCATCTTACGTGTGCGGTCAATGCGCACGGACACAATGTCGTTTGCATCCGTCTCGAGCTCGATCCATGCACCGCGGTTCGGAATCATCGTCGCGTTGAAGAGCTCCTTGCCCGTCGTGTCAATCTCGACGCCGTAATAGGTGCCGGGCGAGCGGACGAGCTGGCTGACGATGACGCGCTCCGCGCCGTTGATGATGAACGTGCCCGTGTCCGTCATGAGCGGGAAATCCCCCATGAAGACCTCCTGCTCCTTGATCTCGCCCGTCTCGCGGTTCACGAGACGTACGTTCACGCGCAGGGGTGCGGCATAGGTTACATCGCGCTCCTTGCACTCGTCGAGATCGTACTTCGGCTCGCCGAGCGCAAACGATTCAAAGGAAAGGATGAGATTCCCCGAGAAATCCTGAATAGGCGAGATATCGCGGAAGATCTCCGCGAGTCCCACCTCAAGAAACCACTGATAGCTCGTGCGCTGGATGTCGAGGAGATGCGGCATCTCCATGACTTCCTTAATGCGCGCATAGCTATACCGGGTGCGACGGCCGACCGACACAGGATTGAACATGAACGCTGTCACCCTTTCGCTGGATTATCGTTGATGGAGTTCGTGCACCGACGTAATTGCAAAGACACAAAAAGAACAAGGCAACCGTTCGAATACCTTGCTCATTTGTCCTTTCTAACACGAGCCACGAAGGCTGCGGAATCACCGATAAAGTCTGCACCATTCCGGCAGTATTTTATCCGTGCCTCCCTCATCCTCCCCGAAAAAAGGCGCACAAATCCCCATTCTTAATTAAATAGGTCATTGTATAATACTACATTGACAATATCCGTGTCAAGGGGGTGTTTTGCATTACGTGAAAGTTTCTTGGAAGCAACATTCAAAATAGAAGTCACGCAATATCCCCGCCGACGCAGACCGTTCTCTTGCCGATCTGACCGATATGGACGGGGAGTCCGTAGAGTGCGCTCATGCCCGCCTCGTCGATGACCTCCGCCGCCGCGCCGTGCTTCCAGAGGGTCTTATCCTTCAGCACGAGCGTCTCTGCCGAGAGGTAAAGCGCGTGATCGGGGAAGTGCGTCGTCATGAGGATGCCGATGCCCTGCGCGTGGAGGCGCAGGACGAGGTCGAGGAAGCGGTGCGCATTGCCGAAGTCGAGGTGCGCCGTCGGCTCGTCGAGGATGAGGAGCTCCGGCTGCTGCGTGAGCGCCGACGCGAGCAGGACGAGCTGGCGCTCGCCGCCCGAGATGTTCGTATAGGGCTGCTCCGCGAGATGCGCGATGCCGAGAAAGCGCAGATGGTGCAGGGCGATCTCCGCCTCACGCTCTCCGGGCGAGGCGAAGTAGCGCATGTGCGCCGTGCGCCCCATCATGACGACATCGAGCACACGGAAGGGAAAGGTCGGCGCGTGGTTCTGCGGGATGTAGGCGATCTTTCGCGCGAGTTCCCGCTGCCCATACGCACCGCGCTCCTTCCCGTCGAGGAGCACGCGCCCTGTGCCGCCATGCTCGCCCACAATACATTTCAGCAGGGTGCTCTTGCCCGTGCCGTTCTTTCCGAGAATGCAGTAAATCCCCGTGCCCGCGAGGGAGAATGTCACATCCTCCAAGATTGTGCGCCGCGCATCGTAGGAAAAGCCCAGCTGCTCAACGTCCAGTCTCACCAGCGCACCTTCTTTCGCAGGATGAAGTAAATGAAGATCGGAATACTCACAATCCCCGTAATGACACCAATGGGGATTTCAAGTGCCGTCAGCGTGCGGCAGAGATCGTCGATCACGAGCAGATAGACGATGCCGAGCGATGCGGACACGGGCATCAGCCGCCGAAAATCGGGGCCGACGATCATACGCGCGAGATGCGGGATGACGATGCCGACCCAGCCGATGATACCGGAGATACTGACGACGAGCGCAGTGACGAGTGTCGCGGCGAGAATGATGACGGCGCGGTCACGCCGAACGGCAACGCCCATCGACTGCGCCTCCTGCTCGCCCATGCTGAGGATGTTGATGCGCCAGCGATAGAGGAACAGCAGCGTGAGTGCCGCAAGATACGCGGGCAGGATGAGCAGCAGCCCATCGAACTTGACACTTGCAAGCGAGCCCATGAGCCAGTAGACGATCTGCGGCAGCTTCTCCTGCGGATCGGCGGTGAATTTGAGCAGCGCAACGAGCGAGGAAAAGAATGCGCTCACAAGCATCCCCGAGAGGATCATCGTGACAGATGCGCCGCGCTTTCGTCCCGCGAGGAGGAACGTCAGCCCCACGGACACGATGCCGAACGCGAGTGCCGCCATCTGCACGCCCGCCGCCGGCAGCGAGAGCACAATCGCAAGCGCCGCGCCGAATCCCGCGCCGTTTGATACGCCGAGCGTATAGGGACTCGCGAGGGGATTGCCGAAGAGTGCCTGAAAGACACCGCCCGCAACGGCAAGCCCGCAGCCCGCAACGACCGCGCCGAGGATGCGCGGCAGGCGCACGTCATAGATCATCGAAACCTCCATCGCGGTCACGTCGGGCGGCAGTACGCCCGTGAAGTCCGCAAGGAGAATCTGGTAGACGTGCGTCGCCGAGATATGATATGCGCCGAGTGTCAACGAGTAGAGGATGCACGCCAAAGGGAGCAGGACGAAAAGAGCGCCCTGCCCCCCATGACGTATTTACTTACGCGAGTCATTTCCGCACGATGCCGTCTGCGACCTTGCCCGTGAACGGCACGCCGTAGAACGTCTCATAGAACTTCTTCGCGCGCTCCATGACCACGTCTGCACTCACCTTGTCTGGATAGAACATATGTGCAAGCCAGAGTTCACCGAGCGCGACCGAGTCCGCATCGGGGTTGCCCCACGGCTTTGCCCAGTACGGTGCTTCGATTACATTCCCGTTCTGTACGGCACGCAGCTGCGCATAGGCAGGATCCGTCGTGAGTTCCTTGTAGATCTCGGGATAGCGATCCTGCGAGATAATGACGTCGGGATTCCACTTCGCGAGCGACTCGACGTTATACTCGCCATTTCCTTGGATATCCTTCGCCGCAGGATTCACGCCGCCCGCACGCAGGAGCATACAGCCGACATACTTGTCGTTGCCGTAGACCATGTGCTTGCTGCCGACGGGGATCGCCGTCACGCGCTGATCGTCCGGGATCTCGCCGACCGCCTTCTCCACGATGGCACGGCTCTCCTCGGCAAATGCCCAGAGCTCCTTCGCCTTCGCATCACGACCCGTGAGATGCCCCAGAATCTCAATCGCACCGCGCAGCCCATCCGTATATGCCTTGTCCGCATTCGACAGACGCGGGTTCTGTGCCTCCGCCTGCTTGCCCTCGCCGCGCAGCGAGATCACCGCGACGGGGATGCCCATCTCGCGCAGCTTCGCCGCCGATGACTGATCGGACTGCGAGGCGACAATGACGATGTCGGGCTTCAGCTTTGCGATCTCCTCAATATTCGGCTGCGTGAGCGTGCCCGGCGTCGGCAACGTCTTGATCGCCGGCCAGATCTCCGCGATGTAGTCGCCAAGGTCACGCTGCCACGTCGACTCGACGCCGACAATCTTGTCCTGCCCGCCGAGCTGGCAGATGATGTCGAGCGAGTGGTGCTGCAGAACGACCATACGCTCCACGGGTGCTTTCACCGTGACCTCATTGCCCGCCTGATCGGTAAAGATGTACTCGCCCTCAAGTGCGGCGGCGGTCTCCGTCGCCTGCTTGGCATTCTGTCCGCAGCCCACGACCAGCGCCGCCATAAAGACGGCGGCGAAAAGAGCGGTCAAGACACGCCGCAAAATGTATGTGTCTCTCATAAAATTTCCTTTCGTTTAGAAAAACCGCCCGATGACGAGTGTCATCGGGTGGCTCAGTATGAAAATAATTCGTTTAGAAGTTGAAATCTACACGCGCGAAGATCTTGCTTGCATCCTTATCGCCTTTGAGATCCTTGCCGCGGAAATACTCGACCTTGCCGACAACGTTCTTGAACGGCACATAGTGAACGCCGGCCTCCCAGCCCTTCTGTCCCGCACTGATCGCGTTGTACGTCGGCTTGAACACAGCATAGTCACCGAGATGACGGTAGGCGACAAACATTCCCCACGAGCCGACATCCGACTTCTTCGCGCCCTTGTACGAGAGCTGCACGCTGCCCGCCTTCTTATAGCGATCTGCCTCCGTGTTCTGCGCATATGCGCCCGAGAGGCTGACGTTCTTGTCAAAGGCAATACCGCCGCCCACGGAGAAGATCCGTGCCTCGTCCGACGAGCCGCTGTTCTTGTAGCCCACCACACGATATTTCTCACTGTTCGCATGGTAGTAGCCAACGCCCGCATTGATCTTGCCGCTCTTGCCGGTCAGCTCGATCACCTGCACGTTCGCCGCAGGATCGCTCGAAGTCCCCAGCTTGCTGACGCGACCCGCTGCGACCTTTGCCCTCACGACATTGCCAAAGCGCACGGTCGCGCCGGACATCGACGGAGGATCGGAAACCATGCCGTTATCCACGTCGGAGAAGAGCGGCATCTGACCGAGGCGTACCTCGAACTTGCCGTACGTGCCGATGGCGTGCGCACGATCGACCTTGAAGTTCTCACTGCCCTTTCCGTCGCCCGCATCCTTATCCATCAGATGATAGCCCGTCAAACGTGCCGTCACCTTCCAGTTCTTGTTGACCTCTGCCGTCGGGAACACGCGGAACATCGCCATGTTCTGATTCGCGCGCGCCTTGCCATCATGACGATCACTCGTGTACTGATAGCGGAAGAAGCCCGTCCACTTCACCATGTCAGCGTTCTTTTCGAGCTTTGCGACGCGCACGCCGAGGTTGTTCAGCTCATCGGCGAACTCAGCGGCAAGACGGTCAACAAGAGCCTTGTCCGATGTAGACATATCCCCCTTTGCCATCGCCCTTGCCGTCATCTGCGCCATCTCATAGCGCGTGATGTTACGGTCACCACGGTACGTACCGTCACCGTATCCCTCGATGATACCGTCTGCCGCGAGCTGGGTCACAGCATCGTACGCCCAGTGGTCACGCGGAACGTCGCTGAACGGATTCGCCGCCGCAAACGTCGTCGATGCTGCACCAATCGTGAGTGCTGTGGCAAGAGCCGCGACAAGATTCTTCTTCATAAGATAAAACAGTCCTTTCCCTGCGGGATTCCCCGCTGTCCTAAAATATATCCCAACGCTGCTAAGACAACGCTGTCAAACAAACTTACTTTGCAGGTGCTTCGCCCTTGATGATGCGCTGTGCATCCGCCTCGCTCAGATCGTAGTGGAGGAAACGCTTGTAGAAGTCCACCGTCTCCTTCACGAGATCGACATCGGCAAAGAGCTTCGGCTGGATCGTCTGACCTGCCCAGAGCACCTGCAGTGCTGCCTCTGTGCTGTAACGCGCCCAATTGAACGTGCCAACGGGACTGCCGTAGAGTCGCCCGTTCTTCACTGCCTTAATGCCCGCCCATTGCGGATCGTTCTTGATCGCCTCGATCCCCTTCTGTGCCTGCGCACCGCCGATGATGATGATGTCGGGATCCGCCTTGAGGATCTCCTCAATCGTCGTATTAATCATGGAGCCCTTTTCGGCGATGGCGTTCTTCCCGCCACCGTAGCGGATCCACTCGTCAATGATCGTGTTCGTTCCGTCAACTTTGAGAAGATCATCACCGCCGACGATATTGAGCACCACAGGGCGCTCGGCATCGGGGATATCCTTCGTACGGTCATCGACAAATTTTGTCTTTTCATCCAGATAGGAGATGTACTTCTCCGCACGATTCGGGGCGTCACCGCCGAGCACATCCGCCGTGATGCGGACGGTCTTGTGCAGTCCATCATAGTCCGTGAAGCTGACACGAAGCGCAGGAATATTGTGCTTGCGCGCCATTTCAATCTGTCCCTTGTTGCTTGCGAGAACGACCTGCGGTTTCTCCTTCTCGACCTCCTCCCAGTTCACATCCGTGCCCTTGACCGGTGCGGAGATCTCCTTGATGCGAGGATAAACCTTGGCGAACCACGCGAGGCTCTGCACACTCTTCGTCGTCGTGACGAGCTTGTCCGCACCGCCGAGCATCAAGACCACCTGATTGTTCGCGTGCCAGAGGTCGGCAACACGCTCGACGTTCGCGGGAATCTCGACCGCCGTACCGTCCACATCTGTGACTGTGCGCGTCGCGTCCTGTTTGCCCTGCGCGGCGTTCTCCGTCCCGCAGCCCACAAGTGCTGCGACCATCATGACGAGAGCCAGCAGCGCGATGAGATTTTTCTTCATTGCATACATCCTTTCATCTGAAAAACCTGAAACTTTATTGTTAGCGTGTAATCCCCCGTAGCGAACCCTAGTGGAACAAGCGGGAAAAGCACACGTTCTGCCCCCTGCGGATTTTATTCGTTCAAGCGAAGCGCGTTTGGAATCCGCAGGTATTTAGGCAGATAAGTGTGCGACCGCTTGTGCAACGAGGCGTTCGCGAGGGGGATGCACGACATACTACAGACGAGGAATCACACAGACCGTACGCTGCACATTGTCGCTGTGGAAAAGGCTCAGCTTCGTCCCGTACAGCTCCTCCAGATGAGATGCCCGCACCTCATCCACGGATTCGTAAAAATCCATATGCGTGCCGAAACAGAGCGCGACGCGGCTGTTCAGGAGCAGTGCCTGCTCGGGCAGATGCGTTGTAAAGACGACACCGTAGCCCTTTGCACGCAAGCTGTCGATGGTCTGGAGAACGAGCACCTGATTGCGCACATCGAGTGCCGCCGTCGGCTCGTCCATAAGGATCAGCCTCGTATTTTGAAGCAGTGCGCGCCCGATGGCGACCAGCTGCCGCTGCCCGCCGCTGAGCTCCCTGCACTGGCGGTCGCGAATGTGCGCAATACCGAGCTCCTCGAGAATCGCATCCGTCTGCGCATAGTCCGCCTTGCTCGGCGCGGAGAACATCCCTGTGCGCACCGTCGCGCCGAAGGACACATAGTCACGCACCGTAAACGAACTCTCCGCGCTGATGATCTGCGGCACGAACGCGATCTCCCGCGCGCGCTCACGCGGCGACATCGCATAGATGTTCTGCCCGTTCGTATAGATGCGTCCCTGCGTCAGCTCCTGAAATCCCATCAGGCACGCGAGGAGCGTTGACTTGCCGACACCGTTGCGCCCGAGGAGCGCGAGCACCTCACCGCCCTTGATCGAAAACGAGATATGCTCGAAGATGTACGGCGCGTCCGCACGGTAGCGAAACGAACCGTCGTCGAGCCAAAGCATTGCGCGCTCCATCAGAAATACCTCCGCTGGCGATAGAGAATCCACGCAAAGAACGGTGTGCCGACAAAACCGCAGAGAATCCCGAGCGGCACCTCTGCCGAGGTCAGCGTGCGTGCGAGGAGATCGGCGAGCATCAGGAAGGACGCGGCGAGTACCGCCGTTGCGGGCAGGAGATGTGCGTGATTGCCGCCGACCAGCATTCGCGCCAGATGCGGCAGGATGAGACCGATCCAGCCAATCGTTCCGCTCAGGCACACCGCCGATGCTGTCAGCAGGGTCGCGAGTGCAATCACGGCAAGACGCTCGCGCTGCACATTCACGCCGAGGCTCGCCGCCTCCTGATCCGAGAGCGAAAGCACATTCATACGCCAGCGCATCGCAAGCAGCCCCGCGAGCGTGAAGACGATGATCGGCGTGACGTAGAGCAGATTGTCCCACGACACCTTTGCAAGGCTGCCGAGCTGCCAGTAGACAATATCCGCCAGCTCCGTATCGGGGTCGGCGAGGTACTTCAGCAGACCGATCACCGCCGCCATAAAGCCCGACACAATGATGCCACAGAGGACGAGCACGATGCGCGAGCGGCTCTGCACGAGCTTCGGCAGCATGAGTGTCATCGTCACCGCCGCGATGCCGCCGAGGAATGCCGCGACCGCCGTGCCGCCGAGCGTCAGATGCGCGAGAATCCCAAGGCACGCGCCCACGCTCGCGCCCTGCGAGACACCGAGCAGATCCGGCGAGACGAGATCGTTGCGGAAGACTCCCTGATACGCCGCACCCGACACCGCGAGCGCAACGCCGACGAGAATGTCCCCGAGCACGCGCGGCAGACGGATCACCATGACGACGTTATACATCGACGCATCCCATGTGACAGGGATTTCAATAAACTTCGATGCAAGAATCGCTGCCACCTGATCGAACGGGACATAGAACCGCCCGACCGAAAGTGAGAGAATGAAAAACAGCACGGCAAGTATACTTCCCGCCGTCATCATACGTGCATACTGCCCCATAAAACGCCTTTCCCGCAAATCCAGAATTTCCCAACAAAAAATGCCCGCCGGAAAAATCCAGCGAGCAATTACAGCGCACAAAAAGAGCGCAGTCCCCCTGCCGGTTTTCCTTTGCAATGCAGACAAATGTCTGCGGGCAGGGAAGGACGTTTCCATACCTTCCCCCGTGACCGCAATCCCAGAGCCGCAGTCAGGCTGACGCACCATAGCATATGCCACAGGTACGGCAGCTCGAAAAACATAAAAATAATATATATTTTTTATGAGTATAGCATGAGACACAAAATAATACAATGAAAAAAATCACGACATTGCCCCTGCCAATCGTCCGTCTTGCAAAAGCCGGCGTGCTCATGTAAAATATAATGGAATCGGTATCATTTGAATTTATAGGAGGTATCTTATGTTTCTGACACGATGCACACGCTCGATGCGCACCGTCCTCGCGGCAACGATGTTCGGCGTACTCGCACTCACGAGCGGCTGTTTCAGCGGCGATGTGAACGTCGTCATCAACGAGGACGGCAGCGCTGACCTCAAGACGACACTCGTCAGCGTGCCCATGCTCGCCGAAATTGTCGAGCAGAGCAAGGCGGCGACGACAGCGAAGAATCCTGACGCGCAGGTCACCCCCGTGACGAAGGAGAACATGTCGGGCTACGAGATTACGGAGCACTACGCCACGATCGACAAGCTCTCGGAAAATGACTTCTTCAAGGCGAACGAGGGCAAGAACACAGGCATCACCGCGAACAAGAGCCTGTTCTACACGGACTACAACTTCGACCTGCTCTTTGAGGGCAGCCAGAACGGCGGCGGCGCGGGTGCATTTGCAAGCAACATCACGTTCACCTATCAGATGAACCTGCCCGTCGCGCCCACGAGCTCGAACGCTGACCGCTCGGAGAACGATGGCAAGCAGCTCACATGGAACCTCGGCAAGACCCTCGTCACGGGCGAGTCGTCGAAGATCGAGGTCGCGTTCCGTCTCTGGAACAAGACGGCGATCATCGGCACGATCGTCTTGGTTATCATCCTGATCGGTGCAGGCGCGTTCTTCTTCCTCCGCCGCAAGAAGGAGGAGGAGGAGCCGCAGCAGCTCGTCGAGGATGCCCCGATCGAGGTCAAAGCGGAAGAGAAACAGTAAGATAAACGTCTGCACATAAAAACGAGGAATCCCTGCACAGGGATTCCTCGTTTTTTACTGCACAGCGCAATACTCACTCGTAATGTCCGCGACAGGCAAAGATCAGTATCGTGTTTTCTTGGACGAGATAGACAAGCCTGTGTTCACCGTCGATACGGCGACTCCAAAATCCCGCCAGATTTTTCTTTCAAAGGCTCGGGTTTGCCGATTCCGTCAAACGGGCTGCGTACAATGTCCTTGATGATCTGGTTGATACGTTTGACAATCTTCTTATCATTTTGCTGCCAATAGAGATAGTCCTCCCACGCATCAAAATCCCATTGAATGCCTCGCCTGCGCATCGTCAGTCCTCAATCAGATCATGTTCGACGAAGCGGAGCTTGCCCGCCTTATAATCCGCCATCTTCTGTTCCAGATAGCGCAGATTGCGTTCATCGTAAAACGGATCAATGGATACGTCGAACGGAATTCGCCGCTCTCTGCCGACCTTCTTTGCAAAAATTGTAAATGCTGCACTCATGGAGAGTCCGAGTTCGGCGCAAACCTGCTCCATATTCTTCTTAACCGCTGCATCTAAGCGAAAATTCACATTAACTGCCTGTTCCATCAGAATCCCTCCTCTATCAAATAGAATACGATGGTGTAATGAATTTTGCAAGCATTTTTCTTTATTTTCTCGTAGAACAGAAAAACGGAGAAGGCATCAGCCCTCTCCGTCTGTTACAGTCGCACTCAGAGCAGCGAAACGCTCTCTCATAAATTTCTTGCTCAGAGCCAAGAGAAGCTCGCTTTATAAGTCTCACTCAGGGCTGAGATACCCCCTCTGTTCTAGGTATATTTTACTCAATTCCAAGCTAAAAATCAAGGGTTGCTTCTCACATTCCATCTCATGTCAGCCGCACTGCAAAATCAGACGAACGTTGTCGAAATTGCGCGCGGCAAGGTCCTCCTTCCGAATCCAGAAGTAAATCAGACCGCAGTCGCCGTACATGAGCTCCGTTTCATCGTCCTCGACGGTGCCCATCTGAAACAGCAGCACCCAGCGATCTGCAGCATTTCTCACAAGTTCCGCTTCCTCCTCTTCGGAGAGCTCTTCCTGCACATCCCCGTCAATGCCTCTGCTGTAGAGTTCGCACTCCGGCTCCATTTCATTCTGAATCTCGTCGGCATAGCCGAGCATCTTCATGGGATTGTCCTCGTGTGCGGCAGCATCGTATCCGAACTCCGCCCGCAGTTCGTTGTAGGTGTCCCAATCCACCTCTTTCCCGCTCCTGCGGCTGTATGCAAAAGACGACAGGAGACTGACGGCATCCGCAAAGGTCAGCGCCTGCTCGCCCACACTCCACTCCTTCGTTTCCTCCGGAATCTGTGTCGGGACAAGCCCCTCCGTCTCGGGGAAATAATAGACGCGCGCATATCCCTCAGACTTTAGTTCAAAGCCCCACTCCATTGACACGGTCTCATAGAAGAAGCTGAGCACACCTGTCTTCGGCAGGAGCCCTGTACGGTCATACTGCGCGGCTTCACCAAGATTGATCTGCGCGAGAAAGGCAAGCGGGCGATTCTTCGTCACCCCCTCGAAGTCCGTTCCCTTATAGTACGGCCAGTCAAAATCTGCGGGCAGGTCGGGCGTTCCGTAGAACTTGCTCGCGCCAACGGGGAGTTTTTCCTGTGCAGGATGATGCGAGATCGCAATCTCGCGCCGCTGTGTACGTTCAAAGAACGCCGTCACCTCACGGCGCACACGCTCGCGCTCTGCCTCAGCCTCACGTACGAGCTGCTCCACACTCATAGAAGCGGGCTCCTCCGCATACCAGCCGTGCTTGTTTTCAACCGCCTCTTGGCACCGCGCGGTCATGCCGCCGGGTTTGCCAAAGAAGACGCGCTCGATCTCCGCCTTGCTTGCCGTATCCTCGTCTGCACGCTCCAAATAGCCGAGAGCCAAACGCAGAATGCACAGCTTCGGATACCGATTGATCGCATAAAAGTAGAGGGCATAGCCCATACGATAGTTCCAGAGCGCATCACGCGCGGATTCCGAAACCTCGTTCAGCATCTTGATGGCATCGAAAAAGCTGCGCTCCTCTATATATTCCTGCGCGGTCTTCATTCCGCCGCCTTCTTCACACGCTGATACTGCATCACAAGGATGACAGCGAAGATGACGCAGCCGATGAGGTCGGTTGTGCCGCCGGGCTTGATCATGAGCACCCCCGCGATGATGAGGAGCAGCCGCTCATAGGGGCGGCAGTGATCGGCGAGAAAGCCGCAGAGCGCGGAGCTGACGGCAATCATGCCCGCGAGTGCGGAGAGTGTTGCCAGGATGAGTGTGAGTGGGGTCGCGTCCACCATCAGTATGACGGGGGACAGCACGAAGATGTACGGGATGATGAATGCCGCGACCGCGAGTTTGGACGCGTGCACGCCCGTCTTGAGTGCATTTCCTCCGCTGATGCCCGCCCCCGCATAGGCGGCGAGCGCGACGGGCGGGGTCACGTCCGCAATGATGCCGAAGTAGAACACAAACATATGCGCCGCGAGGATGGGCACGCCCATCTGCACGAGCGCCGGTGCGGCAATGGTGGAGGTGATGACGTAGTTCGCCGTGGTCGGCACGCCCATGCCGAGGACGATCGCCGTGACCATGGTGAAGAACATCGCAGGGAGCAGCATGCCGCCCGCAAGGTCGATGAGCCCCGAGGCAAGGCGCAGTCCAACGCCCGTCTTGGTGACGACACCGATGATGATGCCCGCCGCCGCGCAGGCGATGAGCACGCCGAGCACCGCCTTCGCGCCGCGCTCAAGCCCGTAGACGATCTCAATCGGCTTCATGCGCGTGGATTTCCGCAGCATGGCGCAGGTGATGGAGAGGACGATGGCGACGAGCGCCGCACGCATGGGCGTGTAACCCGAGACGAGAAGATAGACGATGACGACGAGCGGAATCGCGAGGTGCCCACGCTCCTTGATGAGCGTGATCGGGTTTGGCAGCTCGCTGCGCGGGATGCCCTTTAGGTTCTTGCGCTTTGCCTCGAAGTGCACACCGAGCCAGACGCCCGTGAAGTAAAGGAGCGCAGGGATTGCCGCCGCCTTGACGACCTCGATGTAGGGGACGCCGACGAACTCCGCCATGAGGAACGCCGCTGCGCCCATGACCGGGGGCATAAGCTGTCCGCCCGTGGATGCCGCCGCCTCGACTGCACCCGCAAAATTCGCGTTGTAGCCGAGTTTCTTCATCATCGGGATCGTAAGCGAGCCCGTGCCGACGACATTCGCGACGGAGCTGCCTGAGACCGTGCCCATGAGTCCGCTTGAGAGCACGGCAACCTTCGCGGGGCCGCCGCTCGCCCAGCCTGCAACGGCATTGGCGAGATCGATGAAGAACTTGCCGAGCCCCGTACTCTCAAGGTACGCACCGAAGAGGATGAAGAGGAAAATGAACGTCGAGGACACGCCGAGCGGAATGCCGAAGATGCCCTCGGTCGTGAAATAGAGGTGACTGATGAGCTGCTCAATCGATAGCCCGCGATGCGCCAGGACGCCCGGCATATAGGGGCCGAGGAAGGCGTATGCGAGGAATAAGAGCACGACTGTCACCATCGGCAGTCCCACGACGCGCCGTGTCGCCTCGATGACGAGGAGGATGCCGATGCCGCCGACGATGACATCGGGCGTCGTCACCGTACCCGCGCGCGTCACGAGCTCGCGGTACTGAATAACGATGTAGGCAGGCGCCGCCGCACCGAGGACGGCAAAGACGACGTCGATGGGGTGAAAGAAGGTGTCCCGTGTCCACGCGCGCCGAAATGGATAGAGCAGATACGCGAGCGCAAGGCCGAATCCAAGATGGACGGCACGCTGTAGCTGGGCGTCGAGAACGCCAAAGGTTGCCGTGTAGAGCTGAAAGATGGAAAATGTAATTGCAATGGCGGCGATAATCTTCTTCGGCAGCCCCGCATAATGGGCGGTATTCGACTCGCGGTCGTACTTCTTGAGCACGGCCTCCGCAGTCTTCTGATCGGTCATAGGGGAGTTCACATCCTTTGGGGAAATTTTTATATAGTTCAAAAAAAGAAATGAAAAAGAAATACGAGGCCGCACATTAGCAGCCTCGGAATTTCAAAATAGGTAGGTGTAGAGCGGCGCAACGACGAGGTCGATGCGCGTGCCGACGGGGTACATCTCGTAGACGGGGATGCGTTCCCCGCCCGCCTCGATCATGAGCTCCGTGCCGACGCCCGTACGGAGGCTCAGCTCGCTGTAGTCGCGATCCATATCGAGGACGAAGTAGTCCCCCTCCTGTCGGAACGAGCCCTCCTCGGGGAGAAAGGGCAGCCCCACGCCGTGCGATTGATAGCGCGTGCCCGTCAGATGGAAATGTCCGTCCGCATGCACGGTCAGGAACTCCTCGACGGGGGTTTTCTGCACAGAATGGATGAAGTGGATCGTCAGCGGTGTCTCGCCGCGAATCTGCCGCACGAGGACGGTCTTTGTTCCATCCGCCTGCATAAAGAGTGCAGGTGCGCTCAGAATGTCAAACGCAACGAGGAAACCCGCCGCGAGAAGCGCAATCAGATACGCTCTCATTTCTCGTTAAAGTACTTCTCCGCACCCGCGTTCATCGGCAGGGACATCCCCGCCTTCGCCGTGTCCTTCGTAATCTGCTTGCCGACAGCATGCGCAGCCTGTAGACGGTCGAGGTTCGAGAAGATCGCCTTCGTGATGCTGTAGCCGAGGTCTGCGTTCACCGAGGGTCCCGCGACGAGCATCGCCATGACGGAGACACTCGGAACAGCCTCATCAAAGCCCGCATACGTTCCTGCAGGGATGACAGTCTTCGTGTAGAACGGATACTGCGCGATCAGCTCGTCCGCAATTTTCTCCTCCACGGGGAGCAGACGCACGGGGTTCTGCGAAGCGATGTCCTGCACCGATGCGGTTGGGTAGCCCGCCGTGAGGACGGCGACATCCACGTTGCCGTCCTTCAGCGCACTTGCCCCCTCGGCAAACGAGAGGAACTGCGCGTCGATATCGTCATAGCTTACGCCGTATGCTGCGAGAATCTGGCGGACATTCGCCTCTACGCCCGAGCCTGCAGCTCCTACGGCTACACGCTTGCCCTTGAGCTCTGAGAGACTCTTGATGCCGGAGGACTGGAGCGTCACGAACTGGCAGGTCTCGGGGTAGAGCGATGCAATGCCCTGCAGCCCGTCGACCTTCTTATCCTTGAACATCTCCGTGCCGTTTACGGCGTAGTAGGTAATGTCGTTCTGCACCGTCGCGAGGTCAACAGCGCCGTCGCGCAACATGTTGATGTTCGCAACGGATGCACCCGTGCTCTGTGCGCTCGCGTTCATACCGGGGATATCCTTGTTCAGCACCTCGGCGATTGCGCCGCCAATGGGGTAGTACGTACCCGCCGTGCCGCCTGTGCCGATGTTGAGGAACTTCTTGTCTCCCGACGATGCGGAGTCGCCGCCGCAGCCGGTGAGAAGCGCGGCAGAGAATACAAGGACCGCGCCTGCCGCAAGAATTTTCTTTACGGTAGAGATATTCATGTTCTTTCCCTCCATTATACAATAGAAAAGTTCTCGAACTATCGTCGCATGCGGCGATAATAAACGTATCTTATCATAAAAAGCCCTCCATACGCAAGCGGAGGGCTTCTTGTATGATGGTATACACGCGTATAGAGGAGCACTGCGGCATCGTCATCGGAACACGCGCGTCAAATCCGCACTCACTTTCCGCTGAAATACTTCTCCGCACCCTCGTTCATCGGCAGCGACATGCCGCTCTTTGCCGTCTCCTTCGAGATCTGCTTGCCGACGGCATGCGCCGTCTGCAGACGGTCGAGATTCGTGAAGATCGCCTTCGTCACGCTGTAGCCGAGGTCGGCGTTCACCGTGGGTCCCGCGACGAGCATCGCCATAACGGAGACGCCCGGCACCGCCTCATCAAAGCCCGCATAGGTCCCTGCGGGAATGACGGTCTTCGTGTAGAACGAATACTTCGCCGTCAGGCGGTCTGCAATATTTTCGTCCACAGGGAGGAGCCGAATCGGATTCTGTGCGGCGATGTCCTGCACAGACGCCGTCGGATAGCCCGCTGTGAGAACGGCGACATCCACATTGCCGTCCTTCAGCGCGCTTGCCCCCTCAGCGAACGAGAGGAACTGTTCGTCGATATCGTCATAGGTAACACCATACGCCTCGAGAATCTGGCGCGCATTCGCCTCCACACCGGAGCCTACTGCGCCGACGGCAACACGCTTCCCCTTGAGTTCTGAGAGGCTCTTGATCCCAGAAGACTTCAGCGTCACAAACTGGCAGGTCTCGGGATAGAGCGACGCGATGCCCTGCAGCCCGTGGATCTTCTTGTCCTTGAACATCTCCGTTCCGTTCGCGGCATAATACGCGATGTCGTTCTGCACCGTCGCAAGATCGATCGTCCCGTCACCAAGCATATTGACATTGGCAACGGACGCGCCCGTGCTCTGCGCGCTCGCCTCCGTACCGGGAATCTCCTTGGTCAGGATCTCGGCAATCGCGCCGCCGATGGGGTAGTACGTGCCCGCTGTGCCGCCCGTACCAATGTTGATGAACTTCTTGCCCTCCACGCCGGAGTTGCCGTTGCATCCTGTGAAGAGTACCGCCGCTGCAGCGAGGACTGCGCCCGCCGCAAAAACTTTCTTTACGGTCGAAATCTTCATGATCCTTTCCTCCTAACGACACGATTCAGTTCTCAAAATCATCCCGCAATTCTGGGATTTGTCTATATTTTATCACAAAAAAGCCCATACGCGCAAGGTATGGGCTTTATGATTTTTATGTATAAAATTGTGCGCCAAATCGGTCTAGTTCTTGACAATCTCCGCCGTCTCACCGTTCGCCTTCGCGCGTGCAATGCACTCCTTGAGGCGGGCGATATTCTTCACGTGCAGGTCGATGGCGAAGCGAATGCGCTTCTTCTCCTCCTCCGTGAACTCCGGCTTCTCGTAGGCGATGCGGATGCGCGCAAGGCGCTCCTCCACATCGCGCAGCTCGTCCTCCATCGGGCGCACGTGCATGAGTGCACAGCCATACACCGCGCGCATAGCGTCTTCGACGTACTGTGCGTAGCCCGGCTCACCCGAGGTTTTCTCAAGCCACTGCGCAACGTGAAAAATCACATCGTAGGGCGACTCGCCGCCATGAATCATGGAGACGATCTCCATCTTGACCTGCTGCTCACGCCCGTGCGGCTGGCGGACGAGATCCTCCTCCGCCATCAAATGACCTTCTCGCCGTGGAAGCGCTCGCCGCCGATCTCGGGATAGACACCGTACTCCACTGCCCACTCACATTTGTACTTGAGCGCCTGCGCATGGATGGTCGCGACGCGGTCGATATTCTCACGCACGATCTTCGCGGGAACCCCTGCAACGAGGGAGTTCGGCGGGATGACGGCATTCTCCTTCACAACAGCACCCGCTGCGACAATGGAACCGCGCCCGATCTTTGCCCCCGTCAGGATAACCGCGCCCATACCGATGAGCACGTGATCCTCGATCTCGCAGCCGTGGACGCACGCACTGTGCCCGACGGTCACATAGTCCCCGATGATGCATGGGTTGTCATCCGCAACGTGCAGACAGGTGAGATCCTGGATGTTCGTGCAGTCGCCGACCGAGATGTAGTTGACATCACCGCGCGCGACGACGCCCGGCCAGAGACTCGCATACTGTCCGATGCGTACATCGCCCGAGAGGAATACCTGCGGAGCGACGAACGCCTCCTCGTGAATCTGCGGCACAATACCATGAAAACTGGGGAAGCCGTCCCCTTTGAATGTAAACATAATGTATCCTTTCTAAAAGGAATCACCCTTTTGCCTCAAACGGTACGCTGCCGTGCACCGCATGATAGTAGGTATGCGCGGCAAGCGCGTCACGTCCGATTTCCCCCTGCATCGCGCCTGTCGTCGGCGCGGCTTCCGCGCCCTCAGAGAGCGGCGCATCTCGATCCGCTCGACCTTATCATACGTGTAATGCACTTTTCTACCATAACAATAGAATCGACAACAAAGACCTCCTACATAAGCCATTCGTTTCATTGTACTGCATTTTGGACAAAAAGAAAAGCTGGTGAATGCACCAGCTTCGATTTCCTGCCGTCATTTGGTCGTCTATGCACAATATATATCAAAGATTCCGTCGTGCAGACACTAATCATCCCGCCAAGTCCCGAGGTACTCCCTCACCAAGGCCGGCTAATCGTTCCAAAAGTGCGTGCACCGCCCCCGTCGTCCACAGCGAACGCCCGGTGCATCGTGCAGGCAGGAAATTTATGGATGTAAATTTATCATATTCCCTGCCTCATTGCAATAGCCTGTGTCTGTTTTAGAAAAAAATTTTTCTCATTCTAAAAAAGGGATTGACAAGTCGTCCCATCAAGCGCAAAATATTTATGCATATATATGGCGTCACAGTGCCTGAGAACACGCAGGAATGTGACCGTGGGAAGGAAACGAGGAGGATTTTTATGGGACAGCGAATGCCCATCGGGCTGCAGCTCACGGGGTTGGTCGGCAGCGTCATCGCACTGATGATCGTGTTGCTCGCCGTCGTGCTCTATGAGTTCAAGTCGACGAGTGCAGAGTATCAGCATCTGCTTTCCGTGACGGTCAAGAACAGCATCACGCTGCTCGAGGCGGAGGATGACTTCCATCAGGGTCTGAGCGAGCTGCGCGGCTACATCATCACGCGCGACGCGAACCGTGCGACGGATACGGAGAACGAGCTCAAGAAGGCATCCGAGCAGCTCGACATTTTTGCCGCCCACGCGGTCAACGCCGACGCAAAGGAGCGCGGTGAGACGCTGCGCAAGGCTGTGAGCGACTACACGGAGAAGACGAAGGATATCATTTCCCTCTACCAGCGCAACGATATTGAGGCAGCAACAACGGCATCCAACGAACTGCGCAAGAAGGCGGACGAGATCGACGCACTCTTTGACAAGGCAGCCGAGACCCAGACGGCTGTACAGGAGCAGCAGCTCGAGAAGCTGAACAGCAACGTCGATCACGTCTTTATCATCGTGCTCATCATCAGCATTGTCGGCATCATCGGTATCGGTGTCGCCGCCACATGGTACGCACGCCGTCTCGCCAGTCGTCTCGTCAAACTGCGCGGCGATGTTGGTAAGCTCGGCAAGCTCGACCTCT
The DNA here is from genome assembly GCF_000318175.2 of Selenomonas sp. oral taxon 138 str. F0429. Lineage (NCBI taxonomy): Bacteria > Bacillati > Bacillota > Negativicutes > Selenomonadales > Selenomonadaceae > Selenomonas > Selenomonas sp. oral taxon 138. Next base: position 226,542 of record NZ_KB290939.1, on the reverse strand, counting down.
CCTTCCAGGGCACACGCGCGACATGGAACGATGAGATCGGCGACATGGCAAACGAACTGCTTGAGATGAAGGACGCCCTCCATCACATCGTCCGCTCGATCCAGACCGAGGCGGACAACCTCTCGAAGGAGAGTGACTCGCTCTCGACCTCCGTGCAGTCGCAGATGCAGGTCTCCGAGAGCATCGCGCACACGATTACGGATGTTGCATCCGACGCCGTGCACAACAACAGCAGCATCAGCGAAATCTCGAACGCTATCGAGCAGGTCAGCGCGCGCACTGAGGAGATGAGCGCGAGCGGCGTCCATGCGAACCAGACCGCAAGCGACGCTGTCGAGGATGCAAATCAGGGCATGAAGTACATCCAGCAGCTCGTGCAGCAAAACGCAACCGTCAGCGACTCCATGACCGAGATCTCACGCGTCTCGGAGAAACTCGTCACCGGCTCCGACGCCATCAAGAACGTCGTCACCACCATCCGCGAGATCGCGGGTCAGACAAACCTCCTCGCCCTCAATGCAGCCATCGAGGCGGCGCGTGCGGGCGAGGCGGGACGCGGCTTTGCCGTTGTTGCCGAGGAGGTGCGCAAGCTCGCCGAGCAGAGCTCCGCCGCCACGAATGAGATCGAGCAGACGATCAGCCAGATGATCGAGAGCATCCAGTTCGCCGCCGGTGCGATTACAAACGCCGAGGAGAAGGTCGCCGCGAGCAAGGAGGTCACGGTCGAGACGGAGAAGAGCTTCGACTCCATCCAGAAACGTCTCGACGACGTACGCAACAGCATCGCACACATCAGTCAGGCCGTCGACCACACAGCGCAGGATATGCAGGATGTCGTCGGCAACGCGCAGAACATCAGCGCCGTCGCCGAGAAGACGGGCGCGAACGCAGAGACCGTCGCCGCCGCCTCCGAGGAGCAGAGCGCAAGCCTGCACGACGTGAGCGACAGCGCCGAATCCCTCGCGCAAACTGCCGGCAAGCTCAACGACATTACGTCGAAGTTTAAGCTGTAATAGTATAGGGCTTGAAACACTCTGCAAAATGTGTTATACTTTGAGCACAAAGATATGAAGATGATGTTCCGTCATCTGCACCGCAAAAGCCCCCGCAGATTAGTCACCTGCGGGGGCTTTTCGTGTGCGTTCACGGGTAGTCAGTCCGCTCCGGCACAGATAGAGATGATACTGCCGCTAACGGATACGGTCGTAGATACACGCAGCTATCAAGCTCGCTGCGATACCCACCGCCAAAGATATGAAAATATCCGCCATAACCTGCACCTCCCTCCACCTATCGTTAGGGAAGCACTGATAAACTCAGCACCGCCATCTTGACGCATCTTTTTTGCCC
>NZ_KB290939.1:222472-225172 GCF_000318175.2 Selenomonas sp. oral taxon 138 str. F0429 | reverse complement strand
ATCTGACGGACTTCATTTTATCAGCGATTCCCTAAATTTTGAGGTGCGACAGCATAGGGAAGCACTGATAAATTCAGCACCACCGTCTTAGCACATCTTTTTCGCCCTCTCTTTGTCGACAAATCCTCCACATAGCCTTTGCTATGCGTCCGGTTTGTCTCCTCGACAGGACAAAAAATCTGCACCAATACGGCGGACTTCATTTTATCAGCGATTCCCTAGAAATTATCCCATAAGAACAAAATTCTTCCCCCCCTCTTGACACCTTCTCCATCCTCCTTTATAATCAAACACATGAATAGTTGTTCATATGTTATTTGTATAAAAGGAGACGATACTCATGAAGAAGGCATTCAAGATCCGTGAACTCGACTGTGCACATTGCGCGCAGGAGATCGAGGATGCGGCTGCAAAGGTTTCGGGCGTGAACAAGGTGCGCGTCAACTTCCTCAGCGAGCGCATGACGCTCGACGCGGAGGACGAGCGCTTTGACGAGGTACTCGCGGAGATCAAGAAGATTGTCAAGACCATCGAGCCGGACGCCGTACTCGAAGCGTAACAAAGAAAAAAGGGGGCAGCAGGCATGACGAAGAAACAGAAGCGGATGCTCATGCGCATCGGTGGAGCAGCAGCACTCTTCATCCCGGGAATGATCCTCGAAGACACGACCGTCGGTGTCGTGCTCCTCCTCGCAGCATACGCGCTCATCGGCTGGGACATCCTCTGGCGTGCGGCAGTCAATATCCGCCACGGGCGCGTCTTTGACGAGAACTTCCTCATGGCGGTCGCCACCATCGGTGCGATTGCCCTCGGCGACTACTCCGAGGGCGTCGCCGTCATGCTGCTCTACCAGATCGGCGAGTGGTTCCAAGGCTACGCCGTGCAGCGTTCCCGCCGCTCCATCTCCTCCCTCATGGATATCCGCCCCGACACGGCATGCGTCGTGCGTGACGGCGTTGAGGAGGAGGTCTTCCCCGACGAGGTCGAGGTCGGTGAGACCATCATCGTCCGCCCGGGGGAGCGCGTCCCGCTCGACGGGGTCATCCGAAAGGGCGAGGGTCTGCTCGACACCTCCGCGCTCACAGGCGAATCCATGCCGCGTGCGGTGCGTGTAAACGATGAGATCATCAGCGGCTGCATCAACCAGTCGGGCGTGCTTGAGGTGAAGGTCACAACCCCATACGAGGAATCGACCGTCGAGCGCATCCTCTCGCTCGTGGAGGAGGCGACGGACAAAAAGGCAACGACCGAGGCGTTCATCACGCGTTTTGCACGCTGGTACACGCCCGCCGTCGTCATCGGCGCCGTGCTGCTCGCCATCATCCCGCCACTTGTCACGGGTGATCCCTTCTCCATGTGGATCTACCGCGCACTCACCTTCCTCGTCATCTCCTGTCCCTGCGCCCTCGTCATCTCCGTGCCGCTCTCCTTCTTTGCGGGGATCGGCGGCGCGAGCCGCGCGGGCATCCTCATCAAGGGCGGCAACTACCTTGAGGCTCTGGCAAAGGCGGACACCGTCGTATTCGACAAGACGGGCACGCTCACAAAGGGCAGCTTCCACGTCGCGAGCGTCGTCCCTGCCGAGGGCTTCCAGGAGGCGGATGTTCTCTTCTACGCGGCGAACGCCGAACGCTACTCAACCCACCCGATCGGACGCTCCATCCTGCGCGCCTTCACGGGCGGCGGGAACACGACCGAAGAGACGGACGTACACGCGATGGAGGAAAATGCAGGACGCGGCATCTCAGCGCACATCAACGGTCATTTCATCCTCCTCGGCACGCATGACCTCCTCATGGCGAAAAAGACTGTCGGTATCTCCGCCATCCCGCATACGGGCGCGGTCTATCTCTCCGTCGACGGGCGCTTTGCAGGTGTCGTCCACGTCGCGGACGAGATCAAGGAGGATGCAGCAGCGGCGATCCGTGCGCTGAAGGAGCGCGGTATCCGCGAAACGGTTATGCTCACGGGCGACTCGCGCTGGATCGGCACGAGTATCGGCAAGAGTCTCGGCATCGACACCGTCCACGCCGAGCTCCTCCCGCAGGACAAGGTCGCGCAGGTCGAGACACTCCTTGCCGCACAGGGCGAGGGCAAGACCCTCGCCTACGTTGGCGACGGCATCAACGACGCGCCCGTGCTTGCGCGTGCCGATGTCGGCATTGCGATGGGTGCACTCGGCTCGGATGCGGCAATCGAGGCGGCGGATGTCGTCCTCATGACCGACGAGCCGCGAAAGATCGCAACCGCAATCGATATCGCGCGCAAGACCATGAGCATCGCGTGGCAGAACATCGTCTTCGCCATCGGCATCAAGGCAGTCGTCCTCGTCCTTGGCGCCATCGGCTGGGCAGGACTCTGGGCGGCAATCTTCGCGGACGTCGGCGTCACCGTCCTCGCCATCTTCAACGCTATGCGTGCACTGAGCGTAAAGGAATGACTTGCATCGCAGCCTCGTATCTGATATAATAAAGACACAAAAAAGAGAACCGTGACAAGACGGCTACCTCTTCACATTACACGGTTATAACCGCTCGTGCTTGGTAGGTAGGGCGGTTATTTCTTTGATACTGCGAGGATGTAACCCGTAGCGAATACCAGAATCAGTATGCACTCGTAGCTGTCCATATGCACCACCTCCCACTTACATGATTGGGAAGGTGAAGAGTTAAGGAAGCACTGATAAATTCAGCACCGCCA
>NZ_KB290939.1:202189-222452 GCF_000318175.2 Selenomonas sp. oral taxon 138 str. F0429 | reverse complement strand
TCTGACGGACTTCATTTTATCAGCGATTCCTTCAGCCGCCATAGCTTATCATAGGGTTCTCTGTCTCTATTATACATTCATTTGTTCGAAGTGCAAGTAAATCTTTCCACACAAAAGCCCCCTGACCAGTCGTCAGGGGGCTTTCGTCTATTCCATTACGCTTCTCCGCGCCGCCCGTGGTACAGGCACCACGGTTCCTCTGCCATGAAGTCGCCGCCATGGTAGTACGCCGCACGCGCACGGCAGCCGCCGCACGCCTTCTTGTAGTTGCACGAGCCGCAGCCGCCGCCGTAGTCGAGCGTACGCAACTCCTTGAACACCTCGTTTTTCGCCCAGATCTCATCAAACGGCGTCTCGCGCACATCCCCCAGCTCGCGGTTGAGGTACGCACACGGCTGCACCTTGCCACGCGGACTGATGATGCAGTACGTAAGTCCCGCCAGACATCCGCGTGAGAAGCGCGTGTCCACACCGAGCTGATCGGCGATCCGTAGGAACTGCGGCGCACAGGTCGGCTTCAGCTCGATGTCCACCGTCTCCTGCTTCCGCATGATGCGCGAGAGGACATCCTCATATGCCTCTGCACGCAGCGATTCCTCCTCGATCGTCTCCGCGCGTCCCGTCGGTACGAGGAAGAAGAAATGATGTGCCTTCGCTCCGATCTCCACGGCGAAGTCCGTCATCGCCTCAAGCTCGTGCGCGTTCCAATCCATTACCGTCGTATGGATCTGGAACGGCAGCCCTGCCTCGCGGCAGTTCATCATCCCGCGTACCGCGCCGTCCCAACCGCCGGGGAACGAGCGGAACGTATCGTGCTTCGTCTTGTCGAGCGAGTCCAGCGAGATGCCCATCCCGCACGCGCCAGCTTCCTTGAGAGCCTTTGCCATCGGCAGGTCAATGAGCGTCCCATTCGTGCCGAACACGGGGATGAGTCCAAGCCCACGCGCATAGGAAACAAGTTCGAGGATATCGGGGCGCGTCAGCGGCTCCCCGCCCGAGAAAATCATGATGCGGAAGCCCGCCTTTGCAATCTCGCGCAGGAGCTTCTTGCCCTCCTCCGTCGAGAGCTCCTCGTCTGCGCGGCAGCCCGCGTCGCGGTAGCAGTGGGCGCAGTACATATTGCAGGCGTTCGTCGTGTTCCACGAGATGATCTTTACCCCGCCGCCCGCAACGCCCTTCGGATGCCCCTTCGGCATCCCCGCAGGATGCCCGCCCGGATGACCCATGCCGTGCGGATGTCCGCCAGGGTGACCGCCCATATGCGCGTGGGGATGTCCTGCACCCGCAGGGTGTCCCGCCGCGTGCGGATGCGCCCCCATCGTGCCCTGTGCGGCGTGCGCCGCCTCCATCGGGGCGCTCACAGCGCAGCCCTCGTCAGACCGATTTCCTCATCCGTCAGATAGCAGGACGGATCGGACTCCCAGAAGTCCCCCGTCCGCGCCTCGGCACGCGTACGGAAATTCCCGTTGCACCAGCTGAGATACTGACATTTCGCGCAGCGTCCCTTGAGCAACGGCTTCCTGTCCTTCAGCCCCGCGAGAATCGGATGCGTCATATCCTGCCAAATATCGCCGAACTTGCGCTCACGCACATTGCCGAACGTATGATGCTGCGTGAACTGGTCGGGATGCACATAGCCCAGATGATCGACCTCGCCGAACGCAATCCCCGAACGATTGCCGCCGTTCGCGCCGATCAGCTTCCGGATCTGCTCCGCCCCCGCATCGTTGCCCTCCGCGAGTGCCTTCAGATACATATAGACCCCGTCGCAGTGGTTGTCCACCGTCAGGATTTCCTTTTTCAGACCGCGCGCCTCAAAGTCCTTCGTCCGCGCGATGATCGTATCCATCGCACGCCGCGACTCCTGTGCCGTCACATCCTCATCCATCATCTGGCCGCCGCGTCCCGAGTAGACGAGGTGGTAGAAGCAGACGCGGTTAATGCCCTTCTCCTCGATAAAGTCAAAGATCTTGTCCAGCTCCATGATATTGTGGTGGTTGATCGTAAACCGCAGCCCCACACGCTGCCCCACGGCAACGCAGTTCTCGATGCCCTCCATCGCACGCTGATACGCGCCCTCGACCCCACGGAACATATCGTTCACGTCCGCGAGCCCGTCGAGCGAGATGCCAACGTAGCCGACGCCGAGATCCTTGATCCGCTGCGCCACCTCGCGCGTGATGAGCGTCCCGTTCGTCGAGAGCGTCGGGCGCACGCCGAGATCACGCGCATACTCCGCCAGCTCAAAGAAATCGGGGCGGATCAACGGCTCGCCGCCCGAGAAGAGCAGTACGGGCACGCGGAACTCGGCAAGGCCGTCGATGAACCGCTTTGCCTCCTCCGTCGTCAGCTCGCCGTCATATTTCTGCCCGTCCGACTCCATATAGCAGTGGCGGCAGCGGAGGTTGCACGTGCGCGTCGAGTTCCAGACCACGACAGGACCCATCCCCTCCGCTGCACCACTCTTCATGCGATGCGCGTTATGCCCGTAGCGCAGCGTATCGCCATAGTATTCATCCATAAAAAGAAGCTTCGTTACACTGATCATCGAGATCTCCTAAGTCAAATACACAAAAGTCCAAAATCACCCACACACGGGCTGCTCATCCCGCTTGCGGATACCATCGAGCAGGAGGCGCGTCTTGAGCGCGATATTCTCCTGATAGGTCAAATCAAGGTGGCTAAACGCCGCCGCCTGATAGAGCGAGTGGAACATCTCCGCAATCAGATCGACAGGCACATCGTCGCGGATCTCGCCCGCCTCCTGCCCCTCGCGGATAATCTCCGCGAAGACTTGTTTGATCTGCGGCGTCATGCGGCTGCTCGGCGGTTTGCCTGCGTGCGGATGCGGCGCGCCCTCGCCGCCCGGATGTCCGCCGTGGTGCGAACCTGAGAGAAAGAGCGGCATCACAAAGCGGTTCTCATCGAGGAACTTCGCCGTCACGCGTGCGCCGAGCTCCAGAAGCTCGAGCGACGTACGCTCTGCCGCACGCGCCTCCGCGAGCGCCATGCGGATCATCTCGCTCAGGCGTCCGAGCAGGGAGAACAGCAGATCCTCCTTCGAGTTGAAATAATTGTAGAACGTCCCAATCCCGAGATCGGCGGTGCTCATGATATCCGCAACGGACGTGTCCTTGTAGCCCTTCTTCGAGAACTCGCTGATCGCCGCCTCCAAAATCATACGGCGCGACTGCAGCTTCTTGCGTTCTCGGCGGCCCATCTTCTCCTCCAAAAGAACTTCACCCTTTCTTTCGTCGTACACGACTATTATAGCGAAAAATAATGGATTTGAAAAGAGAAAAATGAACGCCGTTCATATTTTCATTCTCAGTGCCTTTATTGAGAATAAAAAAAGCACAAAAAAACGCCGACCTCAGTCGACGTTATGTCCATAGTGGTGACCCAGGAGGGATTCGAACCCCCGACCCTTTGATTCGTAGTCAAATACTCTAATCCAGCTGAGCTACTGAGTCACATGTCTTGACGACTTGATTATAATAGCAGATACGGACAGCGCTGTCAAGGATTTATTTTGCAATCGGCTCCCCCCACACGCCGTCGCGATAGAGATGCGTGAGCCGTAGGGGCGCAATCTCCCCACGCGTGACGGGCGCATCCGTATAGACGCGGATATACGTCTCCGTCAGCCCGTCCGTCACGCCGTCCGCCGAAGTCTCAAAGAGCACATCTGCGACCGAGCCGAGCGCTGCGCGATGATATTCCTCTGCCAACTCATCCGCGAGCGCCTGCATCCGCGCCGCACGCTCCTTGCGCACCATCGGTAGCACCTGATCGCTCCGCCGCGCCGCAGGCGTCCCCTTGCGCGGCGAGTACGGGAAGACGTGCATCCGCGCAAAGCCCATTGCGCGCACGAAGTCCAGCCCCGCCGCAAAATCCTCCTCTGTCTCGCCCGGAAAGCCCACAATGATGTCCGTCGAGATCGCCACCCCCGGCACCGCCCGCCGCACATCTTCGAGCAGCGTGGCAAACGCCGCCGTATCGTAGTGACGGTTCATCGCGCGCAGCACGTTATCACTCCCCGCCTGCAGCGGCAGATGCAGATGCGCCGCGAAACGCGGCTCTGTCCGCATCAGTTCGAGGAGCTCCGCCGACAGTTCCACCGACTCGAGCGAGCCGAGACGCAGACGCCGCAGATCCTCCTCGGCGAGCGCCGTGCGGCACGCATCCGCAAGCGTCGGACGATCTCTGAGATCAATCCCGTATGCGCCGAGGTGAATCCCTGTCAGCACCACCTCATGAAAGCCCGCCTCCGTCAACAGCTTCATCTCGCGTGCCACCGCCGAGAGCTCGCGCGACTTCACGGGGCCGCGCGCATAGGGAATGATGCAGAACGTGCAGAAATTCTGACAGCCGTCCTCAATCTTCAAAAACGCACGCGTGCGGTGCGGCAGGGAGTGCAGCGGGATATCCTCGAAGACGCGCGCCTGCATGATGTCCGTGATCGTGCCGATCGCACCTGTATCCGCGCGCAGTGCCTCCTCCACATAGTCCACGATGCGCGCGCGCTCCTTCGTCCCGATCACAACGCGCACGCCCTCCAGCGCGCGGATCTCCTCGGGTGCAACCTGCGCATAGCAGCCCGTCACCGCAATGCACGCAGATGGATTTGTGCGCGCCGCACGGCGGATCAGCTGGCGCGACTTGCGGTCGCTCAGATGCGTCACCGAACACGTATTGATGACATAGACCTCCGCTCGCTCCTCGAACGGCACGACCTCATAGCCACGCGCGCGGAACAGCCCCTCCATCGTCTCCGTCTCGAACTGATTCACCTTGCAGCCGAGCGTCATAAATGCAGCCCTCAAGCCGCACCTCCTTCCAAACATTTTCCTATTGTATCACAGCTTATCAAATTTTTCTCTCGAAACTAATGACATTTCCGCAAAATACGATATAATATACATAGGCAATTATACCCATAGCAAGAACGCCATGACCATGGAAGGGGGAACATACATGGCGACCATTACACAGATGACCGGCGCAGCGCGCAGCATCTACAGCTCGCTCTACGCGAACAATTCGCGCACGGACGCAACAGCGGCACTCTTCGGCGATCAGACACGCAAAAGAAGCAGTTCGAGTCTCTACTCCGCACAGTATCGTGGCAGAGAGTCGAGCGCACAGGAGCTTCGCTCCATTATGGACATCGCGAATCAGGCGGCAAGCCTTCGCAAGACCTACGCAGAGACCAGCTCGAAGTTCTACGCCGAATACGACTCGAACATGAAGGATCTCCGGAAGGCAGCGGGCAAGGTCGGCGGGATGGACTACCAACTCGACAAATCCGACATCACGACGAATGCCGACGGCTCGAGGAGCTACAGTGACCGCCTCAAGACCGCAATCGGCAACGTCAAGGATCTCGTGAGCGAGTACAACGAGGCTACGGACTTCCTGCGCGACAACAAGAGCCTCGGCAAGGGTGTCCGCCAGCTCGCGTCAGAGTTCTCCGACACCACGTACAAGGCAGACTCCTACGCCAAGATGGGCATCACTGTCGATGCCGCTACAGGTAAGATGAAGGTCAATGAGAGCCGCCTCGCAAACGCGCTTACCAGTTCGCCTGCGCAGTCTGAGGCAATCCTCGGCAAGGGTGGACTCGCAGGCCGCGCCGACCGTCACGCGCAGTACGCGCAACTCTCACGCAGCCGCGCCATCCCATCGATGGAGCAGGCGATCGGCAGCCAGCTGAACTACGCATCGAACATGCTGAATGGACGCTCACTGCCCACCATGTCGCGCTACTCGAACATGCTGAACCTCTTCAGCATCTATGTCTAAGGAGAAAAGAAATGGATCTTACAATGGATATTGCACAGATGTCGGTCGGTATGCACCAGGCACAGGCACAGCAGAGCGTCGGCATCGCCGTCGCAAAGCTCGCCATGGACTCCGGCAAAGAAGCCCTCGACCTCATCGAGGAGACCACCGCAAGCCTTGACCCGAATCTCGGAAACAGCGTCGATATGTACGCGTGAATATGGAAAAGCCCGCCGCATGGAACTCGTGCGGCGGGCTTTTTAAGTAGAATCTATATGTTTGTTACAACAGCAGATTTTCATACAAATAAGGTGCTACGGATTTGGCATCCCAACACTTACGCCAAGTGATCTACTTAAGAAAATAAGGAGTTGAGAACAATTTATCACACAAAAATCCCCCTCCGTATGGAGGGGGATTTTACTATGCGGCGTGTGCCGCAGTGTGTGACGTGAATTTCTTAGAACAGGAACTCAACGCGGCCGAAGAGCTTCTGAACCTTATCGTCATCCTGCTTCTCGATGGTCTTGCCCTTGAAGTACTTTGCGGAAAGAACGACGTTGTTCCAGATCGTGTAGTTCGTGCCGAGCTCAATGCCCTTCGTTCCATAGAGTGCGCCATCATCCGTCGGGGAAGCCGATGCGCCACCGAGGTGACGATAGGAGAGATATGCACCCCACGACCCCTTGTCCGCAGCATCTGCACCCTTGTACTCGAGCGAAACCTGACCGGACTTCTTAAGATCCTCGAGATCGTTGTTGTATGCATAGGCTCCCGTCAGAGCGACATTCTTGTCGAACCGGTAGGCACCATTCAGCGCCCAGATGTTCATCTTGTCCTTGCCGTTCTTTGTCACGCTCGTGAACACATCTGCCGTTGCACGATAGTACCCAGCGCCAGCCGTCAGGCTACCCTTCTCGTACTGGAGCTCAACGCCCTGATAGTTCGCCGTATCAATTTTGTGACCATTGTCATCATTGATATTTAGACGACCAGCCTGAACCTTGACCTGCAGATCCTTGCCGAAAGAAGCCTCTGCACCAGAGAAATCCGTGTCGAATACAAGGGAGCCAGGAGCCTGATACTGCCCCTCAGCGGAAACGAGCTCCATCTTACCGAGCTTCACCGTGAAGTCGCCGTAGTCGCCCTGTGCCCATGCGCGCTTGAGTGTGACCTTATCTTCGTCACCATTGGCAGCATCCTTGTTCATCTGGGTTGCTGCATCGAGACGAGCATTGACATGCCAGTGGTTGTTAACCTCTGCGCTCGGCTCGAGACGGAACAGGAGGTTGTCCTTATTCGAGCGATCCTGATTCTCATAGCGGGTGCTCGTATAGGTGTACTCGAGCTTGCCATTCCACTTCACCATGTCAGCGTTGCGCTCGAGCTTCGTGACGCGGACGCCGAGGTTGTTCAGCTCATCAGCGAACTCAGCTGCGAGGCGGTCAACGAGCGCACGATCCGAAGCGGACATATCGCCCTTTGCCATTGCCTTCGCAACCATCTGCGCCATCTCATAACGCGTGATGTTGCGGTCACCACGATAGGTACCGTCGCCGTAGCCCTCAACAACGCCATCAGCGGCGAGCTGGGTCACAGCATCGTATGCCCAGTGATCACGGGGCACATCGGAGAACGGGTTCGCCGCAGCGAACGTCGTGCTTGCTGCACCGACAACGAGAGCCGTTGCGAGTGCGGATACGAGAGTCTTCTTCATGAGAAACTCCTCCTTCTGTAAAACAGAAAACATCTGATTTCCAAAGGAGTGAGATGTCGCTGAAGTGTCCATGTTTCCTTTTCGCGATTCATTCTCTTCCCTTGGAACGATTTCATCATAGCACGTGCGGGAATAAATTGCAAGACCTATTGTCGAAAAAATTTATAGCAGGTTATAATTTTGAGTTTATGTTTGCTCATCTGAGCGCAAAGAGCCCAATTCACTCCATACATGGGGCGTTTCTATTTTATCAGCGTTTTCCTAGCGGTATTACTTTTCGTAATGCCCACGGCAGGAGGCAATGTGAATAATCCCGTTTTGTTCATAGTAGACAACACGGTTCGCATCGTCAATGCGTCTGCTCCACCATCCGCTGAGATTCCCTCGAAGCGGCTCTGCCTTGCCTATGCCATCCGACGGATTTCTCTGAATATCACGCACAATGGCATTGATGCGCTTCAAGGTCTTCCTGTCCTGCGTCTGCCAGTACAGATATTCTTCCCATGCACGGTCTTCCCAAAGCAGCTCCATCAAACCACCTCAATCAGTTCATGTTTGGCGAAATGCGCATTTCCCGCCTCAATATCTCGCTTTAAGGCTTCCAGATAACGTATGTTGCTCTCCGAATAAAACGGATCGCTGCGCTCTGCCGAGATCTCGAACGGGATCTTACGCTCGCGCACTGCCGTCTTTGCAAAAACGCAGAACGCTGTCGTCATCGTCATCCCGATCTCGGAGCAGAATTCGTCGAACTGCCGCTTGAGGTCTGCATCCATCCGAATGCTCACACTTGCCTGTGCCATGATGTCACCTCCTTTTGTCTGTTTGTCTACATTGTATGAATTTTTTTGTGCGTTGTCAATTTATTTTGGTGCAAAAAAGAACGGATGCAGGTTATCCTACACCCGTTCAAACAATGATCTATTCCCCCACAAGTGCCACAGGAGACGGCACACGGATGCCGCGACTGTTCGTGAAGATTTCGACCTCTACCCCGAATACGGCGGCGATGCGCTCCTCGGTGAGCACCTCGGTGGGCGTGCCCGTTGCGACGACGCGCCCCGCCTCTACGAGAACGATGTCGTCGGCGTACTGCATGGCGTGCGCCATGTCGTGCAGCACCATGAGGATGGTCATGCCGTGCACGCGGTTGAGTGCGGAGATGATCTCCATGACGCGCAGCTGATGCGCGACGTCGAGATAGGTGGTCGGCTCGTCGAGCAGGAGGAGGCGCGGGCGCTGACTGAGCGCCATTGCGAGAAAGACGCGCTGCCGCTCGCCGCCCGAGAGGGTGTGTACCTCGCGCTCTGCAAAGGCGGAGACGTGCGCGGTCTCCATCGCCCACGCGATTGCCTCGCGATCCTCCGCGTCCGCATGCGTCTGAAAGAGCCCTGCGTGGGCAAAGCGTCCATACGTAACGAGCTGCTCTACCGTGAGCCCCTGCGCCGCTGCACGCTCCTGCGGCAGGATGGCGCGCACGCGTGCGAGCTCCTTTTCCGCGTAGCTGCCAAGCTCGCGCCCATCGAGCATGATCGCGCCCGTGTAGCGGCGGTTCAGCCCCGCAAGTGCGCGCAGGAGGGTGGTCTTGCCCGCGCCGTTCGGACCGATGATGGCTGTGCGCCGCCCTGCGGCGATATCTACATTCAGCCCGTGGAGAATTTCCTTGCCCGCAATCTTCACGCACAGATTGCGGGTGCTCATCCCGGCACTCATAGCTGCCTCCTGAGGAGATAGAGGAAGAATGGCGCACCGACGACCGCCATGATGATGCCGACGGGCAGTTCGAGCGGTGCAAAGAGCAGCCGTGCCGCCGTGTCACTGAGCGTGACGACGGCGATGCCGAGAAGCGCCGCCGCCGGCAGGAGGAAGCGGTAGTCTGCCCCGATCATGAGGCGTGCTGCGTGCGGGACGATGAGCCCGACAAAGCCGAGCAGCCCCACGACGGAGACAGCGCTCGCGGCGAGGAGCGCGGCAACCGCCGTGAGCATGATGCGCGTGCGCTCGACGGCAAGCCCGATGCCACGTGCCATATCGTCGCCAAGCTGGAGAATGTTGAGCCGCTGTGCCGCCATGAGTGCGAGGAGTCCCGCAACAATCGTATAGGGCAGCAGCAGATCGACATGCGGCCAGCTGCGCGCGGAGAGTCCGCCGACCATCCACATCAGCGCGCTGTGCACGCGGTCACTGTAGAGGATCATCATTGCGGAGATGCCCGCGCCGAGGAATGCCGAGACGGCAACGCCCGCGAGGATGATGCGCGTCGGGCGGATGCCATCGCGCCACGCGAGGATGTAGATGAGCAGCGCGGCGAGCATCGCCCCGCCGAACGCTGCGGGGGTGATGAGCCACGCCGCGCCCGGCAGCATCAGCATGATGAAGATGCCCGCAAGCCCCGCGCCCGACGAGATGCCGATGATATGCGGGTCGGCGAGCGGGTTGCGCAGGATCGCCTGCAGGATCGCGCCCGATAGGGAGAGGTTGATCCCAACGAGGGCGGCAACGATGGTGCGCGGCAGACGGATGTTCCAGAGGATCTGCGCGTGCGCCGTGTCCTGCGCACCGCCGAGGATGCCGATGATCTCCGCGAGCGGGATGTCAACCGAGCCCTTTGCCGCCGAGATCATCATTGAGAATGCCGCGAGTACGGCAAAGAAGACGAGCAGGACTATCCGCTTTTTCATGGATAGACGAGCCTCGCCATATATTTGACCGCCTCAGGGTACTCGATGCCGGGGCTGAAGAGGAACATCTCCTGCGGCAGGTAGTAAACCTTGCCGTCACGGATGGCGCTGACGCTCTGCCATGCGGGGCTCTCCGCGAACATCGCCTCCATCGAAGCGCGAATCTCCGACTCCTCGCCCATGCTCGTGACGAAGATGATGTCAGGGTTCTGCGCAACGAGCGTCTCCATGCTGTAGGGCGCAGCGTCGGGGTTCTTGTCGAGCGCGGTCATGCCGCTCGCCGTGTTCTCCCAGCCGAGCATGTTTGCAATCGAGCCTGCAATGCTGCCGTCGAGCTGGACGGAGAGTCCCTGCCCCGTGCTGTGGATGATCGCAATGCGCTTCTTGTCCGAGGGAATCGAGGCGCGCACGGCGGCGATGTCCGAATCCATCTTCGATGTGAGTTCCTCTCCCTTTGCCTTCTCGCCCGTGAGCGCAGCAAAGATGCCGATCTCGCGCTTCACGTCATCGTAGGTCTTCATGTCGAGGACGAGGGTGTTGACGTTGTTCGCCGCAAGTGTCTCGACGAGCTTTTCGTTCATGCCCTTGTTGAGGATGACGAGGTCGGGCGTGAGGGAGAGCACCTTCTCCGCGTCGATCTGGTAGACGCGACCGATACTCGTGACGTTCTTCGCCGCATCGGGGATCTTCGACTTGGAGTCAGGTCTGCCGACGACCTCGCCGCCGACGGCGTAGAGTGGCTCGAGGAAGGAGGCGGAGGTGACGACGATGCGCTCGGGCTTCTTGTCAAAATTGACCGTGCGCCCGTTGTCGTCCGTAATTGTGGCATAGGTGCCTGACGTGCTCTCCTGCGTAGCGGGCGCGCCGCATGCCGTAAGAGCGAGTGTGAGTGCCGTGAGAAGGGTGGCTGTCCATGTTTTCGTCATCATGTCAGCTCCTCCGCGTGAGAATGGTCGAGAGGTAGTTCAACTTCTCGTCGGCGTGCGCCTCGAGGTCGTGAATGATGCGCTCGTCGTCGAGTCCAACGCG
The DNA here is from genome assembly GCF_000318175.2 of Selenomonas sp. oral taxon 138 str. F0429. Lineage (NCBI taxonomy): Bacteria > Bacillati > Bacillota > Negativicutes > Selenomonadales > Selenomonadaceae > Selenomonas > Selenomonas sp. oral taxon 138. Next base: position 211,241 of record NZ_KB290939.1, on the reverse strand, counting down.
GCTGACCAGCACCGCCTTCTTCGTCATATTGTTGCGGCGCAGGAGGTCGATGATCTCTGCGGAGTTGTGGTAGACCTTCATGACGACAGCGCTGCTTGCGACCGCCATGACCTCCTCGAGGTGCTTCTTGTCTGCCGTGCCGGGGATGATGGCGAGGATGTCGTTGCCCTCGACAATCGGTCTGCCGACGCGGCTGCCGATCGCGGCAAAGGCGGGGATGCCGGGGATCGTTACGATGTCCACGTCCTCATGCTCGAGGAGGCGGAAAACATAGATGTAGGTGCTGTAAAACATGGGGTCGCCAAGGGTGAGAAAGGCGACGTTCTTGCCCGCGTTCAGCAGCGCGAGGATCTCCGCCTTGTTTGCATCCCATGCGCCCGTGTCCTCTGCAAAGTCCTTGACCATCGGGAAGACTTGGTAGACGATCTCGATGTCATCCTTGAGGTAGGGTCGTGCGATCTCGAGGGCGACGCTGCCCTCCTTCTTCTCGGTCTTGGGGGCGATGAGGACGTCCGCCGCCTCGATCGCCTTGATTGCCTTGACGGTGAGCAGCTCGGGGTCGCCGGGGCCAACGCCGATGCCGTAGAATGTTCCGCGCATAGTATCTTCCTTCCGTTGTAAAAATATTGACATGTTTTCGCGCAGGTGGAAGAACAGCGCGAACGAAAAATCCTCCCTCATAGTACATATGAAGGAGGATTTTGTCAAATGCTAGGGGTATATGAGACAGGGAGCTATCCTGCCTCCGAAATCTTTATAGGAGGAAACGGGGTTACATCAGCATTGCAAGCATTGTACCTGCCGCAACCGCCGTGCCGATAACACCGGCGACGTTCGGCCCCATGGCGTGCATGAGGAGGTAGTTGCCCGGCTTTGCCTTGATGCCGACGATCTGGCTGACACGCGCCGCCATCGGAACTGCGGAGACGCCCGCCGAGCCAATGAGCGGGTTGACTTTCCACCCTGTCGCACGGCACATGATCTTGCCGAGGACAACGCCTGCCGCCGTACCAAAGATGAAGGCGACAAAACCAAGGAAGATGATGAGGATGGTCTCAGCAACGAGGAAGTTCTCTGCACTCATCGTGAGACCCGTGCCGAGTGCGAGGAAGATCGTGACCGTATTGATGAGCGCGTTCTGCGCCGTATCGGAGAGACGATCCGTCACGCCGCTCTCACGGAAGAGGTTGCCGAGCATCAGCATGCCAAGCAGTGCCGTGATGGAGGGGAGCAGCAGACTGATGAAGATGGTCGAGACAATCGGAAATGCGATGCGCTCGAATTTCGTAACATCGCGTGCCTGCTCCATGACGACCTCACGCTCTTTCTTCGAGGTGAGGAGCTTCATGACGGGCGGCTGGATGAGCGGCACAAGCGCCATGTAGGTGTATGCCGCGACCGCAATTGCGCCGAGGAGGTGGGGTGCCATCTTCGTTGCGAGGTAGATCGAGGTCGGGCCGTCCGCACCGCCGATGATGCCGATGGAGCCTGCCTCCTGTGCCGTGAAGCCAAACCACATCGCACCGAGGAGAGCAACAAAGACGCCGAACTGTGCCGCAGCGCCCATGAGAAGGCTCGAGGGACGTGCAATCAGCGGGCCGAAGTCCGTCATCGCACCGACGCCGAGGAAGATGAGCGGCGGGAAGATCTCGTATTTGATACCCATGCCGATCGCGGACATGACGCCCGGCTCCTCAAAGCCGTTGAACGGGATATTCGCAAGGATACAACCGAATGCAATCGGGCTCAGGAGCAGCGGCTCAAAGTCGCGTGCAAAGGCGAGATAGAGCAGGATGAGTCCGACCGCGATCATGATGACGTTGCCGCCGGTCATTCCCACGAATCCGCTGCCATCGACGACGGCCTGCAGGGAGACGGTAAATGCATTGATAAAATCCATAGTATCTCACTCCCTCCTCAGCGCGCGGTGCGCATTCCCTGCGTACGGCCGAAGTTGCGCCACACGGGCTGCTCTGCCGGACGAATCGCATGAATCTGCTCCACGCTGTAGCCACAGGCGGTGACGGCTGCTGCGATGACGGCAACGGTCTCCATGGACAGCCCCGCCGGAACAGCAGGCGCAGCGGGTGCTGCGGGGGGGGGCACAGGAGCGGCAGGCACCGCCGCAGGCGGCTCTTCCTTCTTCTTCGTCGGGTCAAGTCTGTGGGTCAGCTCGATGAGCCCCCAGATCACTGTCAGAACAGCGAAGACAATGACCATGTTGATGAACATGATGACAAATGGATTGTCAGTAACGGGTTGATGCATAAACTCACCTCATCTTGTTTTTCCCCTCGTGAACGCCGCCGCGCTACCCGTACACGATCGCATCCGCGAGGATCTTTATGTATATTGTGAAAATAGCACATTCGTTATTATGCTGGATTTCAGATAATTTTACAAGTTTTATTTTCGTTTTTCTCATGCAACTTTGTCATATTTTTCATGAATTGTGCGTTTTCTCACGCACTGCATCGAACGCATGCTTTACCTCGGCATAGATCTTGTCGTAGCTATGCCCCGGCTGTGCCTCGTAGAGCTTCTCACCATCCATGAAGATGCTCGGCACGTAGTAGTACTGTCCTGCAAACGGCTGCGTCTTCTCGGGTTCGCGGTTCTCGTCGATGAAATCGACTGTCACATCCGCATACGAGCCGCCCTCGGCGCGCAGCGCGTCCATCGCGCGGTGGGCGTTCGCGCAGTAAGGGCAGCCCGCCATCTCGATCATGGTCAATGTTTTCATAGATTTTCTCCTTTCGGATGATAACAACGTGAAACAATACCTATCATAGCACAAATTTATATCTAATGGAATCATTCGTCGTGTAAAAATGCGGCAAAGACTTCGTTGCCCAGCTTCATACCTGCCGCCGTAAGGGCGATATGCCCCTGCGCGCGGCACAGCAGGTTGCGCTCTATTTGCCGCGCAATCACAGTGCTATAAACGGCATCAATGCTCACGCCAAATGTGCGGTGAAAATCCGCCTCATCAATTCCCTCCGCTGTGCGCAGGGCGAGGAAGGCATACTCCTCCATCGCGTTCACCGCTGTGCGCTCCGCGTCCTCGGGCGTGCGGACAGACGCGCCCGCACGGATGGCGCGGATGTAACGACGCGCATCCGTCTCATTGCCCCAGCGTACGCCGTCCACATAGCCGTGCGCCGCCGCACCGACGCCGAGATAGGGGATGTTCCTCCAATAGCCAAGATTGTGCCGGCTCTCATAGCCCGCGCGCGCAAAGTTCGAGATCTCGTAGCGGCGGTAACCGCGCGCGGGCAGCTCCGCCATCAGATAGTCGTACATCTCCTCCGCCGCATCCTCATCGGGGAGCGCGAGCCGTCCCGCCGCCTCTGCAGCGGCAAATGGTGTGCCCTCCTCGACGATGAGACCATAGACAGAGATATGTTCAGGCGCGAGAGCGAGTGCTTCGTTGACACTCTGCTTGAGATCAGCAAGAGTCTGCGTTGGCAGCGCATACATGAGGTCGAGGCTGAGATTATCGAAACCCGCCGCGCGTGCCGCGCGGACTGCCGCGCGCGCCTCCTCCGCCGTGTGGACGCGCCCGATGACGCGTAGCAGTCGATCATCGAAACTCTGTACGCCGAGGCTGAGGCGGTTCGCGCCCGCCGCTCTGAGCTGCACGAGATGTTCCTCGTCCACCGTGCCCGGGTTCACCTCCACCGTGCATTCAAGAGGCTCCCCTGCCGCCTCATGGATGGTGTCGAGGATCTGCGTGAGAAGCACGGCAGGCAGCGCGGTCGGCGTACCGCCGCCGAGGTAGACGGTCGTGACATCGCCCCAGAGCGCGCGAAGCGGCGGCGCCTCGCGCAGAATCTCCGCCCGCAGCGCCGCCGCATAGTCCTGCATCTCCGCCGCAGCTGCATTTGCGGCAGAGACGAAGTCGCAGTATGCACATTTTTTCACGCAATAAGGGATGTGGGCATAGAGCCCCCAAGTCTTACTCATCGATCTTGAGAACCGCCATAAACGCCTCCTGGGGCAATTCGACGCTGCCGACCGCCTTCATGCGCTTCTTGCCCTCCTTCTGCTTTTCGAGCAGCTTGCGCTTGCGCGTGATGTCGCCGCCGTAGCATTTCGCGAGCACGTCCTTGCGGCGCGCGCGCACGTTCTCGCGCGCAATGATCTTGCTGCCGATCGCCGCCTGGATTGGGATCTCAAACATCTGCTGAGGGATGATGCCCTTGAGCTTCACGGCAAGCTGACGGCCGCGCGCAACGGCGCGATCGCGGTGGACGATGGTCGAGAGCGCATCCACGGGATCGCCGTTGAGGAGGATGTCGAGCTTCACGAGATTCGAGGTCTGGTAGTCAATCAGCTCGTAGTCAAGGGACGCGTAGCCGCGCGTCGCGGATTTCAGACGGTCGAAGTAGTCGTAGAGGATTTCGTTCAGCGGGATGTGGTAGATGACCATGACGCGCGTTGCGTCGAGGTAGTCCATCGTCTGGAAGACACCGCGCTTTTCCTGCGAGATCTCCATGACCGCGCCGACGTAGTCCTTCGGGACGATGACGGTCGCCTTGACACACGGCTCCTCGATGTGGTCGATCTCGGTCGTCGGCGGCAGGTCGGCGGGGTTGCTGACCTCACGCATTGTGCCGTCCGTGCGGTAGACGTGGTAGACAACGGAGGGCGCCGTCATAATGAGCCCGAGGTTGTACTCGCGCTCAAGACGCTCCTGGATCACGTCCATGTGGAGGAGTCCGAGGAAGCCGCAGCGGAAACCGAAGCCGAGCGCAATGGAGGTCTCCGGCTCGAAGACGAGCGCGGCGTCGTTGAGCTGGAGCTTTTCGAGCGCCTCGCGCAGGTTGTCGTAGTCCTTGCTGTCCTCGGGGTAGAGTCCACAGAAGACCATCGGCGTGACGCCGCGATAGCCGGGCAATGCCTCGGCAGCGGGTCTCTCCGCGCCCGTCACGGTGTCACCGACGCGCACATCGCGCACATCCTTCAGCGCGCCCGCGATGAAGCCGACCTCGCCCGTGCCGAGTTCGCCCGTATCGACGGGCTGCGGGCGGAAGCAGCCGACATCCGTCACATCGAAGGTCTTGCCCGTCGCCATGAGTTTCAGCTTCATGCCCTTTTTGATCGTTCCCTCCTTGACGCGCACATTTGCGATGACGCCCTTGTACGGGTCAAAGTAGGAGTCGAAGATCAGCGCGCGCAGCGGCGCCTCGGGGTCGCCCTCGGGAGGCGGGATATAGGCAACAACAGCGTCGAGTACTTCCTTGATGCCGAGTCCCGTCTTTGCCGAGGCGAGGACGGCGGCGCTCGTGTCGAGACCGATGGTATCCTCGATTTCATGCTTCACGCGGTCAGGCTCCGCGCTCGGCAGGTCGATCTTGTTGATGACGGGGACGATCTCGAGGTCGTGTTCAAGCGCAAGGTAGACGTTCGCGAGCGTCTGTGCCTCCACCCCCTGCGCCGCATCCACGACGAGGAGCGCGCCCTCGCATGCGGCAAGGCTGCGCGAGACCTCGTAGTTGAAGTCGACGTGCCCCGGCGTGTCGATGAGGTTCAGCTCGTACAGTTCGCCGTCCTCGCCGCGGTAGTCGAGGCGCACGGTCTGTGCCTTGATCGTGATGCCGCGCTCGCGCTCGAGATCCATGCTGTCGAGCACCTGCGCCTCCATCTCGCGCTCGCTGAGTGTGCCCGTGTACTCGATGAGGCGGTCGGCGATGGTGGATTTGCCGTGGTCGATGTGGGCGATGATGGAAAAATTGCGGATATGCTTCTGATCCATTGTGTCTCCCCTTCCCCTTTCATATTTTCTTCTATATTATTACATCGAACACATCATGCTGCGTGTTTGTGACGAAAATCTCAATCTCTCCGCGTTCGGACGAAAGCTCCGTGCGTAATTGTTCGGCGAGGACAGGCAGGACGGGTACCTCCGTGCCGAAGTGCCCCGCGTCGATGATGTGCATGCCCTGCTCCACGGCGCGCTGCGCGTCGTGGTACTTCACATCGCCCGTGACGTAGACATCCGCGCCGCGCCGCACGGCATCGTCGATGAAATCCGCACCCGCGCCGCCGCAAACCGCAACGCGACGCACGGGGCGCGCCGCTACGGCGGCGAGACGGACGTGGCTGACGCCGAGGCGCTCCTTCACCGTGCGTGCGAAGTCCTCAATCGCCAAGGGTGCGGGGAGCACGCCCATGCGACCAAGGCTCTCAGTCACGCCCTCCTCCTGACTCGTAATGACGAAGGAGGAGAGTTTCTCGAGTCCGAGATGCGCGGCAAGCACGTCGTTGACGCCGCCGCGCGTCACGTCGAGGTTCGTATGCGCCGCCGCGACGGCGATGCCGTGTGTGAGGAGGGCGGCGAGGCGCTTCCCGAGAGGGAGGTCGGTGCGCAGCTGCTTCATGCCGCGAAAGATCGCGGGATGGTGCGCGACGATCATGTCCGCCCCGCGCGCAATGGCTTCCTCGGTGACGCGGTCATCGACATCGAGCGCGACAAGGACGCGTCCGACCTTCTGCGCGTAGCTGCCGACGAGGAGTCCGGGGTTGTCCCAGTCCTCGGCGAGGCGGCGCGGTGCGATGCGCTCGAGCGCGTTCATGATGAGCTGACAGCTGAGCATGGGGGCTCCTCTCAAAGTAACATCAGCAGTGTTCGCAGTGCTGCTAATCTCGATACCGTTTCACGATACTCCGTGCTCTGCCGCGCTGCTGCGCTGGCATTCATGCCCTCGACGGCACGAGTGAGCTTTGCAATCTTTCCTTCAATATGCTCATGCAGGAGAGGGTCGCGCTTTTCGTAAAGTTTTGCGCCGATATGAAGGAGTACATCGTCGGGCATCTCGCATGCACCGCGCTCGGCGCGGATGATCTCGTAGAGGCGACCGTTTGCACGCACAAGTGTTTCGTCCACGATGTTCCAGCCGTTTTCGCAGAGCCAGCGGCGCAGCTTTGCCGCGCCGTTCATGGGCTGGAGGACCAGGGTCTGCACGCGTGCGAGCACATCGGGCGCGCCCGAGAGAATCTCTGTGATGAGCGCACCGCCCATGCCCGCGATGACGATGGACTCCGCCTCGCCAGGCGCGAGGACGGACAGCCCATCGCCCTGCCGCACGTCGATCTCGCGTGTGAGTCGCTGCGTTCCCACGGTACGCCGTGCCGCCGCACACGCCCCCGCACTGAGGTCGCCGACAACGGCGCGTTGCGCAATGCCCTTCATGACGAGGGTCGCGGCGAGATAGGCGTGGTCGCCGCCGATGTCCGCGAGCACTGTTCCGTGCGGGACGAATGCGGCAATCGCCGCGAGACGCGCATCGAGCTGCATGAGATCCTCCTTTCCACAGACATAAGAAAGGAGTGTAACTGCTGCGTTACACTCCTATTGTTTCAAATGGCTCCTCGAACTGGACTCGAACCAGTGACATTCTGATTAACAGTCAGACGCTCTACCGACTGAGCTATCGAGGAATGTGTCAGACATGCGTATTATAAAGGCTACACGCCGTCCTGTCAAGAAAAATGTTGGTTGCGCGGGCAAAACATATGTGTTAGAATCAAAATAAGCACTGTCAACGGTAGGCGGTCGATTCTTAGCTCCTGAGAGGGGGCGATCCTATGACGTTTTACGATTTGCTTGCGTTACTTCTCGTAACCCTGTTGATCCTCGTCACAATTAAGGAATAAGAAGCCCCGCCGCACAGTCCGGAAAACTTCGGCGGGGTTCTTTCGTCAAGTAGGGGCTGGCCGTTTTACCGACAGTGCCCTTTTTGTATGCTTATTATACGATATTCAGCCCACTTCGTCAACTACTCCAAGAAGTCACGCAGCACCTTGCTGCGGCTTGGGTGGCGCAGTTTGCGCAGTGCCTTTGCCTCGATCTGGCGGATGCGCTCGCGCGTCACACCGAAGCTCTGCCCGACCTCCTCGAGGGTACGCGAACGCCCATCCTCAAGCCCGAAGCGCAGACGCAGGACGTTCTTCTCGCGGTCGGTCAGCGTCTCCAAGACCTCCTCGAGCTGCTCGCGCAGGAGCATGAACGACGCAGCCTCTGCGGGTGCGGGCGCAGCCTCGTCCTCGATAAAGTCGCCGAGGTGGGAGTCCTCCTCCTCGCCGATCGGCGTCTCAAGCGACACAGGCTCCTGCGCGATCTTCATGATCTCATGGACGCGTGCGACACTGATGCCCATCTCCTTTGCAATCTCCTCGGGGCGCGGGTCACGTCCAAGTTCCTGCAGCAGCTGACGCGAGATGCGGATGAGCTTGTTGATCGTCTCGACCATGTGCACGGGGATGCGGATCGTGCGTGCCTGATCGGCAATCGCACGCGTAATCGCCTGCCGAATCCACCACGTTGCGTACGTACTGAACTTGTAGCCCTTGCTGTAGTCGAATTTCTCGACCGCCTTGAGAAGACCAAGGTTGCCCTCCTGTATGAGGTCGAGAAAGAGCATGCCGCGTCCGACGTAGCGTTTGGCGATGCTCACAACGAGGCGCAGATTTGCCTCCTCGAGTCGATGGCGTGCGTTCTCGTCACCCGCCTCCATGCGCTGTGCGAGCTCGACCTCCTCCTCCGCCGTCAGGAGCGGCACATGACCGATCTCCTTGAGGTACATGCGGACAGGATCGTCGAGCGAGATGCCCTCGGGCACGGTGAGGTCGATCTCGACCTCCTCTTCCTTCTCGGGCGGATCATCGTCCACGGGTTCTTCCACCGTCGCACCCGGCACATCATCGACGATCTCAACACCCTCGTCGCTGAAGCGCTGGTACATATCGTCCATTTCGTCGGGGGACATATCCTGTTTTTGCAGTGCGTCAATGAGCTCGCCGTATGTCAGCGTCCCGCCGTTCTTCTTGCCCTTGGCAAGCAGGCGTTCAATGATGTCGGCGCCCGGCGCTTTTGGCTGCTCCGTCCCCTCTGTCATAACGCTGTCCTCCTATCGTTTATTTGTGAGGCAAACCACACCTCAAAGATCAATGTTTCCCTGCAACTTGCGCAGCCGCACGGGGTGCCGCAGCTTCCTGAGCGCCTTCGCCTCGATCTGTCGGATGCGCTCACGCGTCACACCGAAGCTCT
>NZ_KB290939.1:196907-202169 GCF_000318175.2 Selenomonas sp. oral taxon 138 str. F0429 | reverse complement strand
CCCGACCTCCTCGAGCGTGCGCGAACGACCGTCCTCAAGCCCGAAGCGCAGACGCAGAACCTCCGCCTCACGCGGCGCAAGCGTCTTCAGCACGTCGGCAATCTGCTCCTTGAGCAACATCATCGAGGCTGCATCTGCGGGGTCAAGCGCCGCCTCATCCTCGATAAAGTCGCCGAGATGGGAGTCCTCCTCCTCGCCGATCGGGGTCTCGAGCGAAACGGGCTCCTGCGCGATCTTCATGATCTCACGCACGCGCGCCGTATTCAGCCCCATATGCTTTGCTACCTCGTCGGGTGTGGGATCGCGCCCGAGTTCCTGCAGGAGCTGCCGCGAAATGCGGATGTACTTGTTGATCGTCTCGACCATGTGGACAGGGATGCGGATCGTGCGTGCCTGATCGGCAATCGCACGCGTAATCGCCTGCCTGATCCACCACGTTGCATACGTGCTGAACTTGTAGCCCTTGCTGTAGTCGAATTTTTCAACCGCCTTGAGGAGTCCGAGGTTGCCCTCCTGTATCAGGTCGAGAAAGAGCATGCCGCGGCCGACATAGCGCTTGGCGATGCTCACGACAAGACGCAGATTTGCCTCCTCGAGCCGATGGCGCGCAGTCTCGTCGCCCGCCTCCATGCGCCGCGCAAGCTCAACCTCCTCCTCTGCCGTCAGAAGTGGCACGCGACCAATCTCCTTGAGGTACATGCGGACAGGATCGTCCAGCGCGACCCCCTCGGGGACGCTGAGGTCGATCTCGATTTCCTCCTCGTCCTTGTCAATGTCATCCACCGGCTCGAGCACGTCATCATCGCTGCTCTCGCCGACCGCCGTATCGTCCACGATCTCGATGCTCTCGTCGCTGAGGCGCTGATAGAGCCCATCCATATCGTCGGGGGTCATATTCCATATGCTGAATGTTTCGATAAGTTCACCGCAGGTCAGTGTTCCGCCGTTCGACTTTCCCTTTGCCACAAGCTCGCTGATATTTCCCATTCCAGTCATTTCATCTCGTTCGATCCGCGCTGTTGCTGTCTGCATTTTGCCCCCTCCTTTCAGTTTGTAGTATTATCTAATAAAATCTATCATTTAGTATATCGCTATAAAGGTTCGAGCACTAAAGTGCGCGTATTTATTCGTGCAAATTTTCACGGGCAATCTCATCCTGTATTTTCTTCACTTCGTTTAATTCGTCAATGTATCCCTCTTTTCCTTCTTGCATCATCTCCTCAGCGCGGCGCGTATGCCGTGCAAGTGCATGCGTCAAATAACTACGTCGGAGCGTCCCCAGAGCCTCCTGATAGGAGGCCTCCGTACTCCCCTCCTCGACGATGGCGCGTGTGAGCTCATCCCCCGCCGCTGTAGGCTGTGCAGCGATAAAGTCCGCATCCAGAACACCGCCCGCATCGAGATGCGCCGCCATCGCACGGAGCAGTCCGGCGATGAATTCATCGGGAAAATCCTCCATCGGAATGGAAGATAAAATTTCGGTGAGAAGCGCAGGATCTCGCCAAATTGCCGCAATAATCTCGCGCCCCGCGCGCCGCAGAGCATCGTCTCCCTGTCGCACGGCCATGCGCTGCGGCGCAGTGTTCTGTAGTGGCTCCGCAGCCCCCTGCCGCAGAAAGCGGCGCAGGGCATCCGTCACAATCCCCTCGTCCAAGAAGAGTTCCGTCGCCGTCTGCCGCACGTAGGCGGCACGCGTGATCTCGTCCAGCTCCGCAAGCACGGGCAGCATCTCCCGAAGAGCGGCGCGCCGTCCCTCCACGCTGTCCGTCATATGGCTGCGCACGTGGCGCAGACGGAACGCGGGCGCGGGGACAGCCGTCTCCACGAGCGCGCGGAACGCCTCCGCGCCGTGCGTGCGGACATACTCGTCGGGATCTTTGCCGTCCGGCAGGAGGAGCACGCGCACCTCTGCCGCACGTCCGCGCACGGCTGTGAGAGCGCGCAGTGTCGCCTCCTGTCCCGCCGCATCACTGTCGTAGCAGAAGACGATGTGCGGCGCACGGCGCAGGAGCAGCGCTGCATGGTCGCTCGTGAACGAGGTGCCGAGCGTCGCGACGACGTTCTGAACCCCCGCCTCCCAAGCGGCAATTGCGTCCATATAGCCCTCGACGACAATCGCCGCACCCTCGCTCGCAATGGCGCGATGCGCACGATCGAGTCCGAAGAGAAGCTTGCGTTTGTTGAATACGGGTGTCTCCGCCGTATTGAGATACTTCGGCTGCGCGTCGCCGAGCGCGCGCCCGCCAAAGGCGACAATGCGCCCGCGCTCATCCGCGATCGGGATGATGACGCGGTTGCGGAAGCGGTCATAGACGCCCTCACCGCGCTCACGCCTCACGGCAAGTCCCGCCGTTACGAGAATATGATCCGATATGCCACGCTTTCGGAACGCATCGGAGAGCTTCGACCACGCATCGGGTGCAAAGCCGATGCCGTAGCGTACAATCGCCTCGTCCGTAATGCCGCGCCCCGCGAGATATGCCTTGCCCGCCGCGCCGTAGCGCGTCACGGTGAGACAGTTGTGAAAGAAGTCGCGCGCGAGCGCATTCACCTTGCGCAGATCGTCCAGCTCACGCAGACGTGCCTCCTCGCGCGGGTCACGCTTTTGCTCCGGCTTTTCGATGCCGAGCTGCTCCGCCTGCCGCAGGATCGCCTCGAACGGCGTGATGTGCTCCATGAGCGAGATGAATTTGAACGCGTCGCCGCCCGCGTGGCAGCCGAAGCAGTAGAAGAAGCCGTCGGCGGGCACAACGGAGAACGACGCAGTCTTTTCGTTGTGGAAAGGGCAGCAGCCCCAGTAGCGGTTGCCCTTGCGCTTCAGCGGGACATAGCCCTGCACGACGGCAAGGATGTCGGTCTGCGCGCGTACCTGCTGCACAAATGCCTCCATCCTTGGGTCACGCATGTTTTTCTCCTTTTATATTGGTTTGATTGTCATCTGATCCACGGGCGGAATGTAGATCTCGCGGAAGAGTGCGACGGCGTAGCTGTCCGTCAGCCCCGCCACATAGTCCACGACGCACTGCTCGCGACCCCAGCGCGCCTCGCGCGCAATAAACTCAGGCGGAAGCGTGTGGAAATACACGGTGAAATGATCCATGAGGGCACGCAGAACAAAGCCCGCCTGTGCGCGCTCGTGCGCGAGCGTCTTGGAGTGGTAGATATGCTCGAACATAAAGGCGCGGAACGTGTCCATGACGTGCTGCACCTCATCCGAGAGCGCCGCGTCACCGCGCGCCTCCGAGGTGACAATCATATCCGACACCATGCTCGTAATCATCGCGGACGTATCCGTACCAAATGCGTCGCGCACCTCCGTGGGCAGCTCTTCGGGCGTCAGAAGCCCCGCGCGGATGCTGTCGTCGTAGTCATGGCAGAGGTAGGCAATGCGGTCGGCAATGCGCACAATCCGTCCCTCGAACGTCGTCGGCATGCCCTTGCCCGTATGGTTCAGGATGCCGTCGCGCACCGCGCCCGTGAGGTTCAGCCCGTGCCCGCCGCGCTCGAGGATCTCGACCATGCGCAGGCTCTGCTCATTGTGGGCAAAATGCCCCGTGATCTCCTCCACAACCGCCTCACCCGCGTGTCCGAACGGCGTGTGTCCGACATCGTGACCGAGCGCGATCGCTTCCGTCAGATCCTCGTTCAACATGAGCCCGCGCGCAATCGTGCGCGAGATCTGCGCCACCTCGAGCGTATGCGTCATGCGCGTGCGGTAGTGGTCGCCCGCGACAATGTAGACCTGCGTCTTGTGCTTGAGCCGACGAAACGACTTCGAGTGCAGGATGCGGTCGCGATCGCGCTGGAATTTCGTGCGGAAGGGGCACTCCTCCATCAGATGACTGCGCTTTGCGTCTTTGCTCCGCGCCGCCAGCGGTGAGAGGAGTGCATCCTCCTGCGCCTCAAGCCGCTCTCGAACGGTCAAGGACGACACCTCCCGCTACTTGATGACCATGACGGGGATCTTGGCCTCCTCGATCACCTTCTGGCTGACGCTGCCGATGAGCACGCCCTTGAGGAGGCCAAGCCCGCGGCTGCCCATGATGATCATGTCGCTGCCCTCCTCATCCGCGACTTCGAGAATACTCTTGGCGATATGCCCGCTCTTGACGTGCTTGCGCGCCTTGCGGTTGTCCGAGAGCTTTTCCCAGATGCGGTCAAAGACGATGTGGCTCGGGATGTCCTTGTTGATGTTGCTCGCAACATAAACGAAGTCGAGCTCTGCGTCGCATTTCTCCGCGAAGAAGATCGCCTCATCGACCGCCTTGCAGCCGTTCACCGACCCATCGACCGGAACGAGGATCTTTTTGATCTTGCTCATCATAATCCCTCCTAATTAATCTTTAACAAGAGTATTTCCTAAGGTATCAGTATATTTCGATGATTGATGTGTGAATTCCTCTCTCTTTTCAAAAAAAGTATTGATTACAGCACACCTTCCTCCGCAAAGCTGAAAAAGCCGTCTCCCCCGATAATGACGTGATCTGTCACGGGGATGCCGAGGAGTGCGCCCGCATCCTTGAGCACGCGCGTGAGGCGGTGATCCTCTGCGCTCGGCGCGGGGTCGCCGCTCGGGTGATTGTGCGCGAGGATGATGTGCGCTGCGCCGCAGCGGATCGGCGGCTCGAAGACCTCACGTGGGTGCACAAGCGCATTCGTGAGCGTGCCCACGGACACATCCGCGACCATCAGCACCTCGTTCTTTGCGCTGAGTGGCAGCACGAGGAAATGCTCACGTTTCTCCGCACGAAAGCGCGGGCGCAGCAACTCCGCTACATCAGATGCCTCGCGGATGCGCGGGCGGCTCTTTGCCGTCTGCTGCGCGCGCCGTCCAAGTTCGAGTGCCGCGAGCACGGTCGCCGCCTTTGCCGTGCCGATGCCCGGTATGCGTGCGAACTCGGCGCATGGCATCGCAAGGATCTCGTGCAGCCCCGTCTCGCGAAAACGCGCAACAATGCCGCGCGCAAGTTCCAGTACATTCTCGCCCGCGCGCCCCGTGCGCAGGAGGATTGCGAGCAGCTCTGCATCGCTGAGCGCCTCTGCGCCGCGTGCAATCAGGCGCTCACGTGGCAGCTCGCCCGCTGGCAGATCACGCAGATTCATCGCCATCCTCCATCGTGACCCCCGCCGTACGTGCAAGCGCCGCAACGGCGTGGAGCGGCAAGCCGACCACGTTCGAGAACGAGCCGTGCAGCTCCTCGATGTAGATTGCCGCACGCCCCTGAATCGCGTACGCGCCCGCCTTGCCCATCGGCTCGCCCG
>NZ_KB290939.1:194911-196887 GCF_000318175.2 Selenomonas sp. oral taxon 138 str. F0429 | reverse complement strand
CCGTGGTCTCCGCTGCATCCGTGTACTCCCGCCCATTCACGACCCACGCAATCCCCGTGAGCACCGTATGCTGCCGCCCCTCGAGCGAGGAGAGCATATGGCGCGCCTCTGCCGCATCCTTCGGCTTGCCAAACGCCATGCCATTCAGCACAACGGCGGTATCCGCTCCGAGCACGGCGTGGTCGGGGTACTCCTCCGCAACCTTGCGCGCCTTCATGAGCGCGTTGCAGATCACGGCGTCACGCGGGCGCTCCCCATCATTCACCTCATCGACGGCGGGCGTGATCGAGACGAACGACGCCCCGATCTGCCGCAGGAGCGCACGGCGGCGCGGCGACGCAGACGCAAGTATGAACATAACTTCTCTCCGAATAAAAAAAGACACCGAAACTGTGTCGGTGCCTTCACACATTTCTTATAGAGTTTGATTCGCCCTCGCGCAGGCTTTTTCCTGCAAAGAATTTATATCAAATACCGCAGGTACACATAGACCGTCGAGAGAACGATCGTGAGCAGCATGAGTGGGAAGCCGATCTTGAAGTAGCGGACGAAACTGATGTGTACGCCGCGCTCCGCCGCCATGCCTGCCACGATGAGGTTCGCAGAAGCCCCAACGAGCGTGCCGTTGCCGCCGAGACACGCGCCGAGTGCGAGCGACCACCAGAGCGGCTCGAGATTCTCGATGCCCATTGCGCCCATATTCTGAATGAGCGGAATCATCGTCGCAACAAACGGGATATTGTCGAGCACGGACGAGATGACCGCGCTCATCCAGAGGATGAGGAGCGCCGTCGCCGTCAGATCGCCGCCCGTCGTCTCCACTGCCGTCTCCGCGAGCTGCGCAATAATGCCGACCTCGATCAGTCCGCCGACCGCGATAAAGAGTCCGATGAAGAAGAAGATCGTCGGCCACTCGACCGAGTGCATCGCCTTTTCAACGAGATGCTCACTGCCGCCCGCAAGGAGGAGCAGCAGGAAGCCGCCCGTCAGCGCGATCAGCGAGGACTCAATGTGCGTAAAGGAGTGTGTGAAAAATCCTAGTATCGTCAGCCCCAGAACAAAGAGCGAGCGCTTCAAGAGGCCGTGATCCGTGATCGCCGCCTTTTCATCCATCTGCATGAGCTCCGCCTGCAGCTCCGGCGTTGTGACGAGGTCCTTGCGGTAGATCGCAGACATGATGAACATGACAACGAGCATGCAGATGATCGCAATCGGTGCGAGATGCTCGATGAACATGACGAAGGTGAGTTCCTTGACCGCACTGCCGATCATGATGTTCGGCGGGTCGCCGATCAGCGTCGCCGTACCGCCGATGTTCGACGCGATGATCTGCGTCAGGAGGTAGGGCATGGGGTCGAGCTTCAGAATCTTCGTGATGCTGAACGTCACAGGCACCATGAGGAGCACCGTGGTCACGTTGTCGAGGAACGCCGAGAACAGCGCCGTAATCAGACAGAGGTAGACGAGAATGCGGCGCGGCTCCGCCTTTGCGGATTTCGCAGCCTTGATCGCCACGTAGTCGAACAGCCCCGTCTCCTTCGTCACGCCGACGAGCACCATCATGCCGACGAGCAGTCCAAGCGTCTCAAAGTCCACATGATGCAGCGCAACCTCCTGCGAGAGGATGCCGAGCAGCATCATGAGCACCGCGCCGATCATCGCAGCAACCGTGCGGTGAATCTTTTCCGAGACGATCACCATATACATTACAACAAAAATAATCGCGGCCAACGTTTCCATTTAAGCGCCTCCTTTGTAACTAATTTGCACGGCGATATCACAGCCACCGCCGCGCACGACTTTGTTCATTTTATCACAAGGTTCAAAGGAGTGACAAGTTTTTTTCCGCGTACAATTTTTATATCTCTTTTTCAATTATTCTCGTTTATTGTTTCCAATTCGCCCACACGATGTGCATAGCGCGCGCTCAGCCACGGATTACGGAAGCACTGATAAATTCAGCACCGCCATCTTGA
>NZ_KB290939.1:114004-194891 GCF_000318175.2 Selenomonas sp. oral taxon 138 str. F0429 | reverse complement strand
ATCTGACGGACTTCATTTTATCAGCGATTCCTTACAATCCCTTTTTTTCCTCTGCCGGCGGAACTTCGGGGAGGAAGTGTACTTCTACGCGGTGCTGTGCTTTGGCAGAAACCCACTCGGTCAGACGTGCGCGTGACGCGTCGTCCAGATCTGCTTGGAGATATACGAACGCGATGTGCGTTTCATGCAGCGCAGCCGCTTTATCTGCCGTCGGAGCAGGGGCTTGCACACTCCCGACGGCGATGCGGGAGATTTGCGGAAATACGATGCGTGCCTCGCGGTTCCAGTCCAGTATGTAGGCCCCCTTCTTCTCGCTTTCCTCGCGGGCAGACTTGAGTGCGGTCACGGTCTGCTGTTCCTGCACAGAGGGAATGGCTCTTTTTTCAACCTCACTGAGTCTTTGATCGATCATCGCCTCCATCTTTTCCCGCTCTTCCACCGTTTCGGCAGAAAAGACCTCCAACTGGAACGGCCTGAGGTATTTCTTTTCATGCAGCTTCTCCGTCAATGCCGCCAAGTCGTCCTCCGCTATTCCTGCAACCGTAAATACCGTCAGCATTTTCTTCTCGTTGTCCAACGTATAGGAGATTGCCAGACGGGGCGGTGCTTTGAAATTCTCTTCGATATAGCTCTTCGCCTGCTCGTTCTCCAGATTTTCCTGCACGCTCTGATACGCAAAGAAACAGCTGGGCAAGGTGACCAGTATGGCAAAGGTCAGCAAATAGCGTTTCTGTCTTGAAAATTCGACAGAATCCCGCGCAATCTTCGAGGGGATATCGATGATTTTCAGGACGATGAATGCTGTCAGACAGATAAAGAAACTGTTGATAAAGAACAGGTAGAGAGCGCCCACGGTGTACGCCGTCACGCCCGTCGCAATCCCATACCCCGCAGTACAGAGAGGAGGCATCAGCGCCGTCGCAATCGCAACACCGGGGATGACATTCCCGCCCTCTTTGCGGGTTACACCGATGATGCCTGCGAGGCCGCCAAAGACAGCAATCAAAACGTCCCAGATGGTCGGCGATGTCCGTGCAAGCAGCGCCGAAGAGGGGGCATCGATCGGCGTGAGGCAAAAATAAAGCGTCGATGCAGCAACTGAAATAAGCACTTGGGCGAATAGATTACCTGCACCGGAACGTATATACGCGCTGTCATAACGGGCAAGCCCATAGCCAATCCCAAGGATCGACCCCATCAACGGCGAGATCAGCATCGCTCCGATAATGACTGCCGTACTATTCATATTGAGACCGATGGAGGCAATAAAGATCGCCAGTATCAGGACACTGAGATTCGTTCCCCTGAATCGCACGCCGGCGTTAATTCGATCTGTAATTTCCTGTACCGATGCCGTGTCACCATGCAAATCAAAAAAATCTTTTAGCTTATCCCAAATCAAACAAATCATCTCCTAAGAAAAAGGCACTGCTGCATGAAAGAAACGTACAGCAGCACCCCAATGTCAGCTCCGCGCATGAATCGATACGATTGTGCCGCCCACAATTCGAACTTCGAGCGTGCTGCGGTTCTACGCCAATCGGAGGGTCTATTTTATCAGCGATTCCTTAACGCACCGCTTCAAAGATGCCCCCGTTTGTCGCGATCACATCCCTATACCACGCGAACGATTTCTTGCGGTATCGCGCGAGTGTGCCCGTCCCGTCGTCATTGCGGTCGACGTAGATGAAGCCGTAGCGTTTTGACATCTGCGCCGTGGACGCGCTCACGAGGTCGATGCAGCCCCACGTCGTATAGCCCATGACGGGCACGCCGTCGGCGATCGCCTCCTCCACCTGCACGAGATGGTCATTCAGATAGTCGATGCGGTAGTCGTCCGCGACCGTCATGCCGCCCGTACCGTCCGCAACGAGCACATCCTTTGCACCAAGTCCGTTCTCGACGATGAAGAGAGGCTTCTGCCAGCGGTCATAGTATCGGTTGAGCACGAGGCGCAGCCCCTGCGGGTCGATCTGCCACCCCCACTCACTCGCCTTGAGATGCGGATTCTTCTTCCCGCCGAGGAGGTTGCCGCCGCCCGCCGTACCGCCCGTGCCCTCGCAGATGCTGACGTAGTAGCTGAACGATACAAAGTCAACGGTGTGCTCTCGCATGAGCTGCAGTTCCTCCTCCGTCGTCTGGAGCTCGATGCCATTCTCGCGGAAGTAGCGTTTCATATAGCCGGGATAGACGCCACGCACATGCACATCGCCGAAGAAATCGTTGAAATGCTCCGCCTGCATGACGGCAATCATGTCGCGCGGTGCAGGCGTCAGCGGGTAGGTCGGCATTGCAAGAATCATACAGCCGATCTTGGCATCGGGGATGATCTCGTGCCCGATCTTCGTTGCAAGCGCGGAGGCAACCAGCTCATGATGGCACGCCTGATAGAGATCCTGCAGGGAAAGCTCTGCCTTCGGGGGTTATGATGCCGCCCGAGAGCAGCGGCTCGTGCAGCACGGAATTGATCTCGTTGAACGTCAGCCAGTATTTCACCTTGTCCCGATAGCGCGTGAAGATCGTGCGCACATAGCGCTCGTAGAAGCCGATAAGTTCGTGGCTCATCCACCCGTTGTATGCCTTTGCGAGGTGAAGCGGTGTCTCGTAATGCGAGATCGTCACGAGCGGCTCGATGCCGTATTTCCTGCACTCGTCAAAGAGATCGTCATAGAACTGCAAGCCCTGCTCGTTCGGCTCCGCCTCGTCCCCGTTCGGGAAGATGCGGCTCCACGCAATCGACGTGCGGAACACCTTGAAGCCCATCTCAGCAAAGAGGGCAATGTCCTCCTTGTACCGATGGTAGAAGTCGATCGCCGTGAGTTTCAGATTGTCCGCCGTCGGCGCTGCGGTCGGCACCCTCATGATTCCGCGCGGCATGATGTCCTGAATGTCGAGCCCCTTGCCGTCGTCGTTGTACGCGCCCTCACACTGATTTGCAGCGACTGCGCCGCCCCAGAGAAAGCCCTTCGGAAATGCCATAGCCGCTCCTTTGCTGCACCCGACGCACAGATCTACGCGAGTGTGATGCCGTTGTCCTGTGCAATCTTGCGGATGATCGGCTCGGGCAGTTCCGCCGCCTTTGCAACCGTCGCCGTATCCGTCCCCGCACGCAGGAGGTTCAGCGCCACGCTGATCACCCCCTGCTTGCGCCCGCGGAACTCACCCTCGCTGATGCCCTCCGCCTTTCCTGCCGCTTTGCCCTTTTCCCATGCCGCTCGAAGATCTTCCTCAACCCCCACACGCAGCGCCTCCACGCGCTGTGCACTCATCGTACGAATCAGTTCATCGACATTGGTATCGCTCATTGATGATTTCATCCTTTCTGTTCTCTTGAGATCTTTATTATAGAGGATTCCTGTGCGTCGGTCAAACTGTGCCAACACCCCCTATTCTCAGACACAGATCCGCATGTTATTCTATCGTCTTTTCCCCATCTGTACGAGCAGAAACGCCGCTCTGCATAACCTCCTTGAGGAAGGTGCATAGCACAAAAAACCGCACGGAACTCTGATCGGTCATTTCACCGACTCAGAGCACTGCGGTTTTCTTGTGCAGTAATATTCGATTGTTCAATGATTCCCTCCGTGAGAAGGACTACGCCGACGCCGCTTCGGCGTCAGTCGCAGGACGCACGCCCTGCAGTTCGACTACGTACGGATCCCCAAACAACTCACGCGTCGCGTCGCTGTGGATATCCTCCTCCAACGAGCGCAGCGAACGTGCAAGCGCCTGAATGTCAACCTCGTACGCTTCACCATCCATGCGGTGGAGCTGCCGAATCTGCTCACGATACGCGAGCCGCTGAGCACGCATCCCCTCGATGAGGGCATCGTCCTTCGCGGGATAAACCGCTGCCGCGCGCACCATGGCATTGATTGGGATCCGTTTAGCCGGATCGTCCAGCACCGCTGCCAGTGATATGACTGCCATTACAGCCACCTCATTTCCTTATGAGTATTTTTCGTTGTGCTCGACTGCACACAACCGATCTTGAGACATTTCCTTTGTCTCACGTTTATTATAGAAAAAAAGCCAATGCTTGAACATAGTTCTTTCTTCCCATTTTTATTGTTTTTATCCAAAAATAACCTTCTTTTATCTTCATGATATAAAATTTATATCCAAATATTTTTCTTTATGCTATTGAATTTCATTCTCTTATATGCTATATTATCTACAGGCTTTCGTTTGAGACCATAGCCTGTGGAAAGGATATGGTTTCCAGAGCTCTCCTAAAATATAATACACAGCAAAAACACCCCGCAACTGCTCATTGCGGGGTGTTTTTGTGTATGCCTAGGCGTGCTCATGCGGCAGCTTGCAGTCGCGCCCCTTGATATGATCGTAGAGCCAGCGCGCAAGGAAGTCGAGAATGTTCAACAGATACTCCTGCTGGTTCTCATCGATTGCATCAAGGTCGATCTCTCCAACCTTCTTCATAAAGCGCAGGTGGAGTGCACGATGGCTGAAGCGGTGCGGATCGCCGACGCTCTCCGCATATGCCTCCTCGTGCGCAAAATGCGTGCCCGCATAGGCGGCAAGCTCCTCCAATATCGCGACGATCTTGTCGTATTTGTCCTCCGACGCACTCTCCATCACGAGCTCATAGCACTCGTTCGTGAGGTCGAACAGCTTGCTGTGCTGGGCGTCCACAGACGCGATTCCCGTCAGATAATCATCGGTAAACTCGTATTTCATCTAAATCGTTCCCGCTTTCTCTCTGCGCACACTTCTCAAGGATTTCTGTGTCTACCTATTTTGCTGCAGCAACATCCTCCTTTGGAATGCGGCAGTCCATGACCTTGATATGACCGTAGAGCCAGCGCGCAAGGAAGTCGAGGATGTTCAGCAGATACTCCTGCTGGTTCTCGTCGATGTCGTCGAGGTTGATCTCGCTGAGTTTCTGGATGAAGCGCAGGTGCTGATAGCGCTCGCTGAAGCGCCGCTCGTATTGGATGCGCTCCATATACTCCTCCTCGTGGGCGAAATGCGTCGCTGCGTAGGTGCGCAGCTCCTCGAGCAGGGCAACAATGCGATCGAATCGGTCAACCGCCGCATCGTCCATCACGAGATCGTAACATTCATTTGCCAGATCAAAGAGCTTTCCATGCTCCTCGTCAATCATATCAATGCCCGTCAGATAGTCTTTCGTCAATTCGTACTTCATGTTCTGCTCTCCTTTTCGTCCAGATCAATCCCAACCTTGAAATTCCCAATACCTCTCCGCCGCATCGATCAAGGCATAGAAGCCGTTCGTGCGTGCGGTATCCGTATGTACCCCGACGAGCTTCCAACGCCCGTCCGTCTGCCGCGCGAGCTCCATCGTCACGGAGCCCTCGGGCAGGAGGCGACCGTAGTCCGTATCGTCGCCGCGCACGATCACGTTCACCATGGCGCGGTCGCCTGTAATCACGGGTGATTCGAGACTCGCCGTGTAGTGTGCGGCAAAGGCGCGCACCTCATCCGAGCCCCAGCGTGCATTGCCATCCTCCTTCGTCACGGGCACGCGTGCCTCGTCAAAGTAGAAGTCCAGCAGCAGCCGCGTAAAGGCGATGTCCGCCGCGCGCCTCTCCGCCATGTAGTCATACATAAATGCCATATCGTGGCGGAAGAACCAATCGGAGGGATGCCGCTCGTGGAGTGCCGCAATGTTGTCCGCGAGGAGTGCGGTTGCCTCCTCGTGCATCGCGGCGAGCACGACGTCCTCGTCGACGTATTCGTCAAACAGTTTCCGATCCTCGGTCACGACGGCGCGCGCAATCGCGTGCAGCGCCGCCTCGGGCGTGCGGTCGCGGTGATAACAGTATCCCGTATACGCGCCGCCGATGAGCACCGCGACGAGGAGTACGAGCCCGCCGAGGCGCAGACGATATGTCATAGGATTCCCTCCCTTATGATCCGAATGAGGCAGACGAACGAAATGGCAGCCGTGCGATGCTCCTAAGCAAACCCTAGTGGAGCAAGCGGAGAAAAGTGTTCGACTCGCCCCCTGCGGATTTCTTTCGTTCAAGCGTAGCGCGTTTAAGAAGTCCGCAGGTATTTAGGCGAACGAGAACGCGACCGCTTGCGTAACTAAGCGTTTGCGTGGAGTTCGCACGGCGAGAAACATTCCGTTTCGCTATTTTTCCATATTCTTCAGCATATGCGCCCGCCGCTCTGCCTCGCCCGAGGCATAGGCGAAATGCGTACGCAGGTAGCTGTCGACCGTCTGCCCGATGTATTTCTTGCCCAGGAGGTCGGGGTGCAGCCCGTCCGTCGTATAGTCCTCCTCGAGCTCGCCGCGCGCGTCCGAGAGCACGGTCGAGACATCAATGCTATACTCCTGCTGCATGACCCAGTTATTCACATAGTCACGGTGCTCCCACCAATCGCCCGGAGGCGTAGTGATCGTCATGCGTGTGGTCATGAGCGCTGGGCGGATCGGCGTCGCCGTCAGAAAGATTGGCGTGATGCCGTGCGCCCGGCATTTCTCACGCAATGCCGCGAGGTTGCGCACCGTCTCCGCGCCGTAGATCCCCACGCGGTAGTCGTTCACGCCGCCCATGATGAGGAGGACGCGCGGAGAAAAGGGCAGGACATCGCGCTCAAAGCGCGCGAGCATCGCCTCCGTTGTATCGCCGCTGTGTCCGAGATTTTTCACGGGGACGGTGCAGTACGTCTCCCAGTCGTAGAGGATATAGGAGGGCGGCACGGTGATCGCGCCGCCGCCGTGCGTGATACTGTCCCCGAGCGCCGCAATCGGCGTGCGCTCCGCAACGGTGAACGAGCCATATGCCGACCAGTTCGAGATCGGCGTGCCCGACTCCGTTATGCCGCGCACGCGGTAGACGTACGTGCCCGGCACGGTGAACGGCATATCGTCGTAGACATCGTACTCGCCCCCGCGCAACGTATGCACGTAGCGATCACCATCAGCCTCTCGGCGGTAGACCTCGACCTCATGCACCTTTTGCCCTGCGAGCGGAATCCACGAGTAGACGGGGTAGAGCGGCGCATATGACATTGCCGCGTACTCCGTTGTCAGCACGGGCGCAGGGGGATCTACGGTCTCCCCGCGCACGGGACGCGGCTCCGATGCCGCTGCAAGCGGAGTACCATCGTAGCCGAGCGGCTGCACCGTCCAATAGAGGTCGTCCATCGCGCCGTATGTCATGAGCGGCAGATGCAGCCCGGTCGTATAGACGCGATCCATCGTCGCAATCGTCTTCATCGCCGCGCCCACAGAGCCGCGCAGGACGCGCACGGCATAGCGCACCGCTACGGGATACGGTTCCCAGTGCAGCATGACAGAGGAAATACGCGTGTCCTGCATCTCTGCGGTCGCCGTCTCGCGTGTCGCCTGCGCCGTGATCTCCTGCATCGCACGCTCCGCCTTTCCAATCGTCTGCGAGGCATGACGCGGCGCAGACTTCTCCGCCGCCCCCGCAGGCACGGCACCAAGCAATAGCATGACGGCGAGAAGCGCCCCTACGCCCCGCCTGACCATCCCCATCCGCATTCAGTCCTCTTCCACCGATCGAATGTACTCCTCGCCGATCGCCTCGCGCGCGGCGGCAAGGGTCGGTGCGAGCAGGGCACGTGCCTCCTCCCGCGTGGGGGCGGCTGCTGTGACGCGCACGAGACAGCCGTCCTCCTTTGCGTAGGTCGCAACGGAGGGGTTCTCTCCATCGACAAGTGCGCCGAGGCGGTCAGCAACGGGTGACTCCCCGACGGGCAGCCCTTTTTCCGCCATCGAATAGAGCTTGATGTTCATGGAGACGAAGACCTTGTCGCTCTTTCCGCGCAGGAAGACATTGCACGCCGTCTCAAACATCGGCTTCATCTCCTTCGGCGGGCCGGGCAGCATGATACACGCGCGCCCGTCCTTCTCGATGATGACGCCGGGCGCCGTGCCGTGGTCGTTCTGCAGCACGATCGCGCCCGAGGGCACGGTCGCCTGCTTGCGCATGCTCTCCGTGAGCGGAATGCCGCGCTTTGCCGCACGCGCCTCAAGCCTCCGCAGTGCCTCGGGGTCCTCCACGGGCGCAGCGCCGAAATAGGAGATCAGCATCTCCTTCGTCAGATCGTCCTTCGTGGGGCCAAGCCCACCCGTCGTGATGACGCAGTCCGCGCGTGTGTATGCAATGTCGAGCGCAGCGCGCAGGCGCTCGGGGTTGTCGCCGACAACGGTCTGATAGTAGGCGTCCAGCCCCATATGTGCAAGGTGGCGCGCGATATGCTGCGCATTCGTGTTCACAATGCTGCCCATGAGCAGCTCCGTGCCCACGCTGATGATTTCAACGACCATGGAAAGCTCCTTTTCACTCGATAGTTAATCTAGATTATTTTACTACAAAAGACCTATGTAGAAAAGGTAATTTCAGGTTTTTTGTCGAAAATATTAACAAAATGCGGTATGATATGGAAATCCGCATGTTTGTATGCTGATGTCCCTAAGCGTTCGCGTAGGACATCAGAGGAAAACATGCCCCCCATATAAATGACATGAGGACGACGACTTGAAGCAAATCATTCTGAACGCCGACGATTTCGGTCGGCACACGCTCATCAACCGCGCCGTGGAGCGCGGCATACACGACGGCATCCTGCGCTCTGCAACCATCATGCCCGGCGGCGCGGCATTTGACGATGCGGCAGCGCTCGCGCGGCGGACACCCGAACTCGGTGTCGGCATCCATCTGACGCTCGTCAACGGCAATCCCGTCCTGCCGCCCGCCGAGATTCCCACGCTCGTCACGGAGGCAGGTGTCTTCGTCGATGATCACACTGCGCTGACCGTGCGCGTCCTGCGCGGTGCAGTCAATCTGAGCGAGGTACGCGCGGAGCTCGCGGCACAGCTGCGGCGCGTCGAGGCGGCGGGCATTCACCCAACGCATGCGGACAGCCATCAGCATATGCACGTCCTGCCGAGCGTTATCGATATCGCGCTCGATCTGTGCAAGGAGGCGCAGATCCCCGCCATGCGCGCCCCGCGCGCGCCCCTCTTTGCAGGGGACTTCGGCGGCATCGGACAGCTCATCGGGCGAGCGGGGCTCTCCGTCCTCGCACACCGCGCCGCTGCAAAGGCAAAGGCGCACGGCATCCACGTCCCCGATCACTTCGCGGGCATTGTCGCAGGCGAGGCGGTCGATACAGAGGCGCTCACAGAGATCGCAGCAGGACTGAGGGAAGGCGTGACCGAGGTCATGCTCCACCCCGGCACGGACAATACCGTGCTCATCCGCGACTGCCTCTGGAATCATGACTTCGAGGCGGAGTTTGCCGCCGTCTGCGCCCCCACCGTACGCACGGCGCTCACCGCAGCGGGCGCGAAGATCGTCAATTTTCGCATCTATGGAAACTAGGAGGGACGCATGGACAAGATCACCATCATCGTCCCCTGCTATAACGAGGCGGAGGTCATCGGGCATTTCTACGACGAAGTGACTGCAGCGACGGCGGGAGTTGCGGACTGCTCTTTTTCCTATCTCTTCATCGACGATGGCAGCCGTGACCACACCCTCGCGGAGATTCGTGCACTCGCCGAGGCGCACACGAACGTGCGCTACATCAGCTTCACGCGCAATTTCGGCAAGGAGCCCGCGATGATGGCGGGACTCGACTACGCGGACGGCGATGCCGTCATCCTCATGGATGCCGACCTGCAGCACCCGCCCGCCCTCATCCCGGAGATGGTCGCACTGTGGCGCGCAGGCTACGACGACGTCTGCGGCAAGCGGACGGATCGCACGGACGAGACCTTCCTCAAGCGCACAATGGCAAATCTCTTCTACCGCTCGATGCAGGCGGTCAGCCGCTTCACCCTGCAACGTGACGTGGGCGATTTCCGTCTGCTCGATCACCGCTGCGTCGCGGCGCTGCGCCTCCTGCGCGAGAATCAGCGTTTTACGAAGGGTCTCTTCACCTGGGTGGGTTTCAAAAAGAAGGAGATTCCGTTCCACGTGCAGCCACGCGCGGCAGGCACAACGACGTGGAGTTACCCCGCGCTCCTCTCGCTTGCGATCGAGGGCATCACGTCCTTTACGACAGCGCCACTGCGCCTGACGACGGTGCTCGGGCTCCTCGTCTCAGCACTCGCCATCGGCTACATGCTCGTCGTTCTCGTGGACGCCCTGCTCTACGGCAACCCCGTGGCGGGCTATCCGACCCTCATGACGGTGCTGCTCTTCCTCGGCGGGGTGCAGCTCCTCTCACTTGGCATCATCGGCGAGTACCTCGGGCGCGTCTTTACGGAGAGCAAACAGCGCCCGACCTATCTGATTGACGAGCGCGACGGGGAGAAATTCGACTACAGCAAGCTGCGCAGGGAGGTAAAGCGGTGCAGGGAAACAGGGGAATGAACGCACAAAAAACAGAGCGCACCGAAAAAAATAACATCGTACAGACCGTGCTTGCCGCAGGCGCAATCTTCGCCTTTATGCTCACGCTCAATCACTTTATGCCCATCCACCGCGACGACTACGACTACTCGCTGATCTGGGGCACAGGCGTTCACGTCGGCGCATTCTCCGATGTGCTCTCCTCCGCCATGCAGCACTACCTCCTGCACGGCGGGCGCATGATGACGGTCATCTGTCTGGAGCTCTTCCTCTGGCTGGGAAAGCCTGCCTTCGATGCGGCGAATGCCCTCATGTTCCTCGCACTCACGGTGCTCGTGACAATGCACGCGCTGCGGAGAGCGGAGATCCGCCATGCGCCGGGACTGCTCGCGGCGGCAGCACTCATGCTCTGGCTCGCACTGCCGCATTTCGGTGAGGTCGCCGTCTGGAAGAGCGGCTCAACCGTCTACCTCTGGTCGGCGGTGCCTGCCTTCCTCTTTCTCCTGCCGTATAATCTCGCGCTGAAGTCGATGGAGTGCGGCATACAGCGGCGATGCACATGGGCAGTCCTGCCGATGCTCCTGCTCGGCATCTGTGCGGGCTGGTCGATCGAAAATCTCGCCGTGACCGTCGTCCTGCTTGCGTTCGGCATCTCCCTCTATGTGTGGCGACGCTATGCATATCTCCCGCCGTGGATGCTCTCAGGTGCGCTCGGTGCATTCCTCGGGCTGATTGGCCTCGTCGCCGCCCCAGGCAACTACGTGCGCTATGACGAACAGGGCACGGGCAAGGGAATCCTCGCGCACATCGGCAATCAGTTTGCAGGTCAGGGCGAGATGCTGCTCTACCTCCTCCCCGTCCTCCTCCTGATTCTGACGATATGGCGTCTCTATCGACGTGACCGTGCAGGGATGGAGACAGCGCCTGCAGAGCGTGCAGGCACCGGAACAATCCTCCTTGCCGCCGCGTTCGTCCTCCTCGCTGTCTCGTATTTCACGGGCGGCTGGGTTGCGGGCGCAATCCGCGACGCCGTGATTGAAGGCGTTCTGACGCCGCTCGGCCTGACAAAGCCGAAGACGATCCACCTCTTCACGAATCTCATGAACGGGTTCGAGGAGATGGCGATCTACTGGCTGGCAATTCTCCTCTTCTACGCGCGGCTCAAGCAGCAGCTCGGGCTGACTGCCGCCTCCATCCGCACAGCAGCATCGCGCATCCCCGCGGGCGAACTGCTCCGCGCCTCGCCAACGCTCCGCTATGCCGCATTCCTCATCGCACTCGGTGTCTGCAACAACCTCGTCATGCTCGCCGCGCCGACCTTCCCGGGACGCGCGACATTCAGCTCTGCCGCGATGTTCGTCACGGCGGCGCTCGCCCTCCTCGGCAATCCCGCCCTCCGCAGCCTGCTCAGCGCGACGGCGCGGCGGACAATCGCGGCGGCAGCCATCCTCCTCTTTGCCTACACGGGCACGGCCGCGCTCCTAATCACGCATGAGATGGGCGCAGCGGACGCGGCGCGCATCGCACAGATCGAGGAGGCGTGTGCACGCGGCGAAACCATCGTCCATTTCCCGCGCATCGACCGCACGAACCGCGCCCTCCGTCACGTCTACTACGAGGACTGGGACAACAACGTAACGAAGGAGGGGGCAATCAAGTATTTCGGACTGACGGATATTGTGGTGGAGAAATGACATTTCGCCGCGTCTGTGCTACAATACAATCGAAACATCTTTTTTGCAACCTTACGGATAGAGGAAATTCAGCCGACGAAACGCCTAAGCAAACCCTAGTGAAGCAAGTGGAAACGAGGGAACGTTCTGCCCCCTGCGGATTTCTTTCGTTCAAGCGAAGCGCGTTTAAGAAGTCCGCAGGTATTTAGGCAGATAAGTGCCCGACCGCTTGCGTAACTAAGCGTTTGCGTGGCGGTCGCACGGCGGCATTCCGTAACATTTATCACAAAACTCCAGATTTATTGAAAGGAGCTGCATACATCCTTGGACAGTTCCCTATCCGACCTCATTGCACTCATCCTGCTCCTCGTCTGCCTCTCGGCGAACGCCTACTTCGCGCAGGTCGAGACCGCACTCACCGCCTCCCATCGCGGACGCCTCGAGCGCCTCGCCGAGGGCGGTGACGAGGATGCCGCTCGCGCACTCGCCCTCCTCGAGCATTCCACTCGCCCAATTGCAATGGCACAGGCGGGCGTCACCTGCACAAGCCTCCTCATGGGACTTGGCATCGGGCTCCTCGCCCTGCCGACCTTCGGGCGTTTTCTCGAAAAGCTCCTGCCCGGCATGGAGGTCTACCTCGCCGCACTCATCCTCAGCATCCTCGTCATGACCGCCCTCACGCTTCTCTTTGGCGACTTCCTGCCAAAGCAGGTCGCACAGCAGGATCCCGAGGGCATCCTCATGCGCAGCCACCGCTCCATCCGCCTCATCACACGCCTCACGGCACTGCCGAGCGCGGCGCTCGTCTCCGTCTCGCGCGGGCTGCTCCTCATCGTCGGCATCAACCCCGAGAACCGCGCCTCCGCCACGGAGGACGCCGTCAAGGATCTCATGGAGCAGGGCACGGAGGACGGCACCTTTGAAAAGGCGGAACAGGACATGGTCGACCGCATCTTTCACATGAGCGATCAGACCGCCTCCGCCCTCATGACACCGCGCACGCAGATCGCGTGGATCGACCTCGCCGAGAGCCGCACAGAACAGCTGCGCGTCATCCGCTCTGCGCCACACGAGGTCTTCCCCGTCGCCTATGAGAACCTCGACGATTTCCGTGGCGTCATCTACGCAAAGGAACTCCTCGACGCCGCCCTTGACGGCGCAGAGATCGACCTCGCCGCATACATCCGCAAGCCACTCTTCGTCCCGCGCACCATGGAGGGACTGCGCGTCCTCGAGAAATTCCGCACGGGCGCAATACACGAGGCGGTCGTCCTCGACGAGTACGGCGGTGTCGTCGGCTTCATCACGATGGGCGACATCATGGAAGAGATCATCGGCAGCGCGGACGACGATGCGCCCGCAAGCACACGCATGGGCGCTGAGGAGACGGCAAACTGGGTCTTCGATGGACTCTTCCCCATCGACGAGTTCAAAGAGGAATTCGGCATCGACGAACTGCCCGACGAGGATCACGACCACTTCCACACCCTCGGCGGCTTCGTCACCGCACAGTTCGGCCGCATCCCGAAAGCCGGTGAGACCTGCACATGGGACGATTTCACCTTCGAAGTCCTACGCATGGATCGCGCGCGCGTCGCCCAGATCCGCATGACGCGAACGGAAGGGGCGCGCGAGAACCCCGACGCATCATGAACAGTGTAGTGCCCTAAGCAAACCCTAGTGGAGCAAACGGAGCATAGCGTGCGACCCGCCCCCGATGAATTTCTATCGTTCAAGCGCGTAGCGCGCGTTTGAAATTCATCGGTATTTAGGCGGACGAGCACGCGACCGTTTGCGCAACTAAGCGTTTGCGCGGGGCACACACCATTACACAGCACACAGAGGGAGACAATATGAACGACCGCATCTACAACTTTAATCCCGGCCCCGCCGTCCTCCCCGAGGACGTCCTCAAAGAGGTACAGGCGGAACTGCTGAACTTTAACGGCACGGGCATGTCCATCCTCGAGATCAGCCACCGTGCCCCCGCCTACGACGCCGTGCATCAGGCGGCAAAGGCAGACATCCTCGAACTCATGGGACTCGGCGACGACTACGACGTCGTCTTCACCGCAGGCGGCGCAAGCCAGACCTTTGCCCTCATCCCGCTGAACTTCGCCACCGAGTCGCACCCCGGCAGCTACGCCCTCTCCGGCTCATTCGCTCAGAAAGCATACGAGGAGGCCGTGAAACTCGGCGTCGGCACCGTCGCTGCCTCGACCAAGGAGGAGAACTACGTTCGCGTCCCCGCGCAGGAGGAGCTGAACATTGCGCCAAACGCCGCCTACCTCCACATCTGCCTCAACAACACTATCTACGGCACGGAGTACCACTACACGCCCAAGACTGGCGGCGTCCCCCTCTTTGCCGATATGTCCTCCGACATCCTCTCGCGTCCGTGGGACTTCGGCAGCTACGACTTCATCTATGCAGGCGTGCAGAAAAACCTCGGCCCTGCGGGCGTCGTGCTGAACGTCGCAAAGAAAAAGCTGCTCGAGAGCAGCCCCGCCGAACTCCCGACCATGCTGCGTTACAGCACCTTCCAGAAGAACGACTCCCTCTACAACACGCCGCCCGTCTTTGCCATCTACATCGTCGGCAAGACCGTCCGCTGGATCAAGGAGCACGGCGGACTCGCTGCGATGGGCGAGGCAAATGCGAAAAAGGCGGCGCTCCTCTACGACGCCATCGACAGCTCCGACGGCTTCTATCGCGGACACGCAGAGGAGGGCAGCCGCTCGCGCATGAACGTCACCTTCCGCCTGCCGAGCGAAAGCCTCGAATCGGACTTCGTCGCGGGCGCAAAAGAGCAAGGACTCAGCGGCATCAAGGGACACCGCAGCGTCGGCGGCATGCGCGCCTCCATCTACAACGCCATGCCCCTTGCGGGCGTCGAGAAACTCGCCGCCTATATGGCAGACTTTCGTAAGAAACACTGATATTTCACTTTTATCTCACAATTACGCCCGATTTCCTTGCACGCAGTACCTGTCTGCGGTATAATCATATTGAAGGAGGTATATGAACATGAAAAACAATACCATTATTACCATCAGTCGTCAGTTCGGCAGCGGCGGTCGACAGATCTCCCGTATTCTTGCGGAGACGATGGGGGTCAAGCGCTATGACCAGACTGTTGTCACAATGGCGGCGAAGAGTCTTGGTGCGGGTGACCGCATCGAGGACGTCATCAGTCGATCCTACGAGGTGCCCAAAGCGAGTCTCGGTGCGATCAGCACGGCTTCATTCGACCGTGTACCTGCCTACAGGCAGCTCTATACCGAGCAGAGCAAAATCATCCGCGCCATCGCGGCGGAGGGAAAGGGCGCAGTCTTCCTCGGGCGCTGTGCTGACGTCATCCTCGCCGGACAGCCCGAAGTCTACTCCTTCTTCATCTGCGCCGATGATACTTTCCGTGCAAAGCGCGCCCAGACCCACTACGGCGGCATGAGCCTCGATCAGCTCAACGAGATCGAGAAGCAGCGTAAGGACTACTACGACTTCTACACGGGTAAGACGTGGGGCGATCCCCAGAACTACGACCTCGTCATCAACACGAGCCGCATCCCGCTCGAAAAGGCGGCCGAGCTGATCCTCAACTACGTCAATTTCTGCCAGGGAGAATAATCCCTCCATCCGAAGTACAAAACGCCGCGACGTGCAGACATCTGCACGTCGCGGCTCTTTTATATGGGAGCGCATGAAACGCGCTATATCCAGTTCCCCTCCTCTGCCACCATATAACCGCAAATTTCATTTCTCCCAAAAACAAGGGAATCGCTGATAAAATGAAGTCCGTCAGATTGGCGTAGATTTTTCGTCCGAACTAGGAGGCAAACCGGACGCATAGCAAAGAGCTATGTGGAGGATTTGCAGGCGTTGTGCGGGCAAAAAAGATGCGCTAAGATGATGGCGCTGAATTTATCAGTGCTTCTTTTCATCGTCTCTCCTCCACAGCATTTATGATCCGATTCCGTTTATCTCTGTTGCACATGTAACACCTATGAACTTATTATAGATGGCAGCAGGAGATTTCACAAGGGGCGCAGAGCAAGTGCTACATTCTCCTGCAAATATATCCTCCCATAGAAAAAGACGCCCATGCGGGCGTCCTTTGCCGAACTATTCCACCCCGATGATTTCCTTCCATATATATCCCTCTCTTACGCCCGAGTCGCTGGAAAGGATGTCCTCTGCAGCAAAACTCTCGGCGAGGGTGTGCGCGATGACCATGCCGGGGATGATTGTGTGGAGGCGGTCGGGGGCGGAACGCAGGAGGACGGCGGTATCAGCCTCGATGAGGGTCTGTCCCGTAGAAAACAGGTCAATCATCGCAGGCAGATGACGCGCGTCGATGAGGCGCGTCTGCGCCTCCGGGTAGAGGAGGGCGTGCATGCGACTCGTGCTGCTGAGGACGCCGCCCATGCCGATCATATGCTGCGCGCGCAGCACGCACACCTCGGGGGCACTGTCCAGTATTGCTGTGACCGCCGCACGAATCGCCGCGCACTCGTCGCCACTCGGGAGCAATCCCGCAACGTGCGCCTTCGACATGGCAAGCGAACCAATCGGGAGGCTCCAGCGCCCCTGCATCTCGTGCGCCGCATAGGAGATGATCTCGGTGCTGCCGCCGCCGATGTCGACCATGATGCCGTCCGCGTGGGCGATGCTTGCGGTCGCGCCGATGAAATCGTACGCCGCCTCCTCCTCGCCGCTGATGATGCGGATGGAGACGCCCGTGCGCCGCGTGATCTCCTCGGTCGCGGTGCGGCTGTTGGTCGCGGAGCGCAGTGCCGCCGTCGCAAAGGCATGGACGTGCGCGATTCCAAAGGTCTCGATGAACTCCATAAAGCCGCGCAGGATCTTGACCGTTTTTTCGACCCCCTCACGCACGAGCCGTCCGTGCGAGAGGTAGCCCGCAAGCCCGACCGTGTGCTTGCGTTTCAGCAGGAGGGTGAACGAGCGCCCCTCGATCTGATAGACCGCCATGCGGATGGTATTCGACCCGATGTCGATGATTGCGTGCAGCATGGGGCTACCGCTTCAGCCCGCTGCCGGGCACGGGGATGATGACGCGATAGTTGTCGGGCATGCCATCTGCAAAGAAGGCACGCGCCCCCGCAAGCCCCGCCGCTGCAGTCAGCTCGGCGTAGATGCCGCGCCTGTTGAGGGTCTTTGCCGCCTTGAGGATCTCGCTGTCCTCGACGGCGACAGCATCGCCCCCGCTGCGGCGCAGAGCCTTCAGAATGTCATCCATGCGCGGCGGCGCACCCACGCGGATGGTCTCGGCAATCGTATTCTTGCGCGGTGTCTCGGGCAGATCGTGGAACGCCTCAACGACGGGCGCACACTTCGTGCTCTGAACGCCGACAAAATGCGGAAGCCGCCCGATCTCGGCAAAGCCCTGATAGAGGCCGAGGAGGAGCGAGCCGTTCCCGACGGGGACGAAGATATAGTCGGGCACGATGTCGCCGAGCTCGTGGTAGATCTCGTGCGCCATGCTCTTGATGCCGTCGGCAAAGAGGGGATTGTAGACGTGTGAAGCGTAGTAGTCGCTGCCCAGCTCCCCGCGCAGGACACTGCTCGCATTCATGCGCCCGTTCGGCACGCGCACAACATCGGCACCGTACGCCGTGATCTGCTTCGCGCGCTCGGCGGAGATGTCGTCGGGCACATAGACCCTGCACGCAATGCCCGCCGCCGCTGCATATGCCGCAACCGCCGCACCCGCATTGCCCGCCGAGTCGACGGCAACGCGGTCGATGCCGAGATGGGCGAGCTCTCCGATGAGGCGCTTCGCTCCGCGATCCTTGAACGAGCCGGTCGGCTGGCGATCCTCCATCTTGAAGTAGAAGCGGCAGCCGTCGATGACGAGCGGCAGGAGAGGCGTCTCCACCTCGCCGAGCGTCACCGCCTCATGACGGTCGCCCGCGTCCATCGCGCTCTGATACAGACGAAAAAGCCCACCGCATTCGCACGCATAGGCGTGCGTTGCGACGGGGTATTCCTTTTTGCAG
Organism: Selenomonas sp. oral taxon 138 str. F0429; assembly: GCF_000318175.2. Taxonomy (NCBI): domain Bacteria; kingdom Bacillati; phylum Bacillota; class Negativicutes; order Selenomonadales; family Selenomonadaceae; genus Selenomonas; species Selenomonas sp. oral taxon 138. Next base: position 176,882 of record NZ_KB290939.1, on the reverse strand, counting down.
CGCTCACAGTAGAAGTGCATGATGGATCTCCTCCTTCGGAACGTATGAGATTGTAACGATATATGTAACTATGCTCCCCCCATCGCAATGGGGGGAGGGCGCCCCTATCGGCTCGCTGCGTTCGCCACTTCCCCCGTCTCGACGGGGGAAGCTGAATTACCATCCGCCCCCTCATCCGTCGTATCCTCGGTCAGCGCGTGGTTGCCGAACATGGTCGTCAGCGTCTCACGCGTGAAGCCGTAGGCAGGACTCGAGAAATCCTGCCGCGGATCGTAGCGGTTGTTCGGTGCACCGAGGAGTCCGCAGACCGTATCGTACATCATATCGTTCGTAAAATACGCATCGCGGCGGGATTCGAGCATCGCCGCACGCTGCGGCAGCGCCGCGCGATACTCGGGCGAGAGATAAATGAAGAACGGGATGCGCACCATGTCGAAGCTGAACACGTCGGGGTTGTGCGAGATCTTCAGATTTTCCCCGTGATCGGAGAAATAGACCATCGCGCGGAGGTTCAGATTCTTCTCTGCGTAGGCAAAGACCTCCGCGAGAATGTGATCCGTATAGAGAATGCTGTTCGCGTAGGACGGCGCGCTCGTCATCGCAGACTCGCCGTCCTCGGCGGCGAACTTCGCCCATGCGTCGGGATAGCGGTTGTTGTAGTAGATGTGGCTGCCCATGAGATGCAGTACAATGAAGTTGTTCACGTTCGGGTCAATACGGGTGAGATACGGCAACAATTCCTCGTCATACTTTGTCGTAAAAGTGTAGGAGTCATCCGTCCACTCTGCCACGTCCGCTGTCTTTGCGACCATCGTGATCGCACTGTCGAACTGCCCGTAACGCCCCTGATTACTGAACCAGTAGGTATGGTAGCCGATCTTCTTCGCCACATCAAGCAGGGACGCCGACTCGAAGAACTCCTTGTCATTGTACTGGCTCTTCTCCGTCAGCGCGCGCTCGAGGACGGGGACGGTCTGCGTCCAGGAGGAATAGGTATTGTTGTAGACGAGGAAGCCCGGGCGCTCCGCCGCCATCTTCTCCATCCACGGCGTATTCTCGTATGGGAAGGACGGCGTATAGTAGTGCATGTAGTTGCGTGACGCGGACTCGCCGATGACGAAGATTACTGTGCCCGGCGCGCGTGCCGCAAGCGTATTCTCCATATCAATGATGAGCGACGCATATCTCTCGTCCTGATTCAGACTATACGACTGCGTCTCTTCAACATAGGTCGTCACATCTTTATAGAGTCCCGCGATCGAACTCTCCGGAATGAGTGAGATCTGCACCCCCGCCGCGATGAGCATGACGAGAACGAGACAGCCCATGCGCGAGCCCTCTGCGCTTGGGTACATGCATCGTGCAAAAACAAGATAGCTGCGGTATGAGAGATAGACAAGTGTAAGCAGCAGAACGATCACAAGCGTAGCGGGCAGAACGCCCACCGTCGACTCGATATAGTCCCCCGCCTCATGCCAATTCGTCAGATAGAGTGCCATGAGCGACGCGGGGCTCAATGCATGCCAGACCGTCATATAGTAGGCGATCTGTGTAAGCGGGATGAGCGACATGAGAAAGCCGAGCACGGCAAGGAGCGCCGCCGTCAGACGTCGATGCCCGAGGTGGAAGAACACACCTCCAAGGGCAGCAAGAACGAATATATTTGCCGTCCCGATCAGAAAGTCAAAGAAGATGAGCGAGCGATACCAATCCCGCGCATACGTCCACGTGTAGAGAAGAGGGAACGTCAGGCACCAGAGCAGCCCCGGCACCATCGCCCCAAGCATACCGCGCGAGAAGAGCGGCACGCCCGTCCCGTACTGCATGACCATGAGAACCACAAGGACAGGAAGGAGCGCAGGGAGAAAATACTCTGCGCCCATGTCCTGCCCCATATTGATGTAACACGCGGTCAGCGTCAGGAAATACGTCCCTGCCGCCGCCGCATAGCGGATCCATTCATTTGCCCGCTCCGTCGATACCTTCATATCCTGTCGCACTACTCCATGATAAAGATTTCGAGATCCTGTCTTCCAAACATCAGCGCCTCAGCGTGACTATCAAACGCAACGTCAATACGATAACCATGTATCGAACCGCCAATGTCCTCCGCCACAGCCTCGCCATAGCCCGGAATAAAGACGCGTGTGCCGAGCGGGATGACAGACGGATCGACTGCGATCACACCGCGCCGCACCATCGTCCCCGTCGCAGTACGATTCCCGTTGCCCGGATCGAACGCACTGTAGCCCGTCGCCGAGACATATACCGAGCGGCCACTGCCGCGGCTGACCTCATGCGCGCGCTCCTCACGAATCCCGAGCGCCACAGGGTCATACGGGACACCGCCCGAAAGCGCAAGATACGTCGCCTGACCGCAGATGCCATCCACCTCGAGGCCATTCTTCTCCTGACAACGCTCGATTGCCGCGCGTGTCAGAGAGCCTGCAACGCCGTCCGCTGCACCATCGAGATAGCCCCCCCTGATGAGGAGCTCCTGCACATGCTGCACCGCTGCACCGCGCATTCCCTCCTTTACGAGAATATGAGCCGCCTCGGCAGGCGCATGGAGTGCAAGCGGCGCAGTCACGGCGAGTGCCGTACCGATCGAGAGTGCTCCTCTGAAGCGCCGCAACTCCCTGTGCCGCCGCGCCCCCTGCATAATTTTTCGTGCTGCCAAAAGGAGTTTCCGTATCTTCATTCCATCGTGCTCCCTTCACTTCGCGATCTTTATTCTGCGCCGGCCATGTACGGCACGCGCCAATCATATTACGTTTTGTTGGGAATATTTTACTATAAAGTGGAAGTCACGTCAAACACGGGCAAGCTCGATCTCGGGCGCACGGGCAATCAGCCCGTCCTCCGCCGCGTACTGATAGAACAGTCGCAGCCCCGCAAGCGTCTCCTCATCCAGCTGCCAGACCACCGCGCTGCCGAGATACGCTCGCAGCTCTTCGCGCGTGAAGCGCCCGCCCAAGAGCACCTCGCTGATTGCCGCATCCTTGACCGTCTCCCAGTCGCGAAACGCCGCCGCAATCCGCCCGTGAACGAGCCGTAGCTCCTCGGGATGCGCCGCCGCAAATGCGCGTGCCGCCGCCCAGATGCCGAACACCATGCGCATGCCCGTGAGTCGCTTCCACGCGCGCGCAAGATCGTAGATGTAGATCCCATCGGGCGGGTGATGATATAGTTCCAGTGCGTCATCCCCGATGAAGAGCGCCCCCTCCGCCCCCTCGGGCACGGGATCGTCCGGTGTGAGCGCCCGCGTTTCATAGACTGGCGCTGCATCATACGCACGGCGCAGTATGATCTTCAGCAGGGCATGCGAGGACGCCGATTTATCTGAGAGCAGGACGCGGCCCTCCTTGATCTCCTCGGCGGGGACGCGCGAGACGAGCAGCACGCTCCGCACATCGCCGTCGGACGCAATGCACACATCCGGCAAGATGAGCAGATCTGCCGCGTGCCGCGCATACGTGATCGAGGACACCCCCGACACATCCAGATTCTTCGCCTCAAGCCGCCCGTTCAGCTGTGCGGGCGAGGCGCGCAGGATATTCAGCCCCGACGCCCCGCCATGTGCGAGCGCGTACGTCAGCGGCAGCACATTCAAAAACGCGATATGACCCAGCCGCACACTCATACATTCTCCCTTTCTCTCCTCACGGGCCTGTAAACGAAACGTCCGAGAACTGCGGCGCACGCGCCATCATCAGCTCCATGCGCCGCGCAAAGCGCTCGTAGAAATCCGTTGCCACAGCAATATTGGGGGGGATGAACACCTGCTCCTGCACTGGCGTCATCTCCCAAACAGACACAGACTCATGCACAAAGGCGCTCGCACGAAAGCGTTCCTTCACACCCGCAAGAGACGGATCATCGTAGTCCAAGACCAGCCGCGCAGCCGTCTCCCGCATCTCCGCGAGCATCCGGCGCATCTCGTCATAACTGTATACGTTATCCTCCAGATTCCACTCAAACTCCACGCCGAGTGGCTCGGGATGCTCCAGCCTGCGATAGAGCATGGAGCGCTCCTGATTGTAATTCCGCTTGAGGAAATAAAACAAAAACATCTCCACATCGTCTTCGTCGATGGAGATTTCCTCAGCCGTACGCCGCAGAACCTTCGTGAAAACCTCATCGCCCGCGCCCGGCAGCAGCCCCTCATCGGGAAGTGCCACCGGCATGATCCGAAAACACGCCGAGCCCTGATGCCCCTCCAGAATCTCAATCGTCGAAAGCCTCTGCTCCTCCATGATCTACCTCCGTTCACGCTTCATATCCTCTATTATAATCCTTCTTCGTAGAAAAATACAGTATTTTCACAATCGCTTGTGGCACTATGGGAAACAAAAAGACAGCCAAGTGCTGCCTTTTGTGATATAATATTTTTGGTGCTATCTATTCGGTAGGCGGTCAATTTAGCCCCTGAAAAGGGGCGAAACTCATGGAGTTCTACGATTTTTTGTCGTTGGTATTCCTCGTAACAATTTGCATTGTTGCGTTAAAGGCATAAGAAAACCCGCCTGCTCCAGCAAAGTTTAGGCGGGTCTCTCACCAAAACACGTATTGGGGCTGACCGTTTACATGATAGCACTTTTTATACGCTTATTATACGACAGGACGAAGACTGCGTCAAATCATTTTTGTGTCAACAGAGGAGAACGATATGCAGCACGAACAGCTTGCACTCGACTATGAAGTCACCGAGCAGAAGGAAGCTCTCTACGAGGCGATTGCCGCGCTCCTCGCGGACGCCCTGCGGCAGACCGAGGACGCAGAGACACACGCGCGCACGCTCCTCTATGAGGCGCTGTGCCGTATGTGGAACACACTGCTCGGCACGACTTACCGCACGCGCGAGGAGATCGCCATGCTGCACGGCGCATATGGACTTGCCCGCGATCTCCTTGCGGGTATGCAAGATGACGACACGCCCGCCCGCACAGCTGCTCCGCAGGAGATGAACGGCACGCTGCGCGAATCGCTTGCAAGCGTCACATCCGAAGAGTTCCAATACCAACGGGACGCACTGATCCGCATCCTCACCGAGGGACGCTTGCCCGCCGCGCAGCCACTGGCGTATCTCATTGCAGGACAGCCCGGCGCGGGCAAGACCACGATGGCAGATCTCTTCACAGGTGCGCACTCGGGCAACATCATCTTCATCAGCGGCGATGCCTATCGCCCGTTTCACCCGCACATTGCAGAGCTCCGCGCGCACTTCGGCGACGATGCCGTTCTCCACACGCAGGAATTCGCGGGCAGGATGACCGAGGCGCTCATCGACGCACTCAGCGCACAGGGCTATCACCTCATCATCGAGGGCACGCTCCGCACACAGGAAGCGCCGCTGCGCACACGGGAGCTCCTCGCCACGCGCGGCTATCGCGTCTCGCTGAATCTCCTCGCCGTCCCGCCCCTCCTCTCGTATCTTGGCACCCTGCGCCGCTATGCGCGCATGCGGGAATTCGGCATGCACCCGCGCAGGACTCCGCGCGAGCATCACGACCGCGTCGTGCGGGACATCGCCGCAAACCTCGATGCCCTCGACCAGATGCACCGATTCGATGCAATCCGTCTCTATGACCGCACAGGTGCTTGTCTGTATGAGGAGAACCAACAGGGAGGAAGTCCCGCCGAAGCGCTCCGCCGCGCAATGGCACGCCCCTTCTCCGCCGAAGAGCGCGACGACCTCCGCCGCATTTACGCGCCATATGTACCTGAAGACCTGCTTGATGAGGCGCTGCACTCCTACTGAGTTCTGCAGCAAAAAAGACAGCTGAAGCTGTCATAGATATGCTATAATAATTGGGGTGCTATCTATTCGGTAGGCGGTCAATCGAAGCCTTAGATCGGCGATGAACGAAACAAATGTAACTCTGTTGCTGTTCATCGTTCTAGTTTTACTTTTAACCAAAAAGTAAACCGCCCCTAGGAGTCCAATCTATAGGCGGTTACTTTTCCACTATATAAGGGCTGACCGTTTACACGATAGCACCTTTTTCTACACTTATTATACGACAGGACAGCAAAGCAGGCAAATCGTTTTTCCGCATCGGACAAGGAGGTTTTCATATGGCTCAGCAAAACAACAAATACACCGTCATCACCGGTGCGAGTGCGGGCATCGGCGCCGCCGCAGCAACGGCATTCGCCGCCCGCGGACACAATCTCGTCCTCATTGCGCGCCGTACCGAGCGGCTGAACGCGCTCAAGGACGAAATCCATGCAGCGCATCCGTCGCTCGACATCATCGTGAGGACTGCCGATCTCTCCGTCCCCGAGAACGTCATGCACCTCTATGACGATCTGCGCACACTCCCGATCGGAACGTGGATCAACAACGCGGGCTTCGGCACCTACGGCGCAATCGGCACACAGGACATCCCCAGGATGCAGCAGATGCTGCACCTGAATATCGAAGCGCTGACCATCCTCTCCACGCTCTTCGTGCGCGACTTCGCGGATACTGAGGGCGCACAGCTCATCAACATCTCCTCTGTCGGCGGCTACCTCATCGTGCCGAACGTCGTCGCCTACTGCGCGACGAAATTCTACGTCAGCGCCTTCACCGAGGGACTCGCGCAGGAGCTCGCGGCACGCCGGGCAAAGCTGCGCGCAAAACTCCTCGCACCCGCCGCCACGCAGACCGAGTTTGGCGCCGTCGCGAACGACAACCCCGCCTATGACTACGACAAAGTATTCGGCACATATCACACGAGCGCGCAGATGGCAGAGTTCCTGCTTGCCCTCTACGACAGCGACCAGACCCTCGGCATCGTCGACCGCGAGACGCTCACCTTCCGTCTGTGCGCCCCACAGCTCCCTTATGCCGGCAATTCCGCGCGCAATCAAAAGGTATGATGGGGCAAAGGATGCGTGCATCTCCCCAGTTGAAAATCTCCCCCCGCGTCGCTATAATAAAGCGAGAACAACAGATGCGAGAGAAAAGGAGCGCTCACAATGAACGAAATCGCACTCAAATACGGCTGCAACCCGAACCAGACGCCCGCGCGCGTCTACGCGGATGGGGGGCTGCCCTTCACCGTGCTGAACGGACGCCCCGGCTACATCAATCTGCTCGATGCACTGAACAGCTGGCAGCTCGTGCGCGAGCTGAAAGAGATGTCGGGGCTGCCCGCCGCTGCCTCGTTCAAGCACGTCAGCCCCGCGGGCGCAGCGCTCGGGCTGCCGCTCGGCGAGACGCTGGCGCGCACCGTCGCCGCCGAAGGACGCGAGCTCTCGCCTGTCGCGTGTGCATACGTGCGTGCACGCGGCGCGGACCGCATGAGCTCCTACGGCGACTTTGCCGCCGTCTCGGATGTGTGCGATGAGAGCCTCGCAGAGTTCCTGCGCGGCGAGGTGTCCGACGGCATCATCGCGCCGGGGTATACGGAGAAGGCGCTTGAGATTCTGAAATCCAAGCGCAAGGGCAGCTATCTCATCCTCCAAATGGACGAGAGTTACGCGCCGCCCGCGCTCGAGCGCAAGGATGTGTACGGCGTCACCTTCGAGCAGCAGCGCAACGACGTGCACATCACGGAGGAGTGCCTGACCGACCGACCGACGGCGAACAAAGACATCCCCGAAACTGCGCGCCGCGATCTCCTGCTCGCCCTCATCACGCTGAAGTATACGCAGTCCAACTCGGTCTGCTACGCCGTCGACGGACAGGCGATCGGTGTCGGTGCAGGGCAGCAGTCACGCGTCCACTGCACGCGCCTCGCGGGGAACAAGGCGGACATCTGGCAGCTGCGTCAAAGCCCGCAAGTACTCGCGCTTCCGTTCCGCGACGACATCCGCCGCCCCGACCGTGACAATGCCATCGACGTTTATGCGGCGGGCGACGAGGACGACTACGCTCTGCTCACAGCGGACTGGCAGCGGCTCTTTACCGAGAAACCCGCACCGTTCACGCGTGCGGAAAAGCGTGCCTACCTCCGCACCGTCAAGGGGGTCGCACTCGGCTCGGACGCATTCTTCCCGTTCGGCGACAACGTGGAGCGTGCCCACCAGAGCGGTGTCTCCTACATCGCACAGAGCGGCGGCTCCATCCGCGACGACAACGTCATTGAGACGTGCGACAAGTACGGCATTGCAATGGCGATAACCCACATCCGCCTCTTTCATCATTGAGATACATCACCTCCGTTTTCCGGCCTCCCCCGCACGATATGGGGGAGGCTGTTTCATTTCACTGAATGTTTTTCGCATCCCATTCTCATATATCGTTCTACTATTAAATATTTCTATTTGATTTTCCTATCAGAATCGTGCTATCATTCTGCCATCTATTGTATAATAAGTCTCATTTTCTACTCTACAGGAGGTATACGGAATGAACCGCTTCCCCCGCCGCCTTGCTCTGCTCGGCATGGTGCTCAGCACGGCATGTTTTGGTGCGCACGCATACGCAGCCCAAACAATGCAGATGGATATGCACGGCACGATGAACAGCCCCGCTGCCGCTGATGACGGAATGTACGAGTTCACCCTCGATGAGGTCATCATCACGGGCTACCGCACGGCATCGCCGCTCACCCTCTCCACCGATCCGCAGCGCCCGCGCCAGCCCATCCCCGCCGCCGACGGTGCAGGCTATCTCAAGACCATCCCCGGCTTCTCCGTCGTCCGCAAGGGCGGGCTCGGCGGCGATCCGATGATGCGCGGCATGGGCGGCTCGCGCATGGTGATGGACATGAACGGCGGCATGATGTCGGGCGGCTGTCCGAACCGCATGGACCCCACATCGACCTACGCATTCCCCGAGACGTTCAGCCGCATCATCGTGAACAAGGGGCCGCAGACCGTCCGCTACGGGGCGAATGTCGCGGGTAGCGTCATCTTTGAACGCGAGACGGAACGCTTTGAAAAGCCCGGCGTACGCGGCAACATCTCCGTCCTCGGCGCATCGAACCACCGCTTTGATGAGCTGACCGATGTCACGGCGGGCGGTGCGGAGGGCTACGCACGCATCATCCAGACGCGCAGCTATGCGCGCGACTATGCGGACGGCGACGGGCGGCGCATCCACTCCGGCTACGGCCGCCACAGCCTCACGGGCATCCTCGGTCTCACCCCCGACCCCGACACCCTCTTTGAGGTCTCCTACGACCGCAGCCGCGGCTGGGCAAAGTACGCGCACGGCATGATGGACGGCAGCCAGTTCGACCGCGACAGCTACGCCGTGAAGTTCGAGCGGGCGCATCTCTCACCCGTCGTGGAGAAACTCACGCTGAATTTCAACAACGATACCATCGACCACATCATGGACAACTACACATTCCGTCCGGGTGGAATGATGGGCACGGACGTCAAGCGCGTGCAGTACGGTATGCGCGCCGTCACCGACCTGCGCTTCTCCCCGCAGTCAACGGGCGCCATCGGCATCGATCTGCGCCGCGACGCACACTATTTCGCCGAGGCGCACAGACGGCTGAAGGGTTCGCCGAACAACGACATGGACATCAAGAATTTCGGCATCTTCCTCGAGTACAGCCGTGACCTTGCCGCACGCAGCCGCCTGCGCACAGGACTGCGCTATGATCGGACGGAGACGGACTACCACAACGCCCGCTTCCGCAACGGCATGGGGGCGCTCACGCGCGATCTCGTCCCCGGCAGTGCGAGCGACCATGCCGTCAGCGGCTTCGTACGCTGGGAAAACACAGCAAAGAAGCAGCCGCTGACGTTCTACGTCGGCCTCGGCCACGCAGAGCGCCCCGCCGACTACTGGGAGGCGTATCACACGTGGGCGGCCTACAGCAATCGCCGTCTCGGCATGCACGCCACCCCCGCCGCCACACGTCCGCGCAAGGAGAAGAATACGCAGCTCGACCTCGGCTGGGTCTACGCGGGCGAGAAGACAAATGCAAGTCTCTCCCTCTACTATGCGCACATCCATGATTTCATCCTGCGTCTGCCGCAGATCGGCATGGGCATGAATGCACGCACCCCCTACGGCAACGTGAATGCACGCCTCTACGGCTTCGAGGCAGAGGTCACGCGCACCGTCTCTCCGCGCTGGACGCTCGGTGCATCGCTTGCCTACACGCGCGGCGACGACCGCACGAACGATGCGGCGCTCCCGCAGATCGCCCCGCTCGAGGCGAATCTCACGGCGAAGTACAGCCACAGGAAAATGGAGGCAAACGCCGTCTGGCGGCTCGTCAGCAAGCAGAACCGCTATCATAGAGGCTACGGCAGCGTCACGGGCACGGACTACGGCCCCACGGGCGGCTTTGGCATCTTCTCCCTTAGTCTCGCCTACCGCCCCGACGAGAACCTGACGTTCTCCTTCGGTGTGGACAACCTCTTCAACAAGACCTACGCCGAATTCGTCAACTACAGCGAGGCGGCAATCCCCGCGCTCGGCATCTCCGCCGGCGGTCACATCACAGAGCCGGGACGCACGCTCTGGTTCAAGAGCAACTATAAATTCTGACACATATTTCCCGACGAAGCTGCCGCATCGTGCGGCGGCTTTTTTTCTTCCCCTTTTCGCGCCTCTGTGCTATAATAAATTATTATTGGAATGATGCGCACAGAATGGGGAGGTGATTGGTCGTGATCGAAGCGGCCAAAACATTCGAGGAATATATTAAGAAGGAAAATATCACGGGCTTCCAGATCCGTGAGGCGGGCGACGACCGCAATACCGCCATCTTTGAGAGCGAGATCGAGGTCGAGGGGCGGCGGCTCCCGATCGTCGTCATCATCGACTCCACCGCATACGCCACCATTCGCATCCGCCTCGCTCAGAACGCTGTCGACGACACGAACGCCATGCTGCTCACGGGCTGGCTCATGCGGCAGAATCAGGACAGCCGCCTCGTGAAGTTCTACCTCACCTCCGACACCGCCATCCTCGCCGATGTCGTCGTTCCGCACAACCCCGAGGCATTCGATCCCGAGGTCATGGTGAGCGTCCTGCGCGTCTTTATCCGTGACATCACAAAGCTCATGCCCGATCTTGCCATGCTCCTGCCTGAGGAGTGAGGCATTCGCGTTTGACAAAACGCCCTGAATCTGCTATGATACTCAACATCGCGGGCATAGTTCATCGGTAGAATACGAGCTTCCCAAGCTCGGGAGGTGGGTTCGATTCCCATTGCCCGCTCCATATGAGAATATAGCACTGTCATTCATGACAGTGCTTTTTTGCGCGCTCACCGCTCATCTTACCGCTCCACTCTTAATTTTTGATTCTGTTACGCTCTGCTGTCCGATTTGATATTCCAATTTAGGATGAGAACACATCACGTACGTATTTTTATATCTAAAAAAGAAATATATTTTCTTTAATTATGCAAATAAAATATTTATCAGCAATTTTATGAAATATAATTGCATTATTTTTTGAATTGTGCTATATTATAGGAGAATTCAGGACAGATCCTATAGAAGGGAGTATCGCAATGCGTATCATTTTTACGGATACCTATAAAAAGATGAGCGAGGAGGCGGCAAAGATCATTGCGGGGCAGCTCTGGATCAAGCCGGACTCGGTGCTCGGGCTTGCAACAGGCAGCACCCCGGTCGAGCTCTATCAGAATCTCGTCTGGCTGTATCAGACGGTCGGGCTGGACTTCTCACAGGCGACTTCGTTCAATCTGGATGAGTACGTCGGTCTCGCCGAGGATGACCCGCAGAGCTATCACCGCTTCATGCACGAGAACCTCTTCGACCATGTGAACATCCGCAAGGATCACGTTTTCTTCCCCAACGGGCTTGCGAGCGATCCCGCGCGTGAGGCGGAGGAATACGAGGCGGCAATCATGGCGGCAGGCGGCATCGACATGCAGCTCCTCGGCATTGGGCGCAACGCGCACATCGGCTTCAACGAGCCGGGAGAATCGTTCACACGCACAACGCACAAGGTCGCGTTGAAGGAGAGCACGATCGAGGCAAATGCGCGCTTCTTCGCCTCGGCGGCGGAGGTGCCGCGCGAGGCGATGAGTATGGGCATTGGCACGATCTTTCGCGCGCGTCATATCGTCCTGCTCGCGAGCGGAGCGGAGAAGGCAGAGGCGGTACGCGACGCGGTCAAGGGCGCAATCACCCCGCAGGTACCTGCCTCCATCCTGCAGCTGCATCCGAGCGTGACCCTCATCGTCGATCACGAGGCGGGCGCACTCCTGAGCGAGGGAAAGCGTGACTCCCGATGAAGGCGATTCGCAACGGTGTCCTCATCATTCCCGATGAAGACGGACATTTTAAGGCACAGACAGACGATGTCCTCTGCTATGATGAGAGGATTATGCAGATCATCCCTGCCGCGGAGTTCAGTCCATCCGATGCGGATGAAATTATCGACGCTGCGGGCGCGTATGTTGCGCCGGGCTTTCTGAACGTCCACATCCACGGCTGCGACGGCGCGGATACAATGGATGAGGACGCGGGAGCACTCGCACGGATCGCCGCATTCCAAGCGAGGACGGGCGTGACCTCCTTCCTCCCGACCACGATGACCTGCGCGTTCGATTCCGTGGAGAGTGCACTCGTGCGCATCCGCGCGGCAATGGCAGAGCAGGGTTCGCGCGGGGCACGCATTCTCGGGGCGCATATGGAGGGACCCTTCATCAGCCCCGCGAAAAAGGGTGCACAGGACGAGCATTACATTCTCCCCGCTGCATTTGAAAAAATTGCGCCCTATGCGGATGTCATCAAGATCATCACGATCGCACCCGAGACGCTGACGGAGAAGGACTTTATCGAGAATTGCAGGGCGCACGGCATTGTCGTCTCCATCGGTCACACGTCGGCGGACTACGAGACCGCACGCGCGGCGATTGCAGCAGGTGCAACCCATGTTACGCATCTGTGCAATGCGATGACGCCGCTCAATCACCGCCATCCGGGCGTGCTCGGTGCGGGACTCGACACGGAGGCGAACTGCGAGCTGATCGTGGACAATGTGCACGTCCATCCCGCAATGCAGCGCATCATCTATCATGCAAAGCGCGGGAGAAACCTAATCCCCATCACGGATTCCCTGCGTGCCTGCGGTCTCGGCGAGGGCGTCTCGGAACTCGGCGGGCAGAGGGTCTACGTCAAGGGCACACTCGCAACGCTCGCGGACGGCACGATCGCGGGCAGCGTCCTCTGCATGAACGACGGGCTGCGCATCCTGCGTGCGAATACGGGCGCAGAGATTCCCGCCGTTGTAGAGATGGCGACGCGTACCCCCGCCGAAGAACTGGGCGTCTACGACGACCTCGGCTCGCTCAGCGTCGGAAAATATGCGGACATCGCGATCTTTGACGAGGAGTTTCGGATACGGCGTACAATTGTTGGCGGGCGGGATTGCTTTGTTCCATAAAATGTTATTTTATGAGGAGGTATTTTTATGAGTTTGTTCGGACAAACAAGCGGCGAGAGTTCATTTTTCGCCAAAGCACAGCGGTTCGGGAAATCCTTTATGCTGCCGATCGCTGTGCTTCCTGCCGCAGGCCTTCTGCTCGGCATTGGCGGCGCACTGTCGAATCCAAATTCGGTCAAGGCGTATCCATTCCTCGATATTGGTTGGCTGCAGAATATCTTCACAATTATGGCATCCGCAGGCAGCATCGTCTTTGCGAACCTCGCTATTCTCTTTGCTGTCGGCATCGCCGTCGGACTTGCGCGCAGCGATAAGGGAACGGCAGGTCTTGCCTCTGTGCTCGCGCTGCTTGTGATGAACGCGACCATCAATGCACTCCTTATCATTACGGGGACGCTTGCGAAAGAGAATCTTGCAAGTGTCGGGCAGGGAATGAGTCTCGGCATTCAGACCTTGGAGACGGGTGTTTTCGGCGGCGTTGTGGTTGGTCTTATGACGTATCTCCTGCATAAGCGATTCAATAAGATCGAGCTTCCGCCATTCCTTGGATTCTTTGGCGGATCGCGTTTTGTACCGATCATCTGCTCTTTTTCCTCGATTTTTCTCGGGTGTATTATGTTCTTCGTATGGCCGCATTTCCAGCAGCTGATCTTTGGGCTTGGCGGTATTGTTGATGCAACGGGGTACATCGGCACACTGATCTATGGATTCGTCCTGCGTATGCTTGGCCCGTTTGGACTGCACCATATCTTCTATCTTCCTTTTTGGACAACGGCACTCGGCGGCTCTGAGATCATCAACGGGCAACTCGTCGAGGGGACACAGCGCATCTTTTTCGCCCAGCTTGGCGATCTGAACACACAGCATTACTATATCGGCATCTCACGTTTCATGTCAGGACGCTTTATCACAATGATGTTCGGACTTATCGGCGCATGTCTTGCCATGTATCAGACGGCAAAGCCGGAGAACAAGAAGGTCGTTGGCGGTCTCCTCTTCTCTGCGGCACTGACCTCCTTTATGACCGGCATCACGGAGCCGATCGAGTTCTCCTTCCTCTTCGTTGCACCGGCACTCTATGTGCTGCATGCGTTCTTTGACGGCTGCGCCTTTATGATTGCGCATATCCTGCAGATTACGGTCGGGCAGACGTTCTCGGGCGGCTGTATCGATCTCATACTGTTCGGTGTGCTGCAGGGCGATGCAAAGACGAACTGGCTCTACATCCCGATGGTCGGTATCCCCTGGTTCTTCCTCTATTACTTCTCCTTTAAGTATCTCATTCTGAAGTTTGATTTCAAAACACTCGGACGTGAGGATGAGACGGAGCCGCAGGAAGCACCCGTCGCCGCAGAGAGCGCGTCGGATCATTATCGTGCCGATCTCGTGATCGAGGGACTCGGCGGCAGGGATAATATTGAGGAACTTGACTGCTGTGCAACGCGCCTTCGTGTGACGGTAAAGGATGCCGGCAAGGTCAGCGAGCGTCTGCTCAAGGAATCCGGCAGCCGGGGATTGCTCGCGAGCGGGAATGGTGTCCAGGTCATCTATGGACCGCAGGTAACTGTAATTAAAAATGAAGTTGAGGAACAGTTGAACCTCTGACGAATATGATTGTGAAAAATACGGAAATATATCTCCTATGGCTGAAAATATTTTCGTATTTTTCTTTTTAAAAACAATATAGAATAATATATAATAAATTATTATAAATAAAAATAAATTGGAGGGCTTTGGATGAATTTCTTTGATCAAGTGAAGGGAAAACTCATCATTTCCTGTCAGGCACTGCCCGATGAGCCGCTGCACAGTCCGTTCATCATGGGGCGCATGGCACGCGCGGCAAAGGAGGGCGGCGCGGTCGCGATCCGCGCACAGAGCGTTGCGGACATTGAGGAGATCCGCGCCGTCGCGCAGCTGCCCGTCATCGGTCTTATCAAGCAGAACTATGCGGACTCCCCCATCTTTATTACGCCGACCATGCGCGAGATTGATGCACTCATCGGCACGGGCTGTGAGATGATCGCGCTCGACATGACGGCACGCAACCGCCCACAGAAAACCGACGTACGTGATCTCATCGCACGCATTCACGCCGCGCACCGCCTTATTCTCGCCGACATCTCTACCTATGAGGAGGGCATGAGGGCGGCGGAGCTCGGCGTCGATGCGATCTCGACCACGATGTCGGGCTATACTCCGTACAGCCCGCAGATCGCGGGACCAGACTTCGAGCTGATGCGCCGCCTCGCGCAGGATGCGCCCATCCCCGTCTTTGCCGAGGGGCGCATCAATACGCCGGAGGAACTGGTGGAGGCGATGCAGACGGGCGTCTTCGGCGCGATCGTCGGCTCCGCCATCACGCGCCCACAGGTTATAGCGCGTCGTTTTGCCGACGCGATTGCATGAGGCACCTGCAGGGACGACGGTCTTTGGCGGGGGAGAAAGAGGAGGCGTGGAATGCGTCGTCGAACAAAGTGGTCGGCTGATCTTCGTCCGTACAGTTGCGCGGCACAAGCGGGACTGATACAATAGGGAAAAAGCTTCAAGGAGGTTTCTATGATCTACGGCAGCATCCATCACGAAAAGACCTATGCATTTCTCCCGCCGCGCATCCAGCAGGCGCTTGCCTTTGCACGGGAGCACGACCTCGCGGCGCTGCCCACGGGGCGCAACGAGATCGCGGGAGACGATCTCTACGTCAACATTGCGCACTATACAACGGGTGAGCGCAGTGAGAAGATCTGGGAGGCGCACCGCGCCTACATCGACATCCACGTCCTCTCCGAGGGTACGGAGATCATCGACGTGAGCCTGATCGAGCGGATGCAGACGCATCCCTACGAGGAGGACAAGGACTACGTGCCCGCAGACGGCGCAGTCACGTCCTCGACCATCATGCGTCCCGGTGACTTTCTCATCTGCTACCCCGAGGACGTCCACCGCTCCGGTGTAAAGGTGGACGAGGCGGCACCGCTGAAAAAGGGGATTTTCAAGGTGCGCGTGGAATAGAGGGGATAGAACGGAGGGGAAATCCATGGTTATCTGCATCGACATCGGAGGCACCGCCATCAAATACGGCGTGGCAACTGCGGAGGGCATATTCCTCACGCACGGCTCCGTCCCCACCGAGGCAAGGGAGCACGGCGGCGCAGGTATCGTCCGCAAAGTCACGGCGATCGTGCGTGAGGCTTTGGCGGCACATGCGGTGAAGGGCGTCGCCATCTCCACGGCAGGCATGGTTGACCCGCAGGAGGGCTGCATCATTTACTCCCTTGAGGATGCCATCCCGAACTACACGGGCACGAACTGGAAAGCCCTGATGCACGATACATTCGGCCTCCCCACCTCCGTCGAGAACGATGTCAACTGCGCCGCGCTCGGCGAGATGTGGAAGGGCGCGGGACGGGGCTGCTCCTCCCTCTTTGCCATGACCGTCGGCACGAGCATCGGTGGATGCCTTATCGTGGATGGGCGCGTCATACACGGCGCATCCATGAGCGCGGGCGAGATCGCCTATATGCGCGTCCCCGGCGGACGTCTGCATGACCGCTGCTCCGCAACCCATCTCGTCAGCTCCGTCTGCCGCACAAAGGGACTGCCCTCGGGCAGCATCGACGGGCGCGCCGTATTCGATCTCCTCGCCAAGGGCGACCCTGCGGCGGCAGAGGAAGTCACCGCGCTCGTCACCGCGCTTGCGGATGCAATCACCAATGTCGTCGCAGTCGTCAATCCTGAGTGCATTGTCCTCGGCGGCGGCATCATGGCGCAGGAGTCGGCGCTGCGCCCGCCCCTTGAGGCAGCGCTCCGCGATCGTTTACCGCCGCGCGTCTACGAGGTGACCAAGATCGCATTTGCTGCAACGGGAAACGATGCGGGGATGCTCGGCGCACTCGTACATTTCTTGCAGGGCATGGGGAGAGCTAAAAAATCTGCTATGATAGCAGCGAGGTGATACGGTGAAGATACTCAGCCAGCTGGACAACCCGCCGTTCCGTGTCTCCAAGGGCGACCGCAAAATCATCAACTGCATCCGCGCGCGCCTTACGGACATCCCGCGCATGACCATCCGCGAGATTGCGCTTGCGTGCGGCACAGCGGAGGCGACCTGCACGCGCTTCGTGCGGAAGATGGGCTTTGCGAGCCTCGCCGACTTCAAGGCGGCGCTCGCCGAGGAGGGCGCGGAGCTCGGACGCTATCTCGACCGCGGCAACATTCGGAACAACGAGAGTGCGCGCGAGACCGCACGCAAGCTCCTCTCCGCGAACATGATTGCGCTCGAGAAGACGCAGGACATCATCCGCAACGAGACCATCGACGCCTGCGTTGATCTCCTCATCGGGGCGCAGCGCATTGCCTTCATCGGGCTGGGCTACTCCGGCATCATCGCGCAGGACTCCTATTTCAAATTCCTGCGCATCGGCATGAACTGCATCGCTCCGCGCGACAACCACACAATGCGCATGATCGCCGCCATCATGGAGCCGAGCGACGTCATCTTTGCCATCTCGCACTCGGGCGAGACGGCGGAGATCCTCGAAGCCGTCGATATTGCACGCGCGCGCGGCCTCAGGATCATCTCGCTCACGGAGAACCATCCGTCCAGCCTGCGACGCGCCTCCGACGTGAGCCTCACCTACATCGCCGAGGAGACCCCGCTCGAGACCGGCTCCATTGCGTCCAAGATGGCACAGTTCTTCCTCGTCGATCTCGTCTACACAGAGGTCTTGAAGATCCTCCCGCCGAGTGCGATGGAAAAGAAAATCCGCACAACCGAAGCCGTGCGGCAGATGAAACTGTAACAAAAAGCTCCGCTTCCTGCGAGAGGCGGAGCTTTTGTCATTTCCTGCTTCTCGAAAACGACAATCAATGCTATAATCATCTCATATCATTGGAAGAAAGAAAGGAAATGTATGAGTAATCGGGTGATTGCGCAGGCGGATCTGTCGCATATCGCGAGCCGTCTGCGGGAACTGGGCGACTATATCGACACAACGAATGGGAATGTGATTGCTGTCGGCAGGGAGGTCGAAGCTCTGCGCGACGACCTCGAGGAGCTGACGCAGGATTTCCACGCATTCGTGGATGCGCAGAAACTCTCGAGCCGTGCGCAGCTGGCGGAGACGCGTCTCGTGAAGCTGCGGCAGGAACTAGAGCAAAAGTATGGACATTACGCAGTCATTCGCCGCACTACGAAGGGAATATTGCAGGCGAATGACCTTGCTATTGTGCGGCAGGAGACGATCCGTGCGGCGAGTGAGGAGCTGATGCTGCGCGCGCCCGAGTATTGGCTCGCGCCCGCGCTCGTCTCCCTCTCGGCGTGGATCAGCGACAACGAGGAGATCGCACAGCGCGCGCTGAAGGAAGCCCTGCGCCGCGACGAGGAGAAGACCTCGCTCTTCTTCGCGCTCGTCTGTCGCCGCGCGGAGCGCAGCGCATCCGCCCTGCGCTGGGCACAGCACTATCTCATGCGGCAGGACGAGACATCGCTTGACCGCAAGGCGATTCTCATCGTCGACGCCTATGCGAGCGGCCTCCTCGGACGCGATACGGAGGGTCTGCTCACGCGGCAGATCGATGCGTGGATCGAACGTCTCTCGGAGAAGGCGGGCTTTGTCGAGGAGCAGGAACGCCGCTGGAAAAAGGCGCTCGACGTCATGCAGCCGGAGAAACCCGAGGAGGACAGCTATCCCTACCTCGCGAAGTACAGCCCGCTCATCGTCCACATGCAGCGCGTCCTCGGCGGCGCATATCTGCACGAGAAATTCTACGGCCATCTAAAGCAAGTCTTTGAACAGCAGCCGCCCCTGCGCACTCTCGTACAGGAGCTCGACCGCATCCTCACGAGCCTTGTGACCGACTTCGACGCGGCGGAGCAGCCCCTGCGCGCGGCGGCGGCACTCGAGCAGCTCGTCGTCGATGCGGGCGGCGATGAGGAGCGCGCAAAACGCGAGATGAAGCTGAAGGAAAAGGCATTCGAGGAGCGGCGCGACTTCATGCAGCTCCTCACGGATGCCGCCATGAATCCCGCGGAGTCGCATGCGAGCGTCATGACACAGAAAATGGCGCTCGCCGTATCGCGTGACTGGATTCTCTCGGCCTACCGTGACCACATCGCCGAGAATCGCGCCGCCGTTCCGAACATCATCTCGTTCAAGATCGGCGGATTCGAGGGCGAGACGGCGGACGGCGAGAACGAAGCGGAACTGCTCAAGCGCTTTCAGGCGTGGAACGACTACAAGCGCGACCTCGCGCTTGCAAATCTGCGCCTGACGAACGGACAGAAATTTGCGCAGTGGGGCGGCATCCTCACAGCCGTCCTCGGATTCTACCTCGGCGGCGCCGTCGGGCTCGTCATCGGCATTGCCATCGGCGCGTATATGTACTACTCCTACCGTACGGCTGTACGCGCACTCGAGGAGCAGCGCGCTGCCCTGATGGAGGACTATGCAAAGCAGGGAGAGTCGGGCATGGCAATCCTGTGCGGCATCCTCGCCGAGGTCGTGGACTACCGCGACGAGTTCGCACAGCGCGATGCGGAGAGCAAGAACGTCATCGATTTCCTCTCGGAGCTGAACCCCGCAGAATTCCGCGTCAGTATGGACAAAGGTCGTCGTATACAGATACAGGAGGGGAGCCATGTCTGAACAGAACCCGTTTGCGGCGATTCCAAAGGAGTCGCTGCGCAACGATGAGGGAAAGCCCATGCGCCCGTCCGAGCGGCACAGAGCCGCATTTGCGCCCATCCGTCCCGCTGCCCCGGCAGCGGAGGATATGAGCGCCTATGGAACGACGGAGGTGCTCGCCGAGGGGCTGCCCGCGTGGAACCTCGAGCCGCCGATGGCGCCCGTGCGGAGGAAGCGCCCATGATCGCTCCGCCGAAGACCTATGCGGAGTGGACGGCACTCCTGCGGCAGTTCGCGGAGGGCACGGCAGATGAGGATATATTGCACGCGCTGCAGACAGGAACGCTCGCATGGCAGTCCGGCGTTGCCGAGCGATTTGCAAAGCGCTTCTCAGATGCAATCAACGCGCGCATCAACACGGCATCTGACCGATTTGACCGCGATATGCAGCACGCGACGGAGGAGCGCGGTATGATCGGCGCGCTCCTCAGCCTGCGCCGCACCCTCGCCTACCTGCGCACGGCAGCAGATCTCCCTGCACTCCCAGAGGAGCAGCGCGCGTCCTTCGTCGACCTCGTACAGCACGCCGCCGACCATATGCAGGAGAGCCTCGAGAACTCTGCAAAGAGTGACCGCAGCGGCAAGATGAGCGCCCTCGTGCGCAGTCATCGGGTGAACATTTTAGTATCTTGACAGGGAGGTTTCCTATGACCGCACGAAACGAGTGTAAAGAACTTCTCGCGCGCTACGGCATCGCGCGCATCCCCTTCATCGCGCTCCACACCGTTGAGCGCGCCCGCGCCCTCGACCTGCTGAAGGAAGTCGCGGCAGAGCTCTCCCTCCCGTTCTGCATCCACACCCTCTCCAAGGGCGTCTACGACCTCGCGACCGATAAAATTCTGAACGAGGACAAATCCATCTACGGCGCCATCGACTTCATCGGCGAGCAGATGAAGCACCGCGCGAACCTCACCCTCGTCCTCACCGAGATCCCCGACCTCTCGACCGACACGAGCGACGCGCGCCAGCTGCTCGACCTCGTGACCCTCGCGAACGAGACCGGCGGGCAGATCATCGTCCTCACAACCTCCGCCATCTGGAACCGCCTGCAGCGCCTCGGGCTCACCCTCTCGCTGCCGCTCCCCGATGAGGACGAGATGTACGCCATCATCCGCGGCTATATCGACGACTACCGCGCAGAGATCACAATCGAATGGGATGATATGGACATCCGCGAGGCAGCGTCCATACTCAGTGGAGTCACCGCCATTGAGGCAGAGAACGTCATGGCGGCGCTCATCGCGAAGAAATCCATCCGCAAGGAGGACATGGACGAGGTGCGCACGGCAAAGGATCGCCTCTTCTCCGACATCTCCGGACTCGAGAAGATCGAGGTTGACGAGAGCGTGCGCGATGTCGGCGGGCTTGCGGGTCTCCGCAACTGGCTCGACGAGAAACGCCTCCTCTTTACGGCAGAGAAGCGGAGCCTCCTGCGCGAAAAGGGGCTCAAGTCCCCGCGCGGCATCCTCCTCGTCGGCGTGCCCGGCTGCGGCAAGTCCCTCTCAGCAAAGGCGATCTCCGCGAACTGGAAACTGCCGCTCTACCGCCTCGACTTTGCAACCGTACAGGGCAGCTACGTTGGGCAGACCGAGCAGCAGCTGCGCGACGCACTCACCACCGCCGAGAACGTCGCGCCGTGCATCCTCTGGATCGACGAGATCGAGAAGGGGCTCTCGGGCGCAGGCAGCTCGAATGACGGCGGCGTCTCCACGCGCATGGTCGGGCAGTTCCTCTTTTGGCTGCAGGAGTGCCGCAAGCAGGTCTTTGTCGTCGCAACTGCGAACGATGTCTCCATGCTCCCCTCCGAGCTCTTGCGGCGCGGGCGCTTCGACGAACTCTTCTTCATCGATCTGCCGACCGCTGACGAGCGCCGCGACATCCTGCGCCTCTATATGCGGAAATATCTGGAGCTCGACTTCGCGGGCGCATTCGCTGACACCCTCGTCGCCATGACCGACGGCTTTACGGGCGCGGATCTTGAGTCCACCGTGCGCGATCTCGCGTATCGCGTCATCGCGAATCCCGATTTCCAATTAAATGAAGAAAATCTGCGCACGGCATTCGGCAACGTCGTCCCGCTCTCCGAGACCGCACCCGAGAAGATCGCCGCCATCCGCGACTGGGGACGCGAACGCGCCGTCCCCGCGAGCGGCCGCCCCATCGGCAGCGAGACCGAGCTGAAGAAATCCACTGAGACACGCACGCGCAGAGTGTTGGTATAATGCGTTCGCGTCGCCGCGGCGCAGCATTATGATACATTTCAGGGAGGAATAATATGCCGCGACCATTACTCAATCGTACAGAGAGTATGCAGACGGCGAAGCTGAGTCTATCGACAGCGGCGCCCGCAAAGACCGAGAGCAAGACCGACGCGATGCAGACGGCGCGCCTCCTCAAGAAGCAGCGCTCCAAGGCATACATCGAGGCAATTCATAAACTCGACGCGGGCGGACACACAATGAACGCAGCGGAGCGTGAGGCAATCCTCGCCGCCATCCGTGCAGAGTTCCCCGACGTACTCGATCTCGCGGGCGTCCTCATCGGCATTGTCTCGAAATGCTACCTCGGCGACCCGTACGAGGTGCACACCCTCACCATCGCAGGGGGCATCATCGAGCACTACAAGCGCGGAGAGCCACTCCCCGCAGGGATGGAGCGCGCCCGCTCCCTCGCCGCACGCGGCGGCTACGAATTCGTCGAGGTCTATACCGACGTCTGCCGCGCCATCAGCAGCGACGGTTCCGTCTCTGTCGTACAGTAAATGAACAGGAGGAGATTTCAATGAACAGAGACGCCCTTATCGCCGCTGACCCCGCACTGCGCGCGGTCGCGGATGCAGAGGAGACCGCGTGGATCAACCCGCGCCTCCTGCCGTTTGACATGGTGGACGGTCTCTCTCAGCTCGTCGTATCCGATGCAGATATTGCGGATGCAGCTGCGCGGCTCCAGCGCTTTGCCCCGTTCATCCGCCGTGCATTTCCCGAGACGGAGGAGACGAACGGACTCATCGAGTCGCCCCTGCGCCCGATTCCGAAGATGCAGCAGCGCCTTGCGGCAGAGTATCACGCTGTGATCCCCGGCCGCCTCCTGCTCAAGATGGATAGCCACCTCGCCATTGCGGGCTCAGTCAAGGCGCGCGGTGGCATCTATGAGGTGCTGAAACACGCGGAGGATCTGGCGATCGGTGCAGGACTTTTGACCATAGATGACGACTATGGTAAGCTCGCCGATATGCGTGATTTTTTCGCACGCTACACCATGCAGGTCGGTTCCACAGGCAACCTCGGCATGTCCATCGGCATCATGAGTGCGGCGATCGGCTTCCGCGTGCGCGTGCATATGTCGGCGGATGCAAAAGCGTGGAAAAAGAACCTCCTGCGCAGCCACGGCGTCGAGGTCATCGAATATGCGGATGATTACTCGCGTGCAGTTGCAGAGGGGCGGCGTGCCTCGGACGCCGATCCGATGAGTCACTTCGTCGACGATGAAAAGTCCGTCGATCTCTTCCTCGGCTACGCCGTCGCCGCCGAGCGCCTTGCCGCGCAGCTTGCCGACCTTAATATTACAGTGGACAGCGAGCATCCGCTCATTGTCTATATTCCTGCGGGTGTCGGTGGTGCGCCGGGCGGCGTCTCGTACGGACTGCGCCGCCTCTATCACGACAACGTGCACTGCTTCTTTGTCGAGCCGGCACAGTGTCCCTCCGTCCTCCTCGGCGTCGCGACGCAGCGATACGAGCAGGTGAGTGTGCACGACATCGGCATCGCGGGCAAGACGGATGCGGACGGTCTCGCCTGTGCCAGCCCATCCAGCCTCGTGACGCGCATCATGACGAACCATATGGCGGGTGTATTTACGGTCTCGGAGGCGCATCTTTACGACTATCTGCGCGACCTCAATGCGAGCGAGGGCATCCGCATCGAGCCGTCGAGCTGTGCCTCGTTTGCAGGGCCGCTCGGACTCCTGCGCTTCCCCGATGCGCGCGCCTACTGCGCCGTGCACGGACTTACGCCAGAGCGCCTCGGGCATGCGACGCAGATCGCGTGGGCGACAGGCGGCCGACTCGTCCCCGAGGAGATCTGGACAGAATATCTCGCGACATATCGCTGAAGTTCATATTGTTGCACGTAAAAACGCTCCGTTTCTCTGGGTGAGAAGCGGAGCGTTTTGATGTCCGTTAATCGTAGACGGCGCTGCGGTGTGCAACGCGCACAACGAGGATAATGACCCTGTCGTCCTGAATGTCCGCAATGAGGCGGTAGTCGTTTACGCGGTAGCGCCACTGACCGCTGAGGTTCGCCGTCAGTCCTTTGCCGTGAAGGCGCGGGTTAGTGCATCCTTCGAGATTACGACGAATCCATGCGATGATTGTTGCGTAGACGTAGCGGTCGAGTTTCTTTAACTGCTTTTTCGCCTGTGGGCTGAACTCGACATGATAACTCATGCAAGTCCCAGCTCTTTCTCTACCTCTTCCAAGGTGTAGGTAATGGGGTTCTTGCGGAACTCTGCCATGGCCTCCTCATATGCCTGACGGTCGAGTTCGTCCTCCATGCGCTCGCGCATGGCCGCAGCGGCGAACGCGGAGAGGGTCATGCCGCTACGGGCTGCGTGCTTCTTAAAGAGCTTCGCATCGCGCGGGTTCAGATGAACGGCAAGGCTCATGGGACGCCTCCTTTCTGACGACGAGAGATTTCAGTTCCCTCTAGTGTTTTCGTCTACAGTATACCATAGGCGTGGGAGAGCCGCAAGAATTCCGACAAAAAGCATCCAATCGACGCGATCGGAATGGGGCGACTCCCCAGACGGAGGCAATCGATTGGATGCTTTTTCATTCTATCAGATGGTTGCGCCTTTGTAAATCCTGTGCTTACTCGCTCGGCGCGTCAACGATGCGGTTCATCGTCGCCATCGAGGCGACGCGGTCGCTCTCGCCGAGGGTCATGAGCTTGACGCCCTGCGTGTTGCGGCTGATCAGCGAGATCTCGTCGACGGTCGTGCGGATGACGATGCCGTCCGTCGTGATGAGCATGAGCTCCTGATTCTCGCGCACAACGCGGATGCCGACGACGGAGCCGGTCTTGTCCGTGACCTTCATGTTGATGAGTCCCTTGCCGCCGCGCGTCTGCGTGCGGTACTCCTCGGCGGTCGTGCGCTTGCCGTAGCCGCCCTCGGTGACGGTGAGCACCTCGGAGTCGCTCTTGAGGATGTCCATCGCGACAACTTCATCGCCGTCGCTGAGGCTGATGCCGCGCACGCCGCGCGCGATGCGTCCCATCGAGCGCACGCCGTCCTCAGGGAAGCAGATTGCCTTGCCGCCGCGCGTACCGAGCATGATGCGGTTCTCGCCGTCCGTGAACTTCACGCCGATGAGCTCGTCGTCCTCGTCAAGGTTGACGGCGCGCAGCCCACTCTTGCGGATGTTGGCAAACTCGGCGAGCGGCGTCTTTTTCACCACGCCGCGCTTCGTGCCAAGGAAGAGGAAGCGGTCGGGCTTGAACTCCTTGACCTGAATGACGGCGGTGATGCGCTCGTCGCTCTCGACAGCGAGGAGGTTCACGATGGCGGTGCCCTTCGCCTGCCGCCCGCTCTCGGGGATTTCGTATGCCTTCAGCACGAATGCGCGCCCGCGGTTCGTAAAGAAGAGGATGTCGTGATGCGTCGTCGTGATGAGGAGGTCGCTGACGATGTCCGTCTCCTTCGTCCCCATGCCCTTCACGCCGACGCCCCCGCGCCGCTGTCGGCGGTAGGTGTCGAGCGGGATTCGCTTGATGTAGTTGTTCAGCGTGAGCGTGACGACGACATCTTCCTCGGCGATGAGGTCTTTGATGTCCATTTCGCTCGCGTCAAACGTGATCTCCGTGCGGCGCGCATCGCCGTACTTGTCGCGTACCTCGATGAGCTCGTTCTTGATGATGGCGAGCACCTTTATGCGGTCGGCAAGGATGCCCTTCAGCTCCTCGATCATCTTCAGAACTTCCTGATACTCCTCCTCGATCTTCTCGCGCT
The DNA here is from genome assembly GCF_000318175.2 of Selenomonas sp. oral taxon 138 str. F0429. Lineage (NCBI taxonomy): Bacteria > Bacillati > Bacillota > Negativicutes > Selenomonadales > Selenomonadaceae > Selenomonas > Selenomonas sp. oral taxon 138. The sequence goes on along the minus strand of NZ_KB290939.1, from coordinate 150,866 downwards.
CAAGTCCCGTGAGGCGCTGGAGACGCAGATCGAGGATCGCCTGTGCCTGCTTCTCTGTGAGCTTGAACCCATCCATGAGTGCCGTGCGTGCGATGTCCGCTGTACGGCTCTCGCGAATCGTTGTAATGACAGCGTCGAGATGATCGAGGGCAATGGTCAGACCTTCGAGGATATGGGCGCGTGCTTCCGCCTTTGCGAGCTCGTACTGCGTGCGCCGCGTGATGACCGTTTCCTGATGGCTGATGTAGTGCCCGAGCATCTGCTTGATGTTCATGATGACGGGCTGCCCGTCGACGAGGGCGAGCATGATGATGCCGAAGCTGTCCTGCAGCTGCGTGTGCTTATAAAGTTGGTTCAGTATGACGTTGGGGGCACTGTCGCGGCGCAGCTCAATGACGATGCGCATACCACTGCGGTCGGACTCGTCGCGCAGATCCGTCACACCGTCGATCTGCTTGTCGCGGACGAGCTCGGCGATCTTCTCGATGAGACGTGCCTTGTTGACCTGGTACGGGAGCTCGGTGACAATGATGCGCGGCTTCCCGTTGCTCATGGTTTCAATGTGGGCGCGTGCACGCATCCTCACAACGCCGCGTCCCGTCGTATATGCCTTGCGGATCTCCTCGGTGCCGAGGATCAGCCCCGCCGTTGGGAAGTCGGGCCCTTTGATGACACCCATCAGTTCCTCGATGGTGGTCTCGGGGTTGTCAATGAGCAGGAGTGTGCCATTGATGACCTCAACCATGTTGTGCGGCGGGATGTTCGTCGCCATGCCGACGGCGATGCCCGCCGTGCCATTGACGAGGAGCTGCGGGAATTTCGCGGGGAGAACGGTCGGCTCTTTCTCCGAGCCGTCGTAGTTGTCGGTGAAGTCGACGGTCTCCTTGTCGATGTCGCGCAACATGAGCTCTGCGATCTTCGACATACGTACCTCGGTGTAGCGCATTGCCGCCGCCGAGTCGCCGTCGACCGAGCCGAAGTTGCCGTGTCCGTCGGCGAGCATGTAGCGCATGGAGAAGTCCTGCGCCATGCGGACGATCGCGTCATAGACGGAGCTGTCGCCGTGCGGGTGATATTTACCGAGCACTTCACCGACGATGCGCGCCGACTTTTTGTACGGCTTGGAGCTCGTCATGCCCGAGCCCTGCATCGCGTACAGGATGCGGCGGTGTACGGGCTTTAGGCCGTCACGCACATCCGGCAGCGCACGCGCCACGATGACGCTCATCGCGTAGTCGATGTAGGAGTTCTTCATCTCGTGTTCGAGGTTGACCGGGACGATGCGCCCCTGTCCAAAATCCAGATCCAAAATGTCACCTCTTTGTGTTCGTTCTATAAAATGCCACGTTGATTATAGCATTTTCGCGGGGAAAAGTCTATGTGTGAGGGGAATGTGAGGAGGTGTTTCTGCTTGCGTGCTAAAAGGGATTTTGTGACGCATCGTCGAATAAAGCGGATGGAGGTGAGCGCATGAAGAACATAGCGGCGCGACGGCAGGAGATGCTGATGCGGGCGAATGCGCTGTATGAGGCGCACGAATACGCGCGGGCGGCGGACATAGCGCAGGAATTCCTTGCCGTATTGCCCGAGGATGCGGAGATGCGCTATATCCGTGCGGCAGCGCTGACGGGCTGCGAGGCGTACGATGAGGCGCGTGCGGAGATTGCGCGGATTCGCGCAATCGAGCCCCACCATGCAGGGGCAGCGCGTCAGGAGATCTACATCGACCGCGCGGAGGGGAAGTTCCGCACACAGATTGCGCATCTGCGCGCGTACATTGCGATGCTTGAGGAGCGCATTGCCGCTGAGGACAGAGCTGACTATCACAGGGTATTTCTCGCGAGCGCGTATAGTCTCCTCGGGGAGGCTCTGACGCTGACGGGAGAGAGTGCGGAGGCGGTGGAGGCATTTCTCGCCTCGAGCCGCCTTGAGACAGCTCGTGAGAAAAAGGCAATCGAGTACAGCAACGCGCTCTTTGCCTCGAACTATCTGCCCTCAGAGCGGCGTGCCGCGTATGCGAAGCTCGCACGCGGCTACGGGGCGCTCTATGCGGATGTTCACCCGCTCTCAACTGCGTCGGATGCGCGGCGCGGACATGACCGCATCCGCATCGGCTACATTTCACCCGATCTGCGCACGCACCCCGTCGGTACGCTGATTCGTCCGCTTCTCACCGCCTATGACCGCACGAGATTTGCCGTGTACTGCTATGCAAACTGCGCGGAGGACGGTCTCTCGCAGGAGTTTCGCACGGCGGTCGATGTCTGGCGCAATATCTGCGGCATGAGCGCAGAGGAGACGGTGGCACTTGTGCACAGCGATGAGATCGACATCCTCTTTGATCTCGCGGGGCATACGCAACACAACGCTCTGCCCGTGCTCGCCCATAAGCCCGCGCCCGTGCAGGTGACGGGCATTGGCTACTTTAATACAACGGGACTGGCTGCGGTCGACTATATGCTCTCGGATGTGCACGTCGATCCCCTCGGGACGGATGACGATGCCTTTACCGAGGAGATGATCTGCCTGCCGCACAGTCATTTCTGCTACACGCTGCCATCGGATCTGCCCGCCATCGCCCTGCCCCCAATGGAGCGGCGCGGATATGTGACGTTCGGCAGCTTCAACAACTTCAGTAAGGTGACGGATGATGTGCTGCGCCTCTGGGGCGCTCTGCTCGAAACGGTGCCGCAGTCGCGTCTCCTGCTCAAGAGCAAGCTCTTCGGCAGCGCCGAGGGGCGGGAGATCGCGGCGGAGCGATTCACGCGCTACGGGATTCCCACGGAGCGCGTGGAGCTGCGCGGATTTGGGCCGCATCATCTCGCAGAGTACGGAGATATGGACATCGCGCTCGACACCTTCCCCTATACGGGTGGCATCACCACCTGCGAGGCGCTCGCGATGGGCGTGCCCGTCGTGACTCTCTGCGGAACAAGCCACGGCGCGCGCTTCGGCGAGAGTCTGCTCATCAATGCGGGGCTGCCCGAGCTCATTGCGGCAAGGCCCGAGGGCTACGTGCAGATCGCGGCGGCGCTCGCCTCCTCACCCGATCCCCTGCACGCCCTGCGCACGAATCTGCGCAGCATATTGGCGCATTCGCCGCTCACGGATGCACGCACGTATGTCCGCGATGTGGAGACGGCATATATGGAGATTTGGGAGAGATTTGTGCGCAGGAATGGGTAGATATGAACTGCTATGACTCAGCGTCTATGGCAGGGTATAATAATAGGGTCGTTGTACAAAGTCAAATAATTTTGTACAACGGCCCTATATATTTCGTGGTATCATCCCTGCAGCGTCTGCATCAGGGCTTCTTTGTTTTCATGCGGTGTCGTGGTGGGGCGGCCGAGATCGGCGCGTGAGCCGATTGCTGTGCGTATCTCCAGGAAGGAGAGCACGTCAGCGGTTTGGAGTTCGGCAAGCGCGCACGTAAGGTCATCCTTTGTATCTGCCGTCTGTATCGCCTGATAGCCGAGGGCCGCAGCGATGGCGGGGAAGTTGACACTGTGTGCTGCCGTCGGTGCACCGCCGACGCTCTCGTGTGCTTCGTTGTTGAGGAGGATGTGCACGAGATTCGTCGGAGCGGCTGCACCGATGGTTGCCATTGCACCCATGTGCATGAGTGCGGCGCCATCGCCGTCGAGCACTATCACGCGCCGCTCCGGGCGGTGGAGTGCGATGCCGAGGGCGATTGCCGCTGCGTGACCCATTGAGCCGACGGTGAGGAAGTCATGGGCATGATCCTCACCGCGCGCCTCCCTCAGCTCGAAGAGCTCACGCCCCGTCTTGCCCGTGGTCGCGACAATAATGGTGTCTCCCGCGGCAGCAAGGATCGTGGCGATTGCCTCCTCACGGCGCAGGGGGAAGTCATTTGTATATTTCCGCTTCGGATAGGTGAGTGCCCCATCGCATACAAGAAGGGCGCACTGACCGCCCGCCGCGAGATGCATGCGTTGCTTCTCGATCCACTGTGCAACATCTGCGGGTGTTGTATCGCGTGTGAGCACCATCGTACGAACGCCCATTGTCTCGAGCAGCGGTAGGCTGAGCCGCCCCTGCACGAGATGCTGCGGCTCATCGTGGAGATCGGGCTCGCCGCGCCAGCCAATGACAAAGATGCAGGGGATGCCGTAGACCTCCCGATGCAGAAGCGAGAGCAGGGGATTGACGATATTGCCGAGCCCGCTGTTCTGCAGGTAGACGAGCGGCGTCTTGCCCGTCGCGAGGTGATAGCCCGCCGCGAGCGCCGCTGCATTCCCCTCGTTTGCGGCGATCATATGCGCGGGGCTGTTTGCGCCGTGTGTGTCCATGAGATAGTCCACGAGCGGGCGCAGCTTCGAGTCCGGCACGCCCGCGTAAAACTCTGTACCGAGCACGGCAATCAGATCATTGACGTTCATATATACTCCTTATCACAGGTGGATGCAGATCTTTGCTAAGAGATGACAGGCGGCGCTGTATGAGAATAAGATTGTCCGTCATATTACATTTCCTCCGGCAGGGGGAACATCTCTCCGTTGTTTCCGATCCCCTGCAGGAATTCCCGCACGCGCGGATAGAAGAATGCACGCAGTTCCGGGCTGTCGATCTCGTGTCCTGCGATGCCCTCATAGGCGCGCGGATAAATACCAACCTTCGTCCGTGCGAGATCGGCAGTGCCGCTGAGGGAGACGGGATCCAGCGTCTCCATGCAGAGCGTATGCTCTCGCGCGCGTGCTGCGAGATGGTAGTATTTACGTGGAAAGAGAGAATTGCTGAATGCAATCTCGCGCCCCGTGCCGCCGAAGAGTTTCGGGCGCACGCCATCCACATTCGCCTCGACAGGGAAGCCCAGGAGATGCGCGAGCGTAGGGTAGATGTCCACCGCGCTCGTCAGCTCCTCCGCGACCATTCCCTCGGGGACGCCGGCGCCGCGCATCATCCACGTTGCACCCGTCAGCTGCGCGTCCACGATGTAATGCGTTGGGCTGAAGATTGGCACACCGTGATCCGAGTAGAGGCTCACGAGATAGTCTTCGGGCGCATAGTGCTCCTCGAGATAGGCAAAGAGTGCACCAAGCGCGCGGTCTGTATCATGTACTGCCTGCCAGAACGCTGTTTGATAGAATGCGCTCGGGCGCAGGTAGGGGCTCGTCACCTTCTCCTTCGAGCCGGAGAGGCGCCCCGCAAGTGGCAGCTGCATCTGTGCGGCAGAAGAGATCTGGAACACCTCGCCGCCCCACGGGTGCACGTCGCCGAAATGGAGGAAGATGAAGTGATCCGCCTCCCCGCAGCCGTCCAGATAACGGATGGTGCGCTCGACGCCCTCATAGGCATGGAGGCGATAGGGTGAGACGACAAGGCGGTCATAGCCGCGCGTCACCCCGTTGTAGATACCGATGCCATCTCCCATGAGACTGGAGGCAGCATAGCCCGCATCTCGTGCACGCTCGGCAATCGTAATACAGTCCTCACTCAGCTCGATCGCCGCCCACTCGCTGAACACACCAGTATGCTGTGGGTACATCCCTGTCTCGATCGTCGGGAGCGAGGGATAGGTGTACTCAAGTACGGAGAAATGCTGATCAAAGATCGTGCCGCGTGCGAAGAAACGTGCCGCGTTCGGCATATGCTCTGCAAATGAAGTGCGCAGCACTTGCCACGGGAGTGCGTCCACGAGGATGTTCAGCACGAGTTTTTTACGTGTGGGGCAGTGCCCGAGGTGGATTGGCGTCCCGACAATGAAGTCCTCTGCCGACGTGAATACGGTATCTTCATTCAATCGGAAATAATTCGGCGTTGCGGGATTCAGCCAGATATTGTCATCCACCGTCTCTGTTTGCGCCGTAAGCATCTGCCCGTCCGCTGTGCCAAAGATGGGGATGATTGCCTCTGCACCAGGCTCGACGGAGATCGCGGCCTCCTTCGGTGCACGCTCTGCACGCATGATATCAAAGGTGAAGTCTCCTCCGACATTGTTTGCAAGTCCTGAGGCATGTGCAATCGAATTCATCAGCCAGCGCTTGTTTCCGTGGATCTCCTGATCTGTGTATGCGCCGACGTAGTAATGCGGTGTAATATGCTGAGAGACGGGCAGGAACTCCTCGAAGAAGACCGTCGACTCTGCGGTCAGCCCCTCCGCAGGCATGTAACGCATACGGCTCAGGGCGTAGGGCGCATAGTTTGCCTTGCCCGTTGCGCGTGAGAGGCGATCCAACGTCTCCTCCGTCAGAGCCGCAGCCGGCACGTCCAGAGAGATGGGTACATGGAAGAAATTCAGCGGATAGCCCTGCATAACGAGTGCATCCGCATAGCGTCCCGCCGCCGCATAGGCGCGGGCGAGCACATCCCAGACGCGCGGCTCCACCGGGCGGATGCGAAAGGCACGCTCTCCGCAGACGATCGCGGACGCTGCATCGCCAGTTGCGAGCAGATACTCCGCGGCAAAGATGTCCGCATAGGCGGCGTTTGTATCCTCCTCACGATATGCGGCAAGCTGTACAAGGAAATGATCATCGTATGCGCGACGCTCTGAGCATGCAAGGAGATCCTGAAACAGCTCATAGGCACGCTCGTTATTTTTCCAAAATACCGTATCGCCGCTCATTGCAAGTTCCTTTTCATTTGTTCTCATGATTCGAAGAACTCCCCATTGTTTGCAATCTCCTGGACGAAGTGTCGTGCGCGCGTATAGAAGAATGCACGCAGCTCGTCACTGTCTGCTGCATAGGCTGCTTCGAGCTCATGTCCCCGCAGATAGATGCCTACCGTTGCTCCCGCAAAATCCGCCGTTCCGTCCTGCAGAACAGGATCGTGCGTTTCAACACGGAGTGCGTGGGTCTTGCTGCGCACAGCCAGCTTAAATGTCTGCCCTGCGTACTGGGAATAAGAGATGACCGCATCACGTGCTGTACCGCCGAAGATCTGCGGGAGGTTGCCATCGATGTCGGAGGCGACGGGAAAACCCGTAAGTGCCCCAAGCGTCGGATAGAGATCTACGATGCTGGTCAGCTCGTCCGCAATGACCCCTCTCGGCACACCTGCACCGCGCATCATCCACGCTGCACATGTCGAGTTCTCGCCGATGACATCAAACTCTGTCCCCTCTGCACGCGGCGTAAAGATTGAACTCCCATGATCGGAGTAGAGACTTACAATATATTCATCCTCTGCATAGTGATCTTCGATATAGGAGAGCAGCATGCCGATATTGCGGTCGACATCGCGCAGCCCCGCGTGGAACTGTGCCTTGTAGATCTCAAAATCGGGCAGACGAACACTCGCCGTTGTCTTTTCCCATGCAAATAGACGGTGTCGGAGTGGGAGGCGTGTCTCCACCTCGGATGCAAAATTAAATCCCATCGCATCCCACGGATGCACATCCGAGAGGTGCAGGAAGGTGAAGAGATCAGCCTCCCCGAACGCCTCGATGTGGTGGATTGTGCGCGTGGCACCGACGGAAGATGGCTGGTTCCACGTTGTCGTGATCAGACGGTCATATCCGCGCATCGTACCGTTGTATATGCCGTCCGCTGTCAATATGGGAGCAGCGGTATAGTAGCCGAGATCCTTCATGCACTCGGCAAGCGTCGGGATCTCCGGTGCGAGTTCATGGCTTGTTTGCGCGCGAAAGAGGTGGGTGCGGTATGGATAGAGGCCTGTCTCAATGGCAGGGAGTGCCGGATAGGTATACTCTGACGTGGAAAAATGCTGGTCGAAGATCGTGCCGCGCGCAAAGAACCGCGCAATGTTCGGCATCCATGCGGCAAAGTGCGGTCGTACGACGTTCCACGGAAGACCATCGACGAGGATGTTCAGCACGAGTTTTTTGCGTGCAGCACTGTGCCCGAGAAGGATGGGCGTTCCAACAGCGAACGGTGCATCATCCTCACACCTGATCGCGGTTGGTTCGGAGAGGCGCATATAGCTGTATGCCCACTTGCCGAGGTAGGCGAGCTGGTCATCCTCTGAGGGCGTGCTTACGATGAGCTCCTGCAGTGGCTGTGTCCCGGCGACAGGGAGGAGAATCTCGCGTCCCACCGGTACATCCACCTGAACGGAACGGCGCACCTCGTGCGCCTTCTGCAGATCAAATGGGAAGTCACGGCAGATATTATCCTGGAACCAATCCTTCGTGCGCGCATCCGCAATCATATAACCGCGGTCGGAGAGAAAGCCCCCGTCAGCATAGGTTCCCACCCAGAAGCTGGCATTGCACTCAGAAACTGCAGCGGGCAGATACTCGCCGACAAAGACGTCAGGACGGAATGAGAGAACATTGTTTTCGATCACCGCGCGCTTCTTTGCAAGCGGTGCATCAAGGCAGTCATTCATCGCACGCGTGAGTCGCATCAGTACGGCATTGTTGAGTATGGGCGGAGCATCGGGTGCAGCCTCACCTGCAAGACGGTGGAGATAGATTTTATATACGGCAGCCTCCAGTGTATTCCCCAGTGCGTAATGGGTGTCTGTGAGTACCTTCCATAGGGCGGGGCTAAGGGGGCGCTTCTCCTGTGCACGCTTCGCGCAGAGAAGTGCATTCTCCGCATCCCCCTGGGCAAGCAGGTAGCGCGCGGCAAAGATATCCGCGCGCTCAGAGTCCGGCGCAGCTGCGCGATAGGCTGCGAGCTGTGCGAGGAAATCGTCATCGTATGCGCCGCGCTCCGAGCGTGCAAGGAGATCCTGAAAGAGCTCATAGGTACGCTCGCTATTGTGCCAGAATACCGTAAGATCGTCCGTCATATGGATTCCTCTTCTCATGATGCCACTCATTTCGCTGTCGACAGTGGGAAAACTTCCCCATTATTGTTGATTCTCCGCAAGAATTTGCGCACGCGCGGATAGAAGAATGCGCGCAGCTCTGGGGTGTCCATCTCATAGCCAAGCGCTCCTTCATGCGTGCGCGGGTAGATGGCGACGCATGCTCCTTCGAGATTGACCGTGCCGTCCGTGAGAACCGCCTCCTCCGTATTGAGACGAAGTACATGTGTCAGGGAGCGCGCCGCGAGGAAGTAGGGCTTCGTCGGATAGAGCGAGTTACTGAATGCGACCTCACGACCCATACCGCCAAATATTTTGGGCAGCACACCGTCCACATTTCCGCCGACGGGAAAGCCGAGGAGATGACTGAGTGCAGGGTAGATATCCACCGTACTCGTGAGCTCATCCGCGATGACACCCGCAGGCACACCCGCGCCGCGCATCATCCATGCCGCCCCCGTCAGATGCGTGCCCACAATGTCGTGTGGCTCACTGAAGATGGCAACCCCATGATCGGAGTAGAGATTCACGAGGTAGTCTTCGGGCGCATAGTGCTGCTCAAGATAGGCGAAGAGCGTACCGAGCGCACGATCCGTATCGCGGATGCTCTGCCAAAATGCACACTGACTCACCGCGTTCGGGCGCATATAGGGACTGGGCATAGACGGAGCCTCTGTGACGCGCTCTGCGAGGGAGAGATGTGCCTGTACGCCACTCGGGAGTTGATAGAGCGGCGACGGATACGGATGCACCTCGCTTGCGTGAAGCAGGAGAAAATGGTCGATATCGGGAAATGCCTCCAGATGGCGAATGACGCGCTCGACACCCTCATAGGTCTGTGCGCGGTACATGGAGACAATGAGGCGGTCATAACCGCGCACAATGCCGTTGTATACCCCGCCTCCAAATCCCATCAGCTGCGCTGTCGCATAGCCCGCCGTCCGCGCTCGCTCCGAGATCGTCACATCATCGGGACGAAGATCGATGGTGAATCTGTCATTGAAGATGCCGCTGTGCTGCGGATACATTCCCGTCTCGATTGCAGCGATCGACGGATAGGTATACTCCGCCGTAGAGAAGCACTGATCGAAGATCGCCCCCTTCTCAAAAAAGTGATGAGTCTGCGGCATCTTTTCGGCAAAAGAGTCGCGCAGCAAAGTCCAAGGGAGTGCGTCAATGAGGAGGTTTAGAACGAATTTGCGCCGCGTGGGACTGTGCCCGATGCGGATCGGCGTACCGACGACAAAATCCTGCGCCGAAGAGAGTGTCGCACTCCGATCCAGACGGAAGAAATTCGGCGTTCCGATGTTCAGCCATGCCGTATCATCCAGCTCGTCCGTCTGTATGCGAAGCTGCTGTGCCTCCTGCACATCCAGCAGAGGGAGAACTGTTCCGAGGACGGGGAGGATCACCTCCTCCTGCGGAGCAAGCTGCAGATCGGCACGCCCTGGCACCTGCTGTGCACGGATGAGATCGAATGTGAAGTCGCCGCCGCCGAAATAGGAGAGACCTGGTGCGTTGCGGAGCGCGTCGATCTGCCACACGTGATCGCCCTGCATCCCCTGCTCTGCATAGACGCCGACGTAGTAGGGCGGTTCGATGTGGGAGCTGACGGGCAGCGTCTCGCCGAGAAAAAGCGCGTCGCGCTCGACCAGTCCCTCCTCCGGGTTATAGCCCATGCGCGTGGCAAATGGAGCGTAGGACGGCGCGGACATGGCAATGGAGAGACGGTCGAGTGCATGTGCATTCAATGCCGCGCGCGGAAGATTGAGCGCGAGGGGGGTGCCGCAGCCTGTCAGATAGCCCTGCATGACGAGCGCATCTGCATAGCGTCCAAGCGCCTTGTACGCATGGGAGAGCACAGACCAGACCGCATGCTGGACAGGGCGTGCGCGATAGGCACGCTCTGCGCAGATGACGGAATTCTCCGCATCTCCGTGATGGAGGAGATACTGTGCAGCAAAGATGTCCGCACGCTCGGATTCCGGTGCAGCCTCTCGATATGCCGCGAGCTGCACGAGGAAATCATCGTCGTATGCGCCGCGCTCCGAGCGCTCGAGGAGATCGTAAAAGAGCGCAGAGGCATGCTCATCATTGCGCCAGAATATGGTGAAATCGTCCGTCATACGGTCGTCCTTTCCGTCGATTTGGTTCATATCTGCTCCGGAAGGGGAAAGCTTTCCCCGTTGTTTGCAATCTCGCGCACGAAATCGCGCGCGCGGGTAGAAGAACGCACGCAGCTCTGGGGAATCCATCGCGTAGCCTTCCGCGCGTTCATGTCCGCGCGGATAGATCCCGACCTGAGCCTCCGCGAAGTCAACCGTACCGTCATCCTCGGTATAGCCGCGCGTCTCAAGGCGCAGCGCGTGCGTGTGTGTCATACGGCGAGCTTAAACGTCTGTCGTGGGAAGATCGAGAGACTGTAAACTGCGTCTCGTGGGGTGCTGCCGAACACGGCGGGCAGATTGCCGTCGATGTCCTCGGCGACGGGGAAGCCTGCGAGATGCGCGAGCGTCGGATAGAATTTGAACCCCTTTGCATTCCATGGATGCACGTCCGTTGTGTGGAGATAGAGGAATTGATCTGTTTCGTGAAACGCCTCCATCTGCATGATCGCACGGTCTACCATCTCGGCAGACGGCAGCTTCCATGCAGCGACATTCAGCAGGTAGCCACGCAGTGCGCTGCAGTAGACGCTGTCGCTCGCCCCCATCGGTGCGGCGGCATAGTAGTCAAGATCCGACATACACTCGGAGAGCGTCTTGAAATCAAGCGGGATCTCGTGGCTATCACGCTCGTTAAACACCTGTGTATGATGGGGATAGCGCCCGGTCTCGATCACAGGCAGAGCCGGATAGGTGCACTCGGACGTGGAGAAATGCTCATCGAAGATCGTGCCCTGCGCGAAGAAACGCGCAATATGCGGCATATACTCCGGAAAGCGCGTGCGGTGGGAGGGGTGAGGGGCAGATGCTCCCCGACAAAGGCGTCGAGGATCAGATATAGCTCTCCGTCATTCAGTACGGCACGCGTCTGTGACAGCGGAGCCCGTGCCAAGCCCCGTGGCGACGGAGAGGCGGTTCAGGCTCTCTGTTCCGCTACGAAGAAAGAGCTCCGGTGGAATATCGGGGGTGAGATACCGGCCGTGCGCATAGCCGTACATCGTGAGTACATCTGTTGTCCGTCCCAGACGTGCATAGACCGCACCGAGCAGTTTCCACACCTTGTAGTTTACGGGACATTTCTGATATGCGCGTTCGGCGCAGAGACAAGCACTCTCCACATCGTCCTGCGCAAGCAAATAGTGCGCAGCAAAAATATCTGCGCGTTCCGAGTTGGGCGTAGCCTCCCGATAGGCCGCCAGCTGTGCGAGGAAATCATCGTCGTAGGCCTCTTTTTCTGCACGCGCTATAAGATCGTAAAAGAGTGCAGAGGCCTGCTCGTTGTTCTGCCAAAATACACTGAAATCATTCGCCATCTATATCTCCTTCGGCAGGGGGAACATCTCTCCATTGTTGCTGATTCCCTTTAGGAATTCTCGTACGCGCGGATAGAAGAACGCGCGCAGCTCAGGGCTGTCTGTCTCGTATCCTGCAATCCCTTCGTAGTCCCGCGGATAGATCGCAGAGACTGAGCGTGCGAGATCGACCGTTCCGTTCGCGAGGACGGGCGTGCCCGTCTCGAGATGGAAGGTATGCGTCTTTGCACGTGCACGCAGACAGTAACTCTTGGTCGGATAGAGCGAGTTGCTGAATGCGATCTCGCGCCCCGCACCGCCAAAGAGTTTTGGAAGGACACCGTCAACATCGTCACCGATGGGGAAGCCGCAGAGATGAGCGAGCGTCGGATAGAAGTCCACCGCACTCGTCAGCTCCTCTGAGATGATCCCCTCCGGCACTCCTGCACCTCTCATCATCCACGCAGCATGCGTCAGATCGGGACTGACAATGTAGTGATGCTCACTGAAGATGGGAACGCCGTGGTCAGAGTAGAGACTGACGAGATACTCATCGGGTGCATAGTGCTCCTCCAGATAGGTATAGAGTGTCCCCAGTGCGCGATCGAGATCCCGGATACCCTGACGGCAGGCCTCCATACTGAGGTCTGTGCGGCGCATATAGGGGCTCGGCTCACTGCCCACAGCACCCGAGAGCCGTTCTGCGAGCGGCAGACGTGCCTGTACGCTCGACGTGATCTGAAAGAGTGGATAAGGCCACGGATGTACATCTGCCGTGTGGAGGAAGATGAACTGATCCGTGTCGCCCAGCCCCTCGAGATGCCGGATCGTCCGCTCGACGCCCTCATAGGCGTGTTGCCGGTAACCCGTGATAATGAGGCGCTCATAGCCGCGCGTCACCTCGTTGTAGACCCCGATACCGTCCCCCATGAGATTTGATGTCGCATAGCCGAGATCGCGCATACGCTCTGCGAGCGTCACGAACTCTCTGCGCAGCGGAACGGTGATCTTGTCGTTGAAGATTCCGTTGTGATGCGGGTACATCCCTGTTTCAATCGTCGGGAGTGAGGGATAGGTGTACTCGGACACGGAGAAATGTTGATCAAAGACGGTGCCGCGTGCGAAGAAGCGTGCCGTGTTCGGCATCCATTCGGCAAAGTTGTCACGAACGACCGCCCATGGGAGCGCATCGGCGAGGATATTCAGCACGAGCGGCCGACGCGTATGACTGTGTTGAGCCGTGATCGGTGTGCCGACAATGAAATTATGATCGGAGGAGAGTGCCGTCGACTCACTGAGACGGAAGAAGTTCGGCGTTGCGATTGTGAGCGGTGTCTCCTTGTCAATGTGCGGCGTTTTCACCCGCAGCTGTTGGAAATCGGTCGTTCCGAGCAGCGGCAGGACGACGGACTGCCCCGGGGAGAGATTGAGCTCTGCTCTGCCCGGGGCACGCCTGCTGCGGATGAGGTCAAAGATGAAATCTCCGCCCACATAGTAAGTCACGTCCGCCGCGTTGTGGATCTGGGCGAGCAGCCAAGCCTTATTTCCCTGCTGCTCCTGCTCCGTATAGACGCCGACATAGTAGGGTGGTAGATCCGAGGTCAGCTGGGGCAGAAACTCGCCCATGAAGGATGTGCACGCAGTGGTCAGACCATGCTCCGCGTCATAGGTCATACGGGATATGGCGAACGGTGCATAGCTGGGCTTGCCGCTCGCGACGGAGAGACGATCAAGAACCTCCTCGGTGAACACCTCCGGCGGGACATCCTCTGCCGAGAGCGGATGATTCAGCAGTTTTGCCGTATACGCATCGAGGAGGAGCGCATCCTCCCAGCGCCCGAGCGCACGATAGGCACGCGCGAGCACCTGCCACGCACTGTGGTCGATGCGGCGGGCGAGGAAGGCACGCTCACCGCAGAGTACGGCTCCCTCTGCGTCATCATTCGCAAGCAGGTACTCTGCGGCAAAGACATCCGCATGCACCGGATCGCCGTTTGCCTCCCGATAGGCGGCGAGCTGCGTGAGGAAGACATCGTCGTAGGCATTCCGCTCCGCGCGTGTCAGCAGATCGTAAAAGAGCGTAGAGGCGTGTTCGTCATTACGCCAAAATACTGTGAAATCGTCCGTCATGTGATCTCCTTTTTCCTTCGCTCAAATAGGCTCTTTCACGATTTTTCCCCGAACCACTCAGGTCGTGCAGCACGCATCGCGGGCCAGAACTCGCCGTTGTTTGCAATCTCCTGCACAAAGTCGCGTGCACGCGGATAGAAGAACGCGCGTAGATCGGGGCTGTCGACCTCATAGCCCTCCTCAAGCTCGTGGGCGCGCGGGTAGATCGCCACCCTTGCATCGGCGAAGTCCGCCGTTCCGTCCTCATCGACGACTTCCTGCGTTTCGAGGCGCAGAGCGTGGTCATGCGTGCGCACGGCAAGTTTGAACGTCTGTCCCGGGAAGATCGACATACTGACGGCGGCGTCGCGTTTCTTCCCGCCGAAGACGGCAGGGAGATTGCCGTCGATATCGGCAGCGACAGGGAAGCCCGCGAGATGACCGAGCGTGGGGTAGATATCCGCAATGCTTGTCAGCTCGTGCGTAACGATTCCCTCGGGAATCCCTGCCCCGCGCATCATCCACGTGGCGCGGGTCGAATTTTCACCAATCACATCGATCACGTCGTTCGTCGGTGCAGAGAACACCGAGCTTCCGTGATCGGAGTAAAGGTTTACGATATACTCGTCCGGCGCAAAATGCTCCTCGATGTAAGAGAGCAGATAGCCGATCGTGCGGTCGACATGGCGGAGACTCTGCCAAAACTGTTCCTGATAGATGCGGAGATCCGGCAGGCGGACGCTTGCAACGTGTTCATCCAGTTCAAAGAGACGCTGCGCGAGCGGCAGCTGCGTTTCCACGGTGGGATGAAACTTGAACCCCTTTGCATTCCATGGATGCACATCGCTCGTATGCAGATAGAGGAACTGATCCGTCTCGTGAAATGCCTCCATCTGCATGATCGCACGGTCGACCATTTCTGCGGACGGTTGCAGCCATGAGGCGATATTCAGCATATTGTATCCACGCATCGCCCCACAGTAGATATTGTCATTCGTCGCCATCGGTGCGGTGGCATAGTAGCCGAGATCCGCCATACACTCTGAGAGCGTCTTGAAGGGAAGCGGCAACTCGTGACTGTCGCGCTCATTAAAGACCTGCGTATGATGCGGGTAACGTCCTGTCTCGATGACGGGCAATGCAGGATAGGTACATTCGGATGTGGAGAAATGCTGATCGAAGATCACGCCGTGTGCGAAGAAGCGCGCGATGTTCGGCATACCGTCGGAGAAGCGCGTACGCGCAATGTTCCACGGCAGACCGTCCACGAGGATGTTCAGCACGAGCTTCTTCCGCGCGGGACTGTGCCCGAGGCGGATCGGTGTCCCCACGGCATAGGGCGCATCGTTCATCGGCGAGAGGCGTACGGATTCGGACAAACGGAAATGGCTGAATGCCCATTTGCCGAGATAGGCTGCTTGCGCCGGCATCGTCCTCGGTTCGATTCTGAGTTCCTGTAAATGCTCTGTACCCGCAATAGGAAGGATGACCTCATCTCCTGCAGGGACGGAGATTTCTACCGCTCCGCGTACCTCCTTCGCCTGCTGTAACTGGAAGAAGAAGCCACGGTGCATTTTTTCATGGAATACGTCTGTATGGCGGAGCTCCTCGACAAGAACCGCATGATCTGAAAGGAAGGCGTTCGTATAGCATGCCACCCAGAAGCGGGAGTGGTGCGCCGGCATCGTGAGGGGAAGCGGCTCGCCGATAAAGACATCCCCTTGAAAATTCAGACCTGTTTCATTCATGGAGACGCGTGCCTTGACGAGTGGTGCGAAATTGCCACAGCCGAGTGCGACCGAGAGCCGATCAAGCTCCTCACGCCAATGATCTTCAGTCAACTGCACGGAAAGCTCGGGCGAAAGATAGATGCCGTACGCGTAGCCGGCCATTGTGAGTGCAGCCTCTGTACGTCCGAGTCGTCTGTAGATCTCTGCGAGCAGTTTCCAGATCTCATAGTTCACGGGACGGCGGCGAGAGGCGCGCTCCGCGCAGAGACGGGCATTTTCCACGTCGTTCTGCACAAGCAGATAGCGCGCAGCAAAGATATCCGCACGCTCGGAGTCCGGCGATTCCTCCCGATAGGCGGCAAGCCGCGCGAGGAAATCGTTGTCGTAGGCATCGCGCTCCACGCGTTCAAGGAGATCATAAAAGAGATTGTATGCGCGCTCATTGTTGCGCCAGAATACCGTGAAATCGTCTGTCATGGGATTTCCTTTCCGGTTCGGATTTAGTCGCCGATAGCACTGCCCGGTGGAGGGGGGAATACCTCACCGTTGCTTGCGATCCTCTTCAGGAATTCGCGCACACGCGGGTAGAAGAACGCGCGCAGAGCCTCGCTGTCGACCTCATGCCCCTCCTCTTTTTCGTGTTCGCGTGGATAGATGGCAACCTTTGCCTTTGCGATGTCCACGGTGCCGTCCATCGCGATCGGTTCTTCCGTCTCGCAGCAGAATGTATGCGTCGCGGATCGTGCGGCAAGAACATAGGGTTTTGTCGGATAGAGCGAGTTGCTGAACGCGATTTCGCGTCCTGACCCGCCGAAGATGCGCGGAAGCACGCCGTCTACATTTGCAGCCACGGGAAAATCCAACAGGTGAGCGAGCGTCGGGTAGATGTCCACCGCACTCGTCAGCTCGTCCGCGACGACTCCCTCCGGCACACCTGCGCCGCGCATCATCCATGTCGCACCTGTGAGGAGTGGATCAACAATGTAGGGCTGCATACTGAAGATGGAAACACCGTGGTCGGAGTAGAGACTGATGAGGTATTCTTCAGGCGCATAGTTCTCCTCCAGATAGGCGAAGAGCATACCGAGCGAGCGATCAAGTGTGCGCACACCCATCCGGAACCCCTCCTGACTCAGTGGAGTGGGCGGCTGATACGGGCTGGGGATGGCACCGATCGGCTCGGTCATACGCGCGGTGAGCGGCAGATACGCCTGTGCCGCCGTCGGATGTTGAAAGAGCGGGGACGGCCACGGATGTACATCGCTCGAATGAATGTGAATGAAGTGATCGCCCGCGCCAAGACCCTCCAGATGGCGGATGACGCGCTCCATCGCTTCATAATTCGGCTGGCGGTAACAGGAGCACAGGAGGCGATCATAGCCGCGTGTTACGCCGGTATAGATTCCTCCGCCATACCCCATGAGAGAGGAAGTGGCGTAGCCCAGATCGTTCAGACGTTCTGAGAGCGTCACATAGTCTGCGCGGAGGGGAACGGAAACCTTGTCGTTAAAAATCTGATTATGGTGCGGGTACATTCCTGTTTCAATCGCCGGAAGTGCCGGAAACGTGTACTCCGCCACAGAGAAATGTTGATCGAAGATCGTACCGCGCGCAAAGAAGCGTGCCGTATGCGGCATCTGTTCCGCAAACGTTGTGCGCAGTATCTGCCACGGGAGGGCGTCGGCAAGAATGTTCAGTACGAGTCGGCGGCGCACCGGGTTGTGCCGTACGGAGATCGGTTTGCCGACGATGAGATCGGCATCCGATGCTATATCCGTCGGCTCATCCAGACGATAGAAATTGGGGGTCGCCACATTCAGCCAGCCGTAACGGTCCATGGTCTGCGTGCGCATATGGATGTGTTGGGGCGCATTCAGACCGAGTGTCGGCAGAACCGTGCCGATGATGGGGAGCACCGCATCCTGCCCGTGGGCAATATCCACACGCAGTTCTTTCCCGATACGGTCGCTGCGCAGGAGATCGAACGTAAAATCGCCTGCACCAAAACAACCCACCCCCGGGGCATTCTGCAGAACACTCAGCTGCCATGCGTGATCACCCTGCAACCCCTGTTCCGCATGAACGCCGACATAGTAGTGCGGCATGATCTGCGGGTCGATGGGAAGAAACTCACCGGCAAAGACACCTTCAACTGAAGTCAGACCCTCGTTCGGAGCATAGGAGACGCGCGTGACAATCGGTGCGAAGGAAGGACGGCTCATGGATATCGACAGACGGTCCAACGCCTCCTTCGTGATCGCCGCTCCCGGATAGTCGTGGATGCGGACCGGTACATTGAAAAGCTGACACATATAGCCCTCAAGCACCAAGGCGTCAACATAGCGGTGAAGCTCCTTGTATGAACGCGTGAGTACATCCCAGACGGCGGGACTCACAGGACGTTGTGCATAGGAACGCTCTCCGCAGAGCGCGGCCGTTTCTGCATCCCCGTGATAGAGCAGATACTTTGCGGCAAAAATATCTGCGCGCTCGGAGTCCGGGCTTTCCTCTCGATAGGCCACAAGCTGCACGAGGAAATCATCGTCGTATGCGCCGCGCTCCGCACGTGCGAGGAGATCGTAAAAGAGCGCAGAGGCGCGCTCGTTGTTGCGCCAGAACACCGTGCAATCGTCCTGCATAGATATCCCTTTCCACGTTTGGTTCATGTATTATCGCTCTAGTGGTTCGTTCCGAACCACTCAGGTCGTGCAGCGCGCATCGCGGGCCAGAACTCGCCGTTGTTTGCAATCTCCTGCACAAAGTCGCGGGCACGCGGATAGAAGAATGCGCGCAGCTCTGCGGAATCCACCGCATAGTCCTCCTCGAGCTCGTGTTCCCGTGGATAGATCCCGACCCGTGCCCCCACGAAGTCCACCGTCCCGTCCTCATCGACAGGCGCGCGCGTTTCGAGGCGGAGTGCGTACTCGTGTGTGCGTACGGCGAGCTTGAATGTCTGCCCGGGATACTGCGAGGAGGAGTAAACGGCATCCCGCTCCTTTCCACCAAATACGGCGGGAAGATTTCCGTCAATATCGCGCGCAGGGGCGAAGTCGCACAGATGGGCGAGCGTTGGGTAAATGTCGACAATGCTCGTCAGCTCGTCTGAGACTACGCTCTCGGGAACTCCGGCACCGCGCATCATCCACGTCGCACTCGTGGCATACGGACTGATGATATCCAAGCTGCCGGAGATCACCTTGTTGAATATGGAAACGCCGTGATCCGAATAGATACTCACGAGGTATTCGTCTTCGTCGAAATGCTCTTCGAGATAGGCGAGGAGGAGGCCGATGTTCTGATCCATCTGCCGTATGCGCTCCAGATATTGCTCCTGATAGATTTTCATGCTGGACAGGAAGACGCTTGCCTCACGCTCTGTATGGCTGAAGAAGCGGTCGGAGAGCGGAAGATGGGTCTCGATATTCGTGTCGAATTTATAGCCGAGGCCGTCATACGGGTGCACGTCGTTGACCGCAAGATAGAGGTATTGGTCGACCTCGTCAAAGGCGCGGAGCTGACGCAGTACATAGTCCACACCATCGACCGAGTTCTGAATCCACGAGGAGACAACGAGACGATCAAAACCACGCATAATACCGTGGGAGATCCCTTGATTGCTGCCCATTGGAATTGCGCAGTAATAGCCGAGATTCTTCATCTGCTCGGCGGTGGTCGTCATCCTGAGCGGCAGCTCGTAGCCGGCATTGACGTTGAAAAGATGCGTATGATGGGGATAGTATCCTGTTTCGATGGCGGGAAATGACGGGAGCGTATGCTCCGAGGTCGAAAAATGCTGCGTGAACACGGTGCCGCGTGCGAAGAATTTGGAAATATTCGGCAGATGCGTGGCGCTGTGGGCATGAGCGATCGCTCCGGAAAGGCCGTCGACGAGGATGTTCAGCACCACTTTTCGTCGTGCGGGACTATGCCCGAGCAGAATCGGGGAGCCCACAGCATATGGCGTCGATTCATCGGTGTGCAGCTGCGTATTTTCGTTCAGACGGAAGAAGCTGAATGCCCACTTGCCCAGATATATGTCATGCGTTCCTGTGGATGCTGTTGTCACAGAAAGTTTCTGATCCGGCATCGTGCCCGCGATGGGGACAATCGCTTCCCGACCCTCGGGGAGCTGGATCTCGGTCGTGCCGCGTATCTCGCACGCCTTTTGCAGATCGAAGAAAAAGTCACGGTGTCCGTAGCGGGAGAGCCAGCTGTCGTGACGTGCATCAGAGAGCATATAGCTGTGGTCGGAAAGACCTGCATTTTCTATATAGACAGCGCTCCAAAAACGCGCGCTGTCCTCGGGATACGTAATCGGAATCGCCTCGCCGATGAATACGTCGAAACGAAAGCCCAGCCCCGGATTCATGAAGTAGGCACGGCTCGTTGCGATCGGTGCATTTAGGCACTTGCCCACGGCAAAGGAAAGCCGCCCCAGGGCTTCATTCATATTTTCTTCGGTCAGGCTGAGGTCGAAGTCGATCCCGCCCATATCTGCACCCAGATAGAGACCATATGCACGCCCCTGCATCGTAATGGAATCGAGCTCCCGCCCGCAGATTTTGTAGCCGGCAGCGAGCACACGCCACACTTCGAGATTGAGGGGACGTCTCTCATATGCCCGCTCACCGCAGATGACTGAATTCTCTGCATCACCGTGGTGGAGGAGATACTGTGCAGCGAAGATATCTGCGCGTTCTGAATCTGGTGCAGCCTGACGATAGGCGGCAAGCTGCACGAGGAAATCGTCGTCGTATGCCCCGCGCTCCGAACGGTCAAGAAGATCGTAAAAGAGCGCAGAGGCGTGCTCATCATTGTGCCAGAATACCGTAAAATCGTCCTGCATTTCTCCCTATCCCCTCACATGGATTACGCGTTCAGCGCTTCCTCGAATACACGGAAGAAGCCATGAATATCCGCCTCGTCAATCGCACCAAGCGCGCAGAGGCGGAACGTCGATGCAGACTGCATCTTGCCCGGATAGATCGTATAGCCGCGTTCGTAACAGTAATCGTGCACGCGCGTGAAGTCAAAGTCCGCCGACGGATATGCAACAGCGACCACCAGTCCCGACTGGAGCTCGCGCGGGATGACCTCCGTGAGACCGAGCCGTGCAAGCCCTGCGTGGATGGCGTCAATCGTGCGCGTGTGGCGTGTCCACTTCTTTGTCTCTCCCTCGGCGAAGTACTCCGCGAGTGCGCGCCTTGCCGCGTACACGGTCTGCACGGGCGGGGTGAAGCGCATCTCGCCCGTCTGCTCGAATCCCTCGTACTGCATGACGAGATTCGTGTAGTAGGAGCGCACGGGATATGCCTTTGCCGCATCGAGGACGGATTTTCGCGCGATTACAAAGGACAGCCCCGTCATTCCTTGGATTCCCTTTTGTGCCGACGACATACAGACATCAATATTCATCTCGTCTGCGCTGAATGGAATCATTGCATAGGTCGAGATCGTGTCTGCAATCATGATTGCGCAGTGCGCATGGGCAAGCGTGCCGATCTCACGCACGGGATTGAGGATGCCCGTGCCCGTCTCCTGATGCGTCGTGTAGACGGCGGAGATGTCAGGATTTTCGACGAGTGTCCGTTCGACCTCGGCGAGATCGGGCAGCCCGTCGATTGGGAATTTCAGGTCGATGTGCGGCACGCTGTAGGCGCGCGCCATCTCTGCTGCACGTGCGGAATAGGCTCCGTTGTTGACAATGAGGAGCTTTCCGTCAGCGGGGATGAGCGAGCTGACGCACGCGTCCATGCAGATCGTACCCGAGCCGCAGAAAAGGACGGTCGTCCACTCCGTTTCGTTTGCGTGGACGACCTTGAGGAGATCTGTGCCCAGCTCCCGCATGAGCTCGCCGAATTCACGCTCACGCGGGCAGATGTCGGGGACGAGCTGCGCACGCTTGACCGTATCGGTCGTGGTCGCGGGACCGGGGTTGAGGAGGATGTTGCGTTTGATGTCCATAGGTCACTTCCGATACATAAAGCAGGTGAAGATAAACGGCGTGTTCCAGTAGTCCGCCATCCGGAGGGCGGGGAAGACGATCCGCAGATCGTGTTCCCGTGCAAAGTCCTCGAAGAACTCTCTGCGGAAGAAAAGGCGGCCGAGACCCTCATAGCGTTCATCGTAGTTTGGAATGTTCGCGCGGCGGAACGTGAGATAGTCCTGCCGTTTCGCACGGTCGTGCAGCTCCGTGATGCCGACGGCGTGCCGCGACTTTTCGAGCATACGCTCGAGCACGCGGGTCGCATAGGCGTGATCGGGGAAATAGGAGAAGACGCCACAGGAATAGACGGCATCGTACTTCTCCTCCGTCGGGATGTCCGCCGCTTCCATTGCCGCCAGCTCGCGCGCTTCGGGCACAACACGCTGCGCCGTCTCGACCAGCCCCTCGGCGTAGTCCGAGCCGCCGACAATCATCCCCTCGCGCTGCATGAGGTACATATTCGCGCCCGCACCGCAGCCGACCTCATAGACGCTCTTGCCCGGTGTGAGGTCGAGGAGTTCCATCAGCCCCGCGTTGAAGTTGAGAAAGGCATCCAAGGGAACACCCTCCCCCATCACATCGTAGCCGTTGAGCCGTTTCAGCTCGAGATAAACGTGCTCCCAGTCGCCGTCGAGTTCGCCTGTGAGGGGCCTCCTGCGATTCCAGATCTCTTTCCATTTGTTTCCCAATTACATTACCTCAATCAGTCGAATGATGTCCTTGATCGGCAGCAGCGTGCTGTCGATCTCGTGTGCGCGGTGGTGCGTGAGGATGGAGCGCGCCGCGTTCTCCATCGCGGGGAAGGCACTGCGCGTGAGCTGGTTCGCGTAGATGACGATGCGCACGCCGTGCGCCGCGAGCTCTGCCTCTGTGATCGTGTTGTAGGAGGAGGGTACGGCGACAATGGGGATGTTCGGATGCTTCGCACGGAAGCTGTCGCAGAATGCGATGACCTCGTCGGGGCTCTTTGCGCGCGAGTGGATCATGATGCCGTCTGCGCCCGCTGCAACGTAGCCCTCCGCGCGTGCGAGGGCATCGTCGAGCCCCTTTTCGAGGATCAGGCTCTCGATGCGCGCGATGATCATGAACTCCTCAGTACGCTGGGCTGCTTTGCCCGCCGCGATCTTCTCGGAGAAGTTTTCGATCGTGTCCTGTGTCTGTGCGACCTCCGTGCCGAAGAGGGAGTTGCGCTTCGCGCCCGTCTTGTCCTCGATGATGACGGCAGAGACCCCGAGGCGCTCGAGGGTGCGGACGTTGTAGGCAAAATGCTCCGCTGTGCCGCCCGTGTCCATGTCGAGGATGATGGGCTTCGTCGTGACATCCATGACCTCATTGATGGTCTGGATGCGGTCGGAGAGGTCGACCAGCTCAATGTCGGGCTTGCCGCGCGCGGTCGAGTCACAGAGGCTTGAGACCCACATGGCGTCGAACTGGTCGAGACCGCCGTCGTTCTCCACAACGGTTTTCTCGGCGATCAGCCCCGTTAGCCCGTTGTGCACCTCGATCGTCTTGACGATCGGCACGATCGCAAGGAGGCGGCGGAGTCTCCCGCGCCTCGCCTCGGGCATTGCGAGTTGCTCGCGCATGCGCCAGTCGATGTTGCGCACCTCGGCGTTCTCCGTGTAAGGCGGCTCGATGAGCTGGCCGCCATAGCGGGCAAGACATACACATACGTTCTTGCGGATGGAGGACTCGGGTCCCTGCGCCCAGTTGCTCCCGTGGACAACGTAGTCGGGGCGCAGGCGATCAATGATCTCGTCGTACATGATGTGTTCCTGCACGACGACCTCTGCGACCTCGGGGAGCACGCGGATCATCTCCATGCGCTCTTCGAGCGTCTTCGTCGGAAAGCGGTTGTAGCGCACCATCTCCGGATCGGAGAGTACGCCGACCGTGACCTCGCCGAGCTCCGCCGCCGCACGCAGGAGGTTCCGATGCCCCTCGTGGATGATGTCGGTGCAGAAGCAGGTATATACTTTCTTCATTCTTTGTTTCCCTCTATTCCCATGATATCGTATTTCTGAGCCTCCCCCGCCGATGCGGGGGAAGCTGATTTGAGATTCCATCCGACCACGATACTAAACGCTCTTTATCCGCTCCTCGAGTGCTCGCAGCTCCTCCACCGTATCGATCTCCCACACGTCCTCACGCGTGCACTCCCTGATGTGCACGGAGAAGTCGGGCAGATAGTATTTCAGTGCAATCTCGTCCCAGTAGAGCTGACGATAGCGTTCCTCGCGGTAAAGCTCGTTTGCACACGCTGCAAGGCGCCGTCCGTCCTCCGCCGTCCAGTAGGAGAGACCGAGCATCTGGTGGCAGGGATGGTCGCTCGCCGTGTCGATGTGTGTGATCTTCCCCGCCGCGTCCGTATCGAAGCACCAGTCGTCCGTCGCCTCCACGGGGAAGGCAATGTAGTTCGTGTGCTCCTGCGTGGGGGTGATGACTGCGGGATTTGCGAGGTAGAGATCGCCCTCGATGACGTAGCTGTCCTCGAGCAGCCCCTCACGCCCCGCGAGCGCAATCGAGGAGATATTGTTCGCCGTCTCCCAGTCGAGATTGTCGATGTAGGCGAGGTGCGGATACGCCGCGTGCAGCGCGTCAAACGCCGCCCCGCAGTAGCCCCGCACAATAGTAATCGACGAAATCCCCGCCGCGTTAAGTGCATCGAGAATGGTTGTGATAATTGGCGTGCCGTTCACGGGCACGAGCGGCTTCGGCACGCGATCCGTCAGCGGCGCGAGACGCGTCCCGCGTCCCGCCGCGAGAATGACGGCGCGCGTCACACGATGCGCACCCATCAGGCGAGCCCCATGCGCCGCATCGTCTTGCGCAGCGTCTTCTCCGCGATGTGCGTGGCACGCTCCGCGCCCTTTGCAATCTCCGCGTCGAGATACGCCTTGTCCTCCATCAGCCGCGCGTAGTTCTCTCGGATCGGGCGCAGCTCCTCGGCGACCACCGTGCCGACAGTGGTCTTGAAGTCGCCGTAGCCCTTTCCTGCGAACTCCGCCGTGATCTCCTCCATCGACTTGCCCGTGATCGCCGCGTAAATCGTCATTAGATTGTTGATGCCATCCTTGCCCTCACGGAACGCGACCTCCGCCTCGCTGTCCGTCACGGCGGACTTGAATTTCTTGAGGATTGTCTTCTCATCGTCGAGAATGTAAATCGTCGCCTTTGCGTTCTCGTCCGACTTGCTCATCTTCGCCGTCGGCTCCTGCAGGCTCATGACGCGTGCGCCCGCCTTTGGGAAATAGCCCTCGGGCAGGCGGAACGTCTCGCCGTACACATGGTTGAACCGCGCGGCAATGTTTCGTGTGAACTCGAGGTGCTGCGTCTGATCTGCGCCGACGGGCACGTAGTCCGCCTGATAGAGCAGGATGTCGCCCGCCATCAGCGTGGGGTACGTGAACAGACCCGCGTTGATGTCCTCGGGGTGCTTCGCCGACTTGTCCTTGAACTGCGTCATGCGCGAGAGATCGCCGAACGGACTGAGGCACGAGAGCATCCAGCCCATCTGCGCGTGCGCGGGCACGTGGCTCTGGATGAAGACGAGGCTCTCGTCGGGATCGAGCCCGCACGCGAGGAGCAGCGCGAACGCCTCACGGCTTGCCTTGCGCCGTGCAGCAGGCTCGTGGTACACCGTCAGCGCGTGCAGATCGGCGACAAAATAATAGCAGTCATACTCTTCCTGCAACCGCCGCCAGTTCTTCACCGCGCCGAGATAGTTGCCGAGGGTGAATGTGCCGGTGGGCTGGATGCCGCTCAGAATAATCTTGCGGCGGGGGGTGACTGCGTTCGTGTCGTTCATGACGTACCTTCCTTTATCTGTAGAATGTTTCTCCATTATATACCATTAAAGCGGTATAAGCAAAGGAAGAATCGCCTGTGCCTGTGCGCAGGTATCCGCAGCAGCAAAATGTGAAATTTTCCTACCAAGGATCAACAAAGCCTCGCTGAATTTCATACAAATCCCTCCTGATCTATTTTCCAACAAAAAAGACTGCTGCACAAATGTTTCGTACAGCAGTCCCTGCTTTTTATTTATTTAGCCAACCGCGTGCCCCAGAAGCTCGCGCGTATGGTTGGCGACGTCCTCGGGGGTGATGTCGGTGCGGCGTGCGACGCCGGTGTCGAGCGCTGCCTTTGCAACGGCGGCGGCGACGGTGGGCGCAACGCGCGGGTCGAGCGGGCTCGCGATGATGTTGGTCTCGTTGAGCTCGCTCTCGGAGATGAGGGAGGCGATCGCATCTGCGGCGGCGATCTTCATCTTATCGTTGATCTCCTTGGCACGCACGTCGAGCGCACCGCGGAAGATGCCTGGGAATGCGAGGAGGTTGTTGACCTGGTTCGGGAAGTCGGAGCGACCCGTGCAGACGATGCGCGCGCCCGCCGCCTTTGCCTCGTCGGGCAGGATTTCGGGGACGGGGTTCGCCATCGCCATGATGACGGGATCCGGATTCATGCTCTTGATCATCTCGGGGGTGAGGCTGCCCGGCGCGGAGACGCCGATGAAGATGTCCTTGCCCTTGATAATCTGTGCGAGGGTGCCCTTTTCCTTCTGACGGTTGGAGACCTTTGCGAGGCTGTCCTTGTACGGGTTCATGTTCTCCGTGCGCCCCTCGTAGACCGCACCTGTGGTGTCGCAGAGGACGACGGTCTGGATGCCGTAGGAGAAGAGGAGGCGCGCAATTGCCTGTCCCGCCGCGCCCGCACCGTTGATGACGATCTTCGCCGTGCGCAGATCCTTTTCGAGGTACTTGTACGCGTTGAGAAGCGCGGAGACGACGACGATGGCGGTGCCGTGCTGGTCGTCGTGGAAGACGGGGATGTCGAGGGTCTTCTTGAGCTCGTTCTCGATGTCAAAGCACTGGGGCGCCTTGATGTCCTCGAGGTTGATGCCGCCGTAGGTGGGGGCGATGAGCTGGCAGACCTTGACGACGTCCTCGACCTTCTGGCTGTTCACGCAGACGGGGACGGAGTCGACGCCCGCAAAGCCCTTGAAGAGAATGGACTTGCCCTCCATGACGGGGAGACCTGCGCCCGCGCCGATGTTGCCGAGGCCGAGGACGGCGGTGCCGTTCGTGACGACGGCGACCATGTTGCCCTTGGTCGTGTAGTCGTAGATCTTGTCCGGGTTATCCTTGATCGCGAGGCACGGTGCCGCGACGCCCGGCGTGTAGGCGCGGCTGAGGTCGTCGCGCGTGGCGATGGGGACGGTCGGGGTGATCGCGAGTTTGCCGTGATGGCGCTCGTGGAGCTCAAGTGCCTCTGCATCAAATTTACTTGCCATGATGAATCTTCCTTTCTGTGGGAAATCTCCCGTTTGCTCTCCTTGGGCAATGCACAGTACAGTGCCCTGTTATGTTGATGATATATGATTTGTTTAAAAAACGCTGATAGTGATAGGGCAGCTTTGGCCTACGGTATATGAGCTTCGCCCGCCAGAGCGGGGGAAGTGGCGCACATCGTGCGCCGATAGGGGCGCCAGTGACGATCGCGACTTTCTTACGATAGAGAAATATACGTCGCCCAAAGCGCCCCTTCCACCATGCTTCGCATGGTCCCCCTCCCCCGTGGCGACGGGGGAGGCTTTTATCGCCCTACTCCCCTTTGCCGGGGCTGCCGCTGCGTGCCGGCGCATCACTGTCTGTGCGCGAGGAGCGCTGCGATGGCTGTTCGGCGGAGTCGGATGTGCTCTGACGCGAGCTTGCGTGGCGCGTGTCGGAGGAGCTTGTCGTCTCGCTCGCACGGCCGGGACGCGTGGTGCGTTCGTCCGATGTGTCGCGCCCGTTTGTGCGGGTGCGGTCGGTACTGCTGCGCGTGTCCTTCGCGTCGGTATCGTCCTTGTCGGAGGACTTTTTGCGGCTCCGCGCATCGAGCGCCTCGTCCGCACTGACGGCGCGTCCGACGGAGGTATCTCCTGCGGGCAGCTCGGTGGCGTCTGCGGGGATGGACTCCTCGTACTCACGCACGGCGCGCTCCATGCGGCTGCGCTCGGTACTCGTGAGGGTGACGCCGAGGGCGTTCGCCATGCCGCGCCGCAGCTGAGCCATGTCGGGGATCCAGTAGCTCACCTCGTCGATGTAGAGTGGGCGGCCGGGCACCATCTCGGTGCGGAGCCCCTTTGCCTGCGACTCCTTGAGCGTGCCGATGAACTCGAGCATCTGGCGGACGCTGAGGTCGGTTTTTACGCTGTCGATGACACTGGAGATGATCGCGGGCAGGCGCGGCAGGATGGCGGGTGTGGTGACGGCGTCGACGCAGGCGCGCATGAATTTCTGCTGGCGCTTGACGCGGCCGATGTCGCCCTCCTCGTCGCGGTAGCGCACGTAGGTGACGGCGGTCTTGCCGTCCATGTGCTGCATCCCTGGGCGCAGGTCGATGATGAGCCCGCCGTCGTCATCCCACGGATCCTCGTAGTACATGCGCTTCTCGACGTCGATGTCGATGCCGCCGATGGCATCGACGATCTTCTGAAAGGCGTGGACGTTGATGATGACGTAGTGGTCGATCTGTATGCCGAGGAAGTCCTCCACTGTACGCTGTGTGAGCTTTTCGCCCCCATAGGCGTACGCGGCGTTGATCTTGTCGTAGCCGTTGCGCGGGATGGCGACGCGTGTGTCGCGCGGGATGGAGAGGAGCGAGGCCTCATTCTTTACAGGGTCGATGGTCGCGACCATGAGTGTATCGCTGCGCCCCACGTCGCCCTCGCGCTCGTCGACCCCCATAATCATGATCGTTGCCTTGTCCTTTGCCGTGAGCAGCTCCTCCTTGTGCTCCTTCTGCACGCGGTCGAGCAGGCTGCTCTGCGCGAAAAACGCGCCCGCGACGGCAGCGAGGACAAAGACGAGGATGGTTCCGAGCAGGACGTACGGCCAGACGCGTTTCTTCGTTGATTGTCTTTTCGGTGGTAATGTTGTCAAAACGGGATCGATCCTTTCCTCCCTTAGATGGATTCCCTACCTACGGATGTGTATTCAGCGCGGTGCGGTTGCGTTCCTGTGCACGCACTGCTAAAATAATCTCATCCGTTCAGTATCACATAATATATAGCAAACGCGCGGAATATGCAAGGTATACTTCAATAAGAATCTAGGAAGGACGCGGCTTCATGGGCGTTGAAATCGAACGAAAATTCAAGGTAAAGGAAGATTTCCGACCGACGGGCGTCGGAATCTCAATGGCTCAGGGTTATCTCTCGCGCGATCCGAAGCGAACCGTACGAATCCGAATCGCAGGTATGCGGGGATACCTCACGATCAAGAGCGAAACGCACGGTGCGGCGCGGCTCGAATACGAGTATGAGATCCCCACAGAGGAGGCGCGGGAGCTGCTTGCGCTCTGCGAGCAGCCGCTCGTGGAGAAGACGCGCTACCGCGAGACCGTCGCGGGGCATGTCTGGGAGGTCGACGTCTTCCACGGCGCGAACGCGGGACTTGTCATCGCCGAGATCGAGCTCTCCTCTGAGGTGGAGACCTTCGTCCTGCCTGCATGGGCGGGCGCGGAGGTCACGGGCGAAAAGCGCTACTATAATTCCGCACTGATCGCACATCCCTACAATATATGGAGTGCGGAGGAGCGCGGAGATTGAGGCGGTGCCTTTCTGTGCATACTGTGGAAAACGACGGGGATAACAGGGGAAAAATCTGCGGGAGATTTCCACAAAGCTGTGGACAAATCCCCTAAGGTGTGCTACAAAATATAGAATTTGAGGGAGAAAATCATCCAATATATGGGGTTATCCACTATTTTATCCACATTATCCACAGAAATTGAAAAATCGTTCGCTAAAATTATGCACACTGTGTAAAAGACTGTTGATAAAGGCGTTTTCGGGCTTTTAAACAAATTTATCCACAGAGTTCTACACAGCAGGGGATAACTTTTTCGAGCTGTGGATTTTAGCAATTTACTACATGAGAGAGGGATTTTTACCAATGCAAGAATGGGAAATCTGCCTGCGCCTCGTGCTCTCCTGCGCGATGGGCGGCATCATCGGCTACGAGCGGCAGTTGCGGCACAAGTCGGCGGGGCTTCGGACGAATATGCTCGTTGCGCTCGGCTCCTGCCTCATCATGCTCATGTCGCAGGCGCTCTACGATAACGTCGAGGGGCGGACGAACGCTGACCCCGCGCGTCTCGCAGCGCAGGTCGTCAGCGGCATCGGCTTTCTCGGTGCGGGCGCAATCATGAAGGAGGGGCTGACCGTCACGGGGCTCACGACTGCCGCAACGCTCTGGGTTGTCGCAGGTGTTGGGCTTGCCGTTGGTGCGGGCTTCTACCTCAGCGCGGGCGTCACAACCGCAATCGTCTTCCTGATCCTCGGCAATCTCTCGCGCCTCGATGCGTGGGTCGACCACGACCACATGCTCTCGCTCTCCATCCACACCGTCGATCGGCCGGGGCAGATCATGCGCATCAGCGCCTGCATCGAGGATCTGCACCTGCGCTCGCGCGGCGTCAAGGTGAAGACCGACGAGGACGAGGCAGAGACGGGCGGCGAGCGGCGCGTCTACCTCAACTTCGAGGTGTACAACAGCGAGCATCTAAAGCCCACATTTATTGTAGACACCCTGCGCCAAATCGACGGCGTGCTGCGCGTGGATCTCGTGTGAGGCTTGACGAAATCTGCAGTTTGCAGTAAAATAGGCATAGAAAAGGGGCACTGCTGATGGGCGGCCGCCCCTAACGCTATGACAGAGAGATTCCCCGCCTACGATTTGGAGCGCAAGGCGGGGTTTTCTCATTTATCTTTTTACTGATAGAATCAGTATGGTATATACTATGAGGAATGATAGGAACTCATAGGTATCCATATATATTCCCCCTTTCGGGGGCGAGAAAAGGCGTCCCTCATGGGGTGAAGCCGCTTCAGATTGGCTTAGATTTTTTGTCCTATCGAGGAGACAAACCAGACGCATAGCGGTGGCTATGTGGAGGATTTGTCGACGACGAGAGGGCACAAAAGATAAGTCAAGATGAGTGGCTGATTCCATGAGGGACGCCTAACCGCCTACCGTATTTGATAGCAGTGCCTTTTTATTTATAGCAGACGAACATATGTTGTGCAAGTGAGGAACCGATATGATTATCTCTTGGGACGAATACTTCATGGGCGTTGCCATCTTCTCTGCCTACCGCAGCAAGGACCCGCACACGCAGGTCGGCGCGTGCATTGTCAACGAGGACAAGCACATCGTCGGCGTCGGCTACAACGGCATGCCAAACGGCTGCGACGACAGAGAGTACCCGTGGGGGCGGACGGGCGAATTTGCCGAGCAGAAATACCCCTACGTCGTGCATGCCGAGCTCAATGCGATCCTCAACGCGAGCACGTCACTGAAGGGCTGCCGTATCTACGTCTCCCTCTTCCCGTGCAACGAATGCTGCAAGGCGATCATCCAGAGCGGCATCCGCGAGGTCGTCTATCTCTCGGACAAATACGCCGCGACCGAGGCGACCAAGATCTCCAAGCGCATGTTTGACTCCGCAGGGGTTCGTTGGCGCCGCATGGAGACGGAGCTCGGCGAGGTGCCGGTGAAGTTCGAGGTTGTGAGTTAAACGATCTGAATGCACAAACAGCACTCCACGCAAACGCCTCGTTACGCAAGCGGTCGCGTTCTCGTTCGCCTAAATACCTGCGGACTTCTTAAACGCGCTTCGCTTGAACGAAAGAAATCCGCAGGGGTCGAGTCGAACGCTATTCTCCGCTTGCTTCACTAGGGTTTGCTTAGGCGTGCTGCATGGCAGTATGATTACAGCGTATCAAACATCGAGATAATACAAAGATAACATATTTTATGTGATATAATCCAAAGGAATCCTGATGTGAATACCACTACAGATTATGATATCATCGTGATTGGCGCCGGACATGCAGGTGTCGAGGCGGCACTTGCGGCGGCGCGCATGGCTCGGCGTACCCTCATCGTCACACTCTCGCTGGACAATATCGCGATGATGCCGTGCAATCCGTCTGTCGGCGGCCCCGGCAAGAGCCACCTCGTCCGCGAGATCGACGCGCTCGGCGGTGAGATGGGGATTGCGGCGGACAGGGCGAGCATCCAGAGACGCCTGCTCAACACGGGCAAGGGTCCCGCCGTCCATTCCCTTCGCATGCAGTCGGACAAATTCCTCTACCAACGTATCATGAAGGAAACCGTCGAGAATACGGCGAACCTCGATGTGCGGCAGCTCCTCGTCACGCAGCTCCTCACCGAGGAGCATGAGGGGCAGACAAGCGTTACGGGCATCCTCTGCGAGACGGGGGAGCGCATCACGGCACGCGCAGTCATCCTTGCAACGGGCACATATCTGCGCGGGCGCATCATCCTCGGCGAGACCATCTACGACAGCGGGCCGAACGGTCAGCGTCCTGCGATGGCACTCTCGGATTCGCTGCGCGCACTCGGACTTCGCCTCATGCGGTTCAAGACGGGCACGCCCGCGCGCGTTGATCGCCGCACGCTCGACCTCACAAAGACCAGCGTACAGGAGGGCGATCCTGCCGCGCCCGCCTTCTCCTTTCTGACCACGGAGATGCCCGCGGAGCAGACGCCCTGCTACCTCACCTATACGAACGAGGCGACGCATGAGGTCATTCGCGCAAATCTCCACCGCGCACCGATGGCGAACGGCGTCATCGAGGGTACGGGGCCGCGCTACTGTCCGTCCGTCGAGACGAAGATTGCGCGCTTTCCGGACAAGGAGCGCCATCAGCTCTTTCTCGAGCCTGAGGGACTGCATACGAATGAGATCTATGTGCAGGGCATGTCCACCAGTCTGCCGACCGATGTACAGGAGGCATTCCTCACGACCATTCCGGGACTCGAGCACGCGCGCATCATGCGCCCTGGCTATGCCATTGAGTACGACTGCCTTGATCCCCTTCAGCTCGATGCGACACTCGCTGTGAAGAACATCGCGGGGCTCTACTCCGCAGGACAGGCGAACGGCACGAGCGGCTACGAGGAGGCGGCGGCGCAGGGCTTGATCGCAGGCGTGAACGCCGCGCGCGAAATCACGGGCGAAGAACCGCTGGTGCTCCGCCGCAGCGACGGCTACATCGGCGTTCTCATCGACGACCTTGTCACGAAGGGGACGGACGAGCCCTACCGCATGATGACAAGCCGCGCCGAGTACCGCCTCATCCTGCGGCAGGACAATGCCGATCTGCGCCTCACACCGATGGGACGCTCCATCGGCCTTGTCAGCGATGAGCGGTGGGCACGTTTTACGGCGAAGCGGGACGCGATCGAGGAGACCCTGCGCCTCCTCGATTGTACGAAACTCAGCCCGAGCGCGGAGACCGAAGCAGGTCTGGCGGAGGCGGGCATTGCCCCGCTGCGCGTTCCCATGAGCCTCTTTGCCCTCCTCTCACGTGAGGGCGACTACGCGCAGCTCGCCGCCCTCTTTGACCTGCCTGCCCTCGCAGACGACGTCAGAGAAGAAGTCGAGATTATGGCGCGCTACGACGGCTACATCCGCAAACAGGAGGAGCAGATCGCGCGCATGGAGCGGCTCGAGAGCCGCCGCATCCCCGACGGACTCGACTATAGTGCCATCACGAGCCTGCGCCTCGAGGCGGCGGAGAAACTCGCTGCCATCCGCCCGCGCTCCATCGGACAGGCGGCGCGCATCAGCGGCGTCTCCCCCGCCGACATCTCCGTCCTGCTCGTATATCTGGAGAAGGAGCGGCGGACACAATAATTTCAGCATATGAAAAGCACCTGCCTTTGTAGGACAGGTGCTTTTTTGTGTCCCATGCCGCACGCAGCATTCTATGTGTTGAGACTAAACCAGTACATCGGTCATTTTAAGTGGCTGGGGTTTCAATGCCGCACGCAGCATTCTATGTGTTGAGACTCTGTCGTCCCCAGCCCTTGTCCCATCTGGGCTGAGAAGCCGTTTTGGAAAGTCGTCCGTTTTTCGCGCTGATTTTGCTGCCGAAACGCGCTCTCCGAACGGAAAATCGCGTGGTAGATCACCTCTACTCCTTGTGCGGCGCGGGCTGCGCCGTTTTGGAAAATCGTAGCGGTGGAATGCGGCTTGCGCGCCCCTACGGATCATTTTCCACTTTTCGCTTCGATCACGATTATAGCATAGATTTCTGCACTTTTCAATGGGGCGCTTCGTACGGGTTTACAGCAGTGCAATCAGCCTCTCCACATCCTCCTCCCGCGTCGCCCAGCTCGTGGCGATGCGCATGACGGTCGTATCGCCCTGTTTCTCCCAGAAGTCCATCGCGACGTGTGCAGAGAGATGGGCGAGCTGCTCCGGGGTGAGGGAGAGGAAGATCTGATTCGTCGGCGCATCGGAGGCAAGCGCATAGCCCTTCTCCGTGAGTACCGTGCGGATGCGGTCTGCCATGGCGATCGCGTGCGCGCCGCCGCGCTCGTAGAGCCCGTCCGTGAAGAGTGTGTCGAACTGAATGCCGAGGATGCGTCCCTTCGCCAGCAGCGCGCCGCTTTGCTTGACGATGGTGAAGAAGTGCGGCACGGTATCAGATTTCGGGAAGACGACCGCCTCGCCGAAGAGTGCACCGCATTTCGTCCCGCCGATGTAGAACGCATCGCACAGGCGCGCGATGGCGGGGAGCGTCAGCTCATTCGCAGGGCAGCCGAGGGCGTATGCAAGCCGCGCGCCGTCGAGAAAGAGCGGAATCCGATTCGCGCGGCAGATGGCGCTGATGACCTCAAGCTCGTCCATCGTGTAGAGTGTGCCGTACTCGGTCGGATGCGAGAGGTAGACCATGCCGGGGCGCACCATGTGATCGTGGTTTGCGTCCTCATGAAATGCACGCAAGGCTTTCTCGATGGCGCCCGCCGTGAGCTTTCCGTCCGTGTGTGGGAGGGCGAGCACCTTGTGACCACCGCACTCGATTGCGCCCGCCTCGTGCACGGTGATATGCCCCGTATCGGCGGCAATGACGCCCTCATAGGGGCGCAGCAGCGCCGAGATCACGATGCGGTTGACCTGCGTGCCGCCCGACAGGAAGTGAATCTCTGCGTGCGGTGCGCGGCACATCTTGCGGATCTTCTCCCGCGCCGCATCGGAATAAGTGTCCAGCCCGTAGCCGGCCGTCTGCTCCAGATTCGTCTCTATGAGCCGCCGCAGGATCTCCGCGTGCGCCCCCTCCAGATAGTCCGAGCCAAAGGACAGCAGTTCGCTCATTTTCGTCATCTCCTCTTTCGTACGATTCTATATTATCGGAAAATCAATGGGGATTCAAGGAAAATCCCTAAACTAAGGAAGGATTTTTCCGATAGTAAAGGTAAGGACAGCAATATCATGCAGGAAGCACGAAGGGAGGGAAACCGATGGAACTCGAGAAAATCTATGGCAGCCGTGGAGTAGTGCCCGCATCATCTGGGCAGCGCACCCATGCGGCGAAGGAGGACACATCCGACACATTTGCGCGGATGCTGCAGAACCTCAAGGAGTCCAAGGCGGCAGAGGCACGCGACTGGGCGGAGAAGGTCGGCGATACCGTCATCACGCGCGTGCTCGCGGACGGCTCGGTCATCACGCAGATCTATCAGGGGACGAAGCTCATCTCCCAGATTGTGACGCGCGGCTCGCATCCCGAGGCGGGCAAGGATCTCGTCTCCGAAACGATCCAAAAGATGAAGCATCAGGCACTCGAGCAGACCGCGGATCCGCTGCTCATGTCGAAGGCGGCGCAGAGCTCCGTCGCGACGGCGGCAGCTGTCTCTCAGATGATGTAAGGCATTCGGTCAAGACAAAGACCTCTCGCACCGAGGATGGTGCGGGAGGTCTTTTGGTTTGTAACAATGCGGGAACGTCAAAATCTCCAGTCCAGTCCTGCCTTGAAGGTGACGCCGCGCTGTTTGCCTGCCCAGCCCTCGACGCTGAGGTCGGCGGTGGCACGCTTGCTGAGGTTCGCGCGGTAACCGAGCTCAAGGCTGCCCGAGAGGCCCTTGAGCGAAGGGCTTGGCGTATCGTAGGAGAAGCCGCCTGTGTGGTAGGTCGCGCCCGCATCGCCCTTGAACTCGTACTGAAGGGAGGTGCCGAGGATGAGCGCACCGTTCCCCTGCGGGATCGTCCAGCGCGCGCCCGTGCGCAGACGGTGGCTCTCGACGGCGTGGAAGTCGTAGCTGTCGCCCGTCGAGAGGGTCGCGCTCGATCCGTTCTGCCGCGTGTAGAAATAGCGGAGATAGAGCTCGCGCTCGGTGCCGTTTGCGGCCTTTGCCGTGTGGCCGACGCCGAGATGCGCGCCGATGTAGTTCGCGTCCGTATCGTAGGATGCGCGGCGCGTGATCCCTCCGACGGGAAGGTCTGCCTCATAGTCCGTGCTCATGCGCCCGAAGCGCAGGCTGCCCTCGTAGAACATGCCGCCCTTCTTCTCCTGGCGCAGGAAGGCGCCGCCGCCGACGTAGTGGGTATTGCCCTCGCCGTGCGTACCGTCGTCGAGGTAGGAGTCGTAGCTGCCGCGCCCGTACTCGACGATGGGGCCGAAGAGGATGCGGTCATTGCCGCGCATGACCTCACGGGAGAAGCCGACGGCGAGATTCATGCCGCGGACGTTGACGTGTGAGCCGGTCTCGTGGCGCAGGCTCGATCCGCCGACTGCGGCAAAGGGGGCGAATCCGCCCGCGCCCGCTGCCTCGGCTGAGGCGCTCGCCATGCCGCCGCCCGCGATGAGGTCGCCGCTCGCACCGAGAAATGCCGCTGTGCCAGTCATGGTCTCGGCAAGGGACTTCGTGTTCTCATGCAGGACGAAGCCGTTATTGCCGGGGGTTGGATTTGGATTCGGGTTCGGATTCGGGTTGGGATTCGGGTTCGGATTCGGGTTCGGGTTGGGGTTAGGATTCGGAT